>JBAZZW010000001.1:0-322859 GCA_041658625.1 Actinomycetota bacterium
TAGCAGCGGTCTGTAAGATTTTAGGACTCTTGGCCACATTTATGTCTTTTGACAGTACTTGACTGGGCAGAGCGACGCCACATTCATTACAGGCTTTTCGTCCAGGATGATTCTCGGCGCCGCATTTTGAACAATACATAAGTTCGGGCGTTTCAGATGACGCATCTATTTCCCCGCCGCATTTCTCGCAGAACTTCGCGTCTTCTTCGTTTTGGGCCCCACATTTTGGACAAAGCATAGGGTCTCCTAGGTTTCCATTTCTTTAGTGATGCTCCATAAGTTTAAGAATGCACCGACAACCATCGCCAAGAAGCCAAGACTGATCCCATAGAAGCCGATGCCGAATCCCGCTATCTCGTTGCCACCTCGAAATATAATTAGAATCTGTGGTGCGTATAGCATGGCGATGGCAATCGTTGCCGCGGTAGAGAAGAGTTTGGCACTCATTTCTCCAATATGAGTAAGATATGCTAGGCCTACGGCAAGAAGTGCATATATAGGCATCAACCACCACAAACCCCCGACAGTTACAGCATTCGCCCCATTGCCGTAATAGGGCAAGAAGAAGCTGATGATGATTACTACGGCGCTGACGCAAATGGTCTTTGAGCCGGGATAGAGACTCCTGATCAGCTCCACTACGAAGGTCTGTGACTCGCTTGACGCGACTGAGCCGCTAGCCGATGAGTTCATCGCCCCCATCTGATTTCCGCACTTCACGCAAAACTGCGCTATATCAGTATTCTGTTCTCCGCATTTCGTACAAAATGCCATAATGCCTCCCCTGTCATCTTTCTTTTCTATCTATATAACTGGCGCCAATATGTTTTATTACGCATAAGGTTAATCTTTTTCTAGGATTGCTCCGCACTCGCGACAGAAGCCGGCCGTCGGTTTGTTTTGCGTACCACACTCAACACAGAAAAGCGGTTCTTCCGGCGAAGGCGCTTGCTTTGGTTTCGATTTTGTTTTTGGCTTGGCCTTCGGCTTCTTTTCTTCAGCTTTTGGCTCCTCAACCGGTTCGGCCTCTGGTTCCGGCTCCTTAACTACCTCTGGTACTTCTTCAACCGCCTCGAGCTTCATTCCACAGCCTCTGCAAAAAGCAGCATCGGGTTTATTGGCAGCGCCGCATTGTAGACAGAAGTGTTGATCGTCAACCGGTTGAGCATCTTTCTTGTCAGCTTCAACCTTTGAGCCGCAGCTCGGGCAGAACTCCATGCCCTTCGCGATTTGGGTTCGGCATTCCAGGCAATATATTGACCCATCTTCCTTTTTCTTCCGCTCTTCCGGTACATTAACACCGCAGTAAGCACAGAAAACAGAATCTTGCTTAATGTCCTTACCGCATTCCGGGCACGGAAATCCAGTTGTGGACGCTGCGGGCACCTTATCCAGCTCATCGAGTTTGTCCAAGAGCATCCTTTCTTGGTCGTCAAGATCAGCAATGACATCACAGTCTTCTGATAGCGTATCGTTGCCTAGCTTCCCGACAACATACTGGCCGTATGCTTTCTCGCCAAGCAAGACCATTCTTTTTGCTTTTTCAGCTTTGATGTCCTTAATCCCGCTTTTTATCTGCGCGGCCGCGACTGCCCTCTTAGATTTTGAGCTTACATCCACCAAAACATCATCGAATTTATCAAGAATGCCCATTTCGCCTCCCGGTTTTACTTAATCGTTTCATAGTCTCTATCCACATATTTGTATTCGTTATTCTGCCATTTGTAAACGTTGATGAAATTATTTCTTGTCGGATCAGCGCCTGTTTCATAATCTCGCCCGTAGACAAGGAGTTCATCGATTCCATCGCCGTCGCGATCCTTGAACTCAAACCTCGGAGTACTTGATGAAAAGACTTCCATGCTTTTGCCTTCTTGGTTTACTGCATTTAACGGACGATATGCATAACCGTCAAACTGATATAAATACATCTGCATTGCGTGAGCACCGTAAATCCACTTAACTATTAGCTCAACTTTTTTGTCTTTGTTAACATCGCGTGCTTCCAGTGCCTCAAAAGCAGTCGGATGCAGATATGTCTTCTCCCACTGGTGGACATATTTATTCCCCTTCCAGTCAATGACAACAACAATACCGTTTCTACTTTTGTATGAGGAACTTGTGTCAACACCAACAGCTGTCGATGCAGCAACAATAATTTCTTTGTAGTTATCTTGATCAATATCGGCAATCAATTTCTTTGAAACCGTAGCATCGCTTGGAAGAAACTTCGTTATATCAACCGCTTCCGGATCCGGTTGCGGTTTCGGCTTTTTCTTAATATAGGTTGCGGGGGACCAGGAGGGTGAGGAGGCATTATCTAGCAGCTTATCTAGACCTTTACCATTATCATTGACTCTCCATACTTCAGGCTTCTGATTCTCTGGCCTCCCGGCGCCGCTGATAATCTTTTCCATAGCTATTGCCTTTCCATCTTGTGACCATGTTGGATGTTGCCAGGCTCCGTTAATCAACTTGGTGTTGCTTCGTTTATTGATGTCAACAATATAAAGTGGACTCTCGTTACCGCCCCAACCTTCACAAACTACAACTCGCTTGCCGTCTGGGCTGCATTCTGGGTCGGAAAACAGTCTGTTTGTTGGTGAATCGTTGGCCTTGTCGACAATTGTCGTCATTCTATATTTTTCTTCTCCCGGGTATAGTGCAAGTTCACCTCGTATTCCATTATTGCCACTTAGGTCAACGGCCATAACATATTTGTCGCCAACTACATCAAAACCGAGCTGCATCCCAGTAGGCATCTCTATTATCTTCTTCGTTTTCACATTTACCTCACACAGCGAAAACGAAGGGTACTGATACCCTGCGCCAAAATATAGTGCTGAATCAGCCTCTGACCACCTCAAATACTTAAGACTGTCCGTAAAGTCTATAGCGCTTTCTTTATTAACCAAAGTTGCTACTTTCGTACCATCGGCATTTATGATATGTACTTCTGGCATAATGGGCCCAGGCCCGGCAAGCTTTGATATAAAGGCAATCTTTTTTCCATCATGCGACCAGACAGGATTAGAATCATCGGCATCGTCTGTATTTGTTAGCTTCTTTTCGGTGTTCAAGACATGTTTGCCCTCTTCGTCCAAATCAACGACCCAAATATCCCCGAATCTGACAAACGCGATCTTGCTGACTCTCTCTTCTTTGGCAACTGTTCCTGTGCCTGAAAAGAGCTGGACAATCTTGTCTTTGATGTGTGCGGGGCCGATGATGACGGTCGCCGCTCCTGAAACGACGATGGCCGCGGTGCCGATGCCGAGGGCGATCTTCGCTACCAAGGACATCCCGGTCTTGGTGATTGTGGCCGCGGCCTGGGTGGCCGTTCCCGTGGCTTGGCTTGCGGATGTGAAGGTGCCTGAGTTGGAGAGGCCATGGCCTGCGAGAGTGCCTGCTTTGGCGAGCACGCCCGTCTTGATGGCAGCGGGCACGGCGAGCGGGATGAGCGAGCGGTAGGACATGGATGCCTCGGTAATCTCATCCAGGGCGAGCTTGCACAGGGGGCAGTCTTTCAAGTGCTGCTTTACCCGTTTGCGCTCTTCCGGGGTGACCTCGTTGTCGTAGTAGGCGGAGATCAGGGGGAGCATCCGTTTGCATTCTTCAGTTAGGTTGTCTTCGTTAAGTTCACCCATGATATAGGCCTCTTTGAACTTCAGCCGAGCCCGCATGAGCAGGACGCCGACGTTGTTTCTGGTCATCCCCATGACCTCGCCGATGTTCTGGTAATCTAGCTCATGGAGCTCTCGTAAGGTCAGGACGATCTGGTGCCCTTCGGCGAGCGTCTTCGCCACCTTCCGAACCTTGTTTATCTGGTCTTTGAGAAGGAGCGCCCGTTCCGGGTCCTGGTAGACGTTCGTGTCCTCCGCTTCCAAGTCATCTTTGGCCACGACCTTGCCTCGGCGGTTCACTTCATTGATGGCCAGGTTTTGGGCGACCCTGTAGATGTAGGCCTGGAGGTTAAGTTCCTTTTTCTTGGCGAGCTCCCCGGCTTTCTCATAGATCCGCAGGAAAGTCTCTTGTGTCACATCCTGCGCGTCCTCGCGCTTGCCGAGGATCCGGTAGGAAAAGTTGAATATCCTCGGTTGATACAGGTCGATCAGCTCCTCGAAAGCCTTCTGGTCGTCGGCCGCTATTTCGATTAAGAGTTTTGTTGTGTCTTCAGCCATATCAGAGTCGACTCTGTCCTTTGTTTAATTCATATGCGCATGCGTTTCTACTCATATAACTAAATAAGAAGGGATTTATTACAAGCGGAAACATGCGGGTTTTTGTTGCCTTGCTCATGGTGCAGTCGCTTGCAGCCAAAATAGTTGCTCCGGATGCGATTCTTTTAACTAAAAGAAAAAGTTGAACAGCCCCTGGTGCTTGGGCACATTCTATCCATTAACCGCAGTTAGTTCAATGTTTTGGTTCTTTTTTACTGCCTAAATGTAATAAAATGAGCCACACGGATGTTTAATACATAGAGACACAGAATTCTAACTTCAATGAGAGGAGCATAAAATGCCTAATGCTGAGATCAATAAGCTAAAGAATGATGCCATAAACCTGTATGGAGCGAAGAAGTTTGATGAAGCGATTGCCAAATACCAGCAGATACTCAAGTTGGATTCCAAGAATGTCAACGCAATGGCCGGAGTAGCAGCATGTCTTCAGAGTCAGGGATACATCGTTGACGCTAAAAAATGGTACAAGAGTACGCTAAAGATTGACCCTGAATACAAGTTTGCCAAGGAAAACCTCGAAGTCTTGAAGGCGGACGATGCTATAAAGGACCAGTCAGAGGTCAAAGTGAATCCACTGGTATGCCCATATTGCCATTCGCCCTTAATCGCCAAGCAAGACAAGACTGTTGGTATTGTGCTTGCTGTAATAGGAGTCCTAACGATGTGCCTCATCGTTGGCATTCCTATTTGGGTCGTTGGTATGGTTCTGATGATGAACCCAAAGATGGTTTACTACTGCCCAAGATGCAAAAGGAACGTACAATTCTAACTCACTCTCTACGCTGGACAAACAAGGCTGTGCTCTTTAATATTGTTTAAGTGCGAATACGGGTGATTAGCTCAGGGGGAGAGCGCTTCCCTGACACGGAAGAGGTCGAAGGTTCAAATCCTTCATCACCCACCATCTCTCAACTGCATATTATATGAGTTTTAGGTGACTTTCTGATCTCATCTTTTCCTTTTTGCCAACACTTTGCCAACAAAAGTTTTCTTCAACCATCCTATCCAGACGCCTCATCGCCTCGTCTCCGGCAGCCGGAAGCAGGTGTCCGTAGCGGTCGAATGTGACTCTCATCGACGAATGGCCGAGCTGGCTTTGGACGAATTTGAGGTTCTCGCCTTGATGGATCAGCATGGTCGCATACGAATGCCTGAGCGAATGCACCGACACGCTCCGCAACCCCGCAAGCGCGAGAGCCGGCTTCAAGATCCTATTCCGGACGCGATCCCTGTCCAAAGGCGTCCCGACACTCGAGACAAAAACATGGTTCGCCTTTGTGATCGGGCTCGTCAACTGAAAGGTCATCAACTCTCGCTTAAGCGCTTCCGGGAACCTGACGACGCGGCGCGAGCCCGCGGTCTTAGGAGAAGTCGCGACGCCGGCGTGCATGGTCTTTGAGACGTTGATCGTCTGCTTTACGAAGTCGACGTCGTCCCACGTTAGCGCGAGCGCCTCCCCTATCCTCACGCCCGTCGTCGCCAAGAGCATGAGAAGCGCGTGGTCGCGGGCCTTCGGTTCAGCGGCATGAAGAAGCCGGCCGATCTCTTCAGGACTCAAGTAGTCGATTTCGGACTTAGGGATCTTGGGCCGATCGACAACGGCCGCTGGGTTCGAATGGACATACTTCCATTTGACCGCATCGGCCATGAGCTTCCGCATGGTGGCAAAATACGTGTTTACGGTGCTCGGCTTCAGACCGCGCCCGGAAAGCACTGTCAGCCAGCCCTGGATCATCTCTGTGTCGATCCTGCTCACCTGGAGGCTGCCGAACCTCGGCACCAGCTCGTTCTTTATCACCACGATATACTTCGAGTATGAAGATACCTTGAGGTTCGGCTTCTGTTGCTCCAGCCATCTCGGCGCGAACTCCGAAAACAGCATCGGTTTGATGTCGACATACTTGCCGCTGTAGATTTCGTTGTTGATCTTGACCAAAAGCGCGTCGGCGTCACGTTTTAGGGGTCCCGCCACCCTTGAATGCTGTTTTCCGTTTACGCGGAAATACACATGATACGTGTCGCCCCGCTTGCGGATACTACCCGACATGACCGCTCATCCCTTGATCGGGCGGAACGATTTCAAATACGCGGCTTTCGAGGTATTCGTCCAGATACTCTTTCCTGAACATTATTTCCTTGCCGGTCTTTATGAATCTGATCTGCCTGTCTCTGGCAATCTTATACATAGTGCTTACAGCTACGTGAAGGTAAGCTGCAGCTTCAGGTATTGAATAGAATTTCTCGGGTTTAAACGGTAGTACTCCTTGCTTGGTCGCCATACGATCCACCTCCTTAGAATGACTCTTTCCTGGAACGTTGACCTATTTGTGCTTTCTTGTCATTGTGCCTATAATTCCTTCCTTCTGGCCGTTCGAAAACAAAACATTATCGAACATCGATCTAAAGCTAAAAAACAAAAACCCCGCAAAGCAGATGCGCGTCAATCTTGCGCTAATCCCTTGCAGGGCATCCACAATCTATTTTGCCTATCAAAACCGCAAGGGACGTTGCTTATTTCAAACGCCCGTCTCCCTTGTCTCCCACGTTTCGCTATTCTTACACGAATACGTTTCGCCTCACTTGCCGATTTTGGCGACATTTACGAAATTCCGTTGGGCGTTTAACTTCGCAAATGTTATTGCAGCTTGGCCATTATGAATGCTGCATATAGTGTTTGTCAACCAAAACGCGATATTTTTTTAAGGACCTTTATACGGCAAGGCAGCCTGATTAATCTCGAGTGATTCTTCAGCACCGCGCGGAGCCATTGCCTCTCCCTTGATGGGAGAGGATCAAGATGAGGATACCGCTTGCAGAAACAGAAACTAGGCGAGAGGCATACAGGAATGCGTCGTCCTGGGGCGCCCCACAAATCTGCCGCAGGAACTGACACGCCGCCCACTATCCAGGAAAAATCGTGTTTGGTGTATCAAGAGTCGTGCTTTGAAGGTCAGAAACAAAATCCAAAATCAGAAACAGGACCCGGAAACTGATAATTCAAGACGCGACTCCGATCATGCTCATAGATAGCCCGTTTATTTGCTGGCATCAGCAATTACATGTTCGTAGGCCTGTATGTTCTCTTTGATATAGCTTATGTAACTTGATTCTTTGTCAGAATCCCTGATCGTGGATGCCTTGTCTTTTTGTTTGAAGTCTTGAATAAGGTGACCTATATAGCCCGCACATGATGACATATTGCTGAGATCAAGTTGGTGAACACTTTCTCCTGCTGGCAGTTTGCGATTTGTTATTACTTCAGTCCCCGAGGCAAGTGCCTCGAGTACCAAGTTCGACGGATCTTCCATTGGCTCATCGACCGCTAAACTGAATATATAGTCCACTGAAGCAAGTAGCCGAGGCATTTCCCATGGCGGAACAAAAGGTCTGAAGATGATCCTTTGTCGCATTTCTTCGCTAAGTGAGTTTCTAAAATCATCAAGACCTGTGCCTTGCGATACGAATAGTAGCTGCCACTTCAGCGTATCAATACCCTCAAAAAGTTCAGCTATTTTGTCCAAACCCCGGCGACGCCAATGATAATTCACTTTGCCAATATATGCGAAAGTCGGAGCGGTACTTGGTCTAAGTGCCTTGGGTTTAAATATGCGTTCATCGGGGATATATGTTGGTTGAATAGGGGTTCTTCTAGACAACTCACCAAGAACTTTTGCATTGTGCCTATCTGTCACCACAAGGTTGGCGTGTGCAATAGCCTGCTTGAGCAAGAACCTATATTCCGGATGATCTAAGAATTTCGCGAGGTCGCTACCACCATGTCTGACAATATAAGGAATAGATGTTATCTGATTTGCTAAGTAAGCAACTACCCCGTATGGAACAAGATAGCCTGAATCAATCAAATCAAATTGCCGCCTGTCGTGAAGTTGGAGCAAAAGATTGAGTAGTCTTGTCTCAGCATGATCTGAGTTAGGAATGTGCCAAGGGTTACTGCTTTCTATGCTGTGAACTTCTAGATTCTTGATGGTCGCTGGTTGTTTATCAATCTTTTGAATCCCGTATTCTCTCTCGACAAGAGAACTATTGGCTACAACTGTAATATCGAGCCCAGCTTCGGCCAGACCCCTCGACATCCAGTAAGTCTTGGCTGCAATTCCCCCCTCAATTGGAGGATACTTGCTAATCAGGCAGATTTTCACGACATTAGCCCTGCCTAGTTTGGGCAAGCAAGCTTGATTCTCTGTATATATCGAGCTGATCCAACTTAAGATGTTCTATGGCGTTTGGCATTGCTTTCTTTTCTCGGTCAATAATATGCAGCAATCCATACGGCTCAAATATCTTGTTAGCAAGCTTGCGCGATACAATTTTGCTCGTGTGGCGCGTGGCTTTATGCTCCATTGGTAATGACCTTGCAACTTCGACAACTGGGTCATACAAGTATGGCACTCTGACTTCTAGCCCATGCCACATTGATGCCCTATCTACAGCCCAAAGATGGTAATTGCTTAAGCCCGTTCCCAGCAAAAGATCAAATACTCCCTGACGATAACGATCAACATCCTCAGGCTGAGCAAACCACTGCTCCAGTTCTTTTTCAATCATTGTTACGTCTTTTTTTCCCATTCGTCCAAGTCTCTCTCGCAAGGAGTCAACATACCCAAGTGGCCATTTATGCATCCAATACCCACCTGTTAATTCATCCGCCCCCTCACCACATATCGCTACTTTGACATGCTTTGATACATATTTTGATAACAAGAAAAAGCAGAAATCGCCATGCATATCAAATGTACCTTCGCTTGGCGCTGTCTCACACGCTTGAAGAAACGTGGGGTATTCTCGCTCGCATTCATCCTTACACACGATAATCTCATGATGGATTGAGCCAATTGCCGTTGCTACTTGACGCGCGTAACGGACATCGTCGTTCTCTAGCGAATCTCCCAGCGTAAATGTATGTATTGGTATTGATGATTCCTCGTGGCATAGCACGCTAATCAATGACGAGTCTATACCGCCAGATAAGTACAACCCCTTTGGTCGGTCATCTTGGTTCATTATGCGTTGACAACTCTCGCGAAGGGCATTCTCAAATCGATCTACACTGCTCCCAATAGATGTCTCTTGTCGAATTATTCCCGTTTCTTGATCAGGACACTTCTGAGCGTAGATGCATTCTTCGATACGAATAGAGCCATCGTGTAGGGTTGCTGTAATTTCCGAGCCGGGTCTTACTTGTTTTATATTTTCGATTAGCGTATCGCTTTCTGAAAGGACATAGCCAAAAACAGATAGTTCATGCCAGGATGGTTCATGGCGAGCATGACTAACATCTGGATGAGCCAATAAGGCTTTAATCTCTGACGCAAAAATCAGCTGTTGATTGTCGTTCACACTTGCATAGAAGAGCGGCTTTATTCCCATTCGGTCGCGTGCTAAGAACAGCTTTTCACCGTCCCAAATCGCAAACGCAAACATGCCCTTCAAATATTGAACGCAATCTTCGCCCAAGTCCTCATAGAGATGTAGTATTACCTCTGTGTCTGACGATGAACGAAAAACGTGACCATTGGATTCGAGGTTGATGCGCAGTTCGCGGAAGTTATAAATCTCTCCATTGAATACGATGCATATAGTGTGGTCTTCATTCCAAATCGGCTGATCATTCTCCAAAGGCCCCGTGATTTGCAGACGTCTAACACCGACGGATATAAAGCTGTCTAAATAAAATCCTTCACCATCATGACCTCGTCTTTCCATCGCCTGTGTCATGCTCTTGGTCATAATCTCACTCGGTTGTCCGAGGATACCGCAAATACCACACACGTTAACTCCTGTTGGCTTGAAGATACTGCAAGCCTTTGATTAGACCAGATAAGGCCCAAGCACTTCCTTGTTCAATATAGTGTGCCGGCCATAAACCGCTTGGGAGCTGGTTGTCCGTTAACCACTGGACTGCTCTAGTGACTACTTTTTCATCTACAATAGCGGGGTATTCTAAGAGACCAGATAATGCAATTCCAGTATATTCAGCAGAGCTTCCTACTGGCTGATCTTTCCAGGGCCCCCAACCACCGTCATTATTCTGTTCCTTTTGCAGTCTAATAACCGTCTGTTTTACAAGACCGTCATCAGAATCCACCGATTGCCCACCAAGTGCCAATAACACGTATGCGGCCTTATAGCTAAGTACTGGCTCCGAGCGTAAATCATTAGTCCACGTCTCTCTTAGCCATCCAATTGATTTCTTGTTAGCAAGTTCGGGTACTAAGTAGAGCAAGATTCCCGTAATCGGGATCCGTCCTCGATCACGACTACTATAACCCCACGACCCGTCTGAAAGCTGTTGCCTCCGAAGCCACCCTAACGCTCTATCTATGCAAGATTGTTCGTTTGCAGATTTTAGAAACACCGTACACCAAACGGTTTCTTCAACGTCAGACCAACCGCCATCTAGCTGTTGGTCAGCAACAACTAAGCTAGAAATATTATTTAGAAAGTGACCCCTAAGAGAATCGGTAGAGTTGACGCCAACGAGCGATATCGACATACAAGCGCGCTCAACTTCACCCTTTTCAATAGCCAGATGGACGCTACTCTGCAGAAGGGCAGAGATCGCTGTGCGAACATACTTCACCAATGCACTCGGGTCTCGGATGTCCAACCTTTAGCTGTCTCCCTTTTAGGTAGAGCTCTTCTAGCCTTTCATTAATCTGCTGTTCTGAAAAAACTGATCGACATTCATCGCAAACGAAGAAGATGGCTTCTTGGAATCCATGGGCTAAAGGAGATATTGCTGCTCTATTAACAAACTGATCGCAATGATGACAATATACTTGACCATCAGGCAACCCTACACGTAATCCTACATCTCCTGGAAAACATCTTGGTTTATTGTTTCCGGCCCGGTTAGTTGATTCATCCTTGAGCCAATCGTCAAACTTGTGAAACAAATCTATCCTCAATCCTGACTTAAGTTCTTCGCCAAACTCAGAAATAATGACAGCTTTTATCTTCTCCTTGTCCATAATCTGCTTTACTAGTAGCGTCATCCCTGATAAATAGAGATGCTTGCAATCTTTAACCTGCTGCCTAATGCCTTTCTCTATCTGCCTTTTATTGCCCAGCAAATTTCTATTAGAACTGTGTTCCTCTATAGAGCCTTCCTTAAGAAGCCTCTTGTTCTTAAAAATTTCAACGACTGAGCCAAGGTTCGCGCAAACTACATCACATTTAGCAAACTTTTCGGAAATTTCAGGAGTCCATTTCGCATCCCCCGTATAGCCAAATCTAAATATGTCGCGTTCACTGTTTCTCATAATAAAATTAAATCCATAGCTGCGGCTCTTTCCAAGGGCCTCGTGATCTGTAGGTATAGGGTCAATTGAAAATTCTAGATTCCCAAATGAAGCCACATCTGCAGTTTTGTTATTTATTTCTTCGAGAACCCATGTATCCTCAATGGCCTCTTGGGCCATATGAAAGTGTTGTTCAAATGTCTCAAAAACTCCACGTGATACTATGAACTTAATATTCTTCTTCCCAAACTTACTGCGGTAACAGGGTTTCCAATCCCTAAGACGATCATTCATTTCATGAAATAGAGCCAGCAATTGAGGCAGACTGTCGGTATGATCTCCATGATTATGAGAAATCACAACATAGTCTATATCTGCTATCGAGAACCCCTCGGAAAAGAAATTTTCCAGAAAATCATATCCAGGGTCAATTACTACCCCTATCGAAGTTTTTTGATTATCTGAACTCGGCATATATTTTTGTAATTCTCTGCGCTTCATATATAAAAAGAATCCTCCCCCTTTGCTAGGGTCTACCGTACTGGCTAGACTGGGCGTAAACGAATTCCATCTCCTTAGAACTGTTATGAATGCGCTAATGTCGTCAGTTGGAGTTGGAAGAACCTGTCTCGATGATAGTAATAATTTGTCAATGAATGCTTCTGCATTAAGATACATTGTTCTGTCGACAGTATGTGGCTTTAAATACATATATTTGAGCTTGTCCGACTCTTCTGGTATCTCAATATTTCCAGGCATAAAATACTTGTCGAAGAAATCGCGAGCAGATGTAAGATCGACTGGCAGGATTGATATTTTTTCCTTTTGTCTAGTCATTGCGTCGGCTTTTTCGGGTTCACCACCCTGCTTGTAGATTTCTGTTAGCGCAGATTGTATTGCGTGAATTATACTGGGATTTTTACTTTTCCGCTTTTGGTAAAGGTTCAGAAAGTCTTTAAGCAGAATCTCGTTGCCGAACCCACGGATTGCATCCTTTGCGATAGTTCTTGTTTCTGAATCTCGAACCTCGATTAAAAGTTCATCTAATGATTTTGAATCTAGACTATGAAACTCATTGAGTCGATCAAGTGGAGAAGTTGGTTTCATAATTCTATCTTCCAAACACAACTTGAGATATCTATTTAACTCTATCTCTTCTATTTGCTTTTCCCGATCCTTAACATCCTTCAACAATGGTTTTCTTAACTCTAGTCCGTCGACCTGCTTCTTAAGCCATAATCTATTTTGCTTTAGATACCGAGCAAATAATCGGTTAGCATAGTAGAAGTTGCCTCGATCTCTACGTTCGACACAGCCTTCCATGAGTTTATTCAATTCTGTAGTAAGACCGACTTCTGTCGTGACCTTAATGGTTTTTTTTATCCAATCTTCTGCATTTTCACCGTTCTTTCGTCCCCCGTTAAGATCAATACTTCGACCTCTTTCTTCTATTTGGCAGTCAATCCTAGTAAGTTGAGCTTTACGAATAATAAAGGCACCCTTTAATTCTCTCTTCTGCTTAATAATTCCATCTAAATTATGTTTTGCTTCTTTGAAATGTTTTTGGTCCAAAAATGCTGAGGCTTTTACCAGCTCACAGTCATGTTTTCTCCAGTCACCATCAAACAAATGATCTGATTTAAGCAATTCTTGAGCAATATCTAGCTGATTAATTGCCTCAGTGCCGCGCCCTTTATCGACGAGAATTGTAGCTATATATCTTCGAGCCTGAATAATTGTTGATAATCGAGACGAAGGAAAGGTTCTGCAATTTTCTCTATCATGTTCATGATTACTTACTATTTCTTGAAACGATGATAGGGCTTTCGCGGAATCTCGTCCGATGCGCTCAGCCTCACCAATACAGAATCTAATATAGTCTTCGATAGCCTTTTTGATATCCTTCTTCTTTGGCAAACTGCTCGTTTTCAATTCTTTGAACATGCATTCAGCTCTTTGAGCATAACCTAGTGCAAGCGAAGCCTCGGGTATGCCCGAGCAGCAGATACTAAGTTCTAATAAACAGAGCATCTGCATAGCACTACTCAATTTGCGAGGTTTTGCAAAAGGTGCCAACCGTATCGTATTTACAAGCCATACTGCAGTCTCATATTTTTTTTCTCTCGCTTTTGGCTCTTCTTCCTTCATTGCATCAAGCCTTAACTTCTTTACTACGAACAGGAGCCCTAACCTTACGGCGAGAGGTTGTTCTTCTCTGATCCTGTTATTTTTGCTATTTAGCCCCTCGTCATATACATCAGAGAAACAAGGCAAGCGTCCCCCTGATGCTGAAGAACATTCAGTGTAGAATCTCTCGATAAGCATTTCTGCTTTTTTTTGTTTCCTAATATATCGCTTGTAACCGATTGTCGTATTGAGGGCGGTTTTTTTATCTACCTCTAAATATGAATCGAAATCGATACCGTCGAGGATAGCATCCAGGTTGACCGTCGCTTCTATTGCGTCGTTGAGAAGCGCTGTCTTAGTGGTTTTCATAAGGTGGATATCAGATTACCGACAGCCGTGGCAGCCACTGCATTGAATACAGAACTTTCCCGCGTTGAACTTCTCTGCAATCTCTTTGGGGAATTCCATGCTCGTCTTTCGTTCTAGCTTGGGCTTTTGATAACTCGAAATCTTTGTTTCCCCTACTGCTTGTTTGGTTTCTGACTTAATCTTTGCCATTTCAATTGCCTCCCTTTATCAAGATACTTTCTTTAAATGATTTTTCGATTAATGTGTCGAAGTCGTTGATGACTATGCCTCTATCTTCATCAGGATATTCAGCGAGAGTCAGCTCTCGTGCTTTAGCTATAGTATGGCTTCCATTAAATTTTGAGAAAATGAAGAAAGAAACGTTGTTCAGGTCGAAATATGAACCCTCCTCAATATCGAACAACCAGCACATACCGTCATCGACATCAAGTTTGTAGAGGACATACTGGTCGTTTAGGCGAAGCATATCTGAGTCATCTATGCCCAACACTGGGGATCCTCCGCTAAGTAGTCGCCGGTCATTGCATAGGCAGTCGCGCGGCAACCGCCACATCGTGGTATTAGCTCGCATTCATTGCATTTGCCCTTAAGGTTGTCCTTGTTTCTTAGCTGCCAAAGCAAATCCGACGTATACCATATTTTGAACACTGAGTCTTCCAGCAAATTGCCAATAGGTATCCCCAATCGCCGGCACGGGAGGACTGTTGCGTCGGGCAGAATACATAGACTATCGATGCCTATTGAACACATCGCTCCCAGATCAGTATGAACCGGAGTTTCTATTGCTGCTTTCGATCTCTCCGGATCAAGAAGTACCCAAAGGGAGCGGAACTTGAGAATCTTAAGCTTCGTGCCCTTCTCGTATTCTTCGTCAGCCCTACCAGCAACATATTGATAAATATCTCTCAGCTCTGTTGGTGATAAGACGAGGTGAGACAAAGCACTGCCAGATCCAGTTGGAACAAACCGCTCTATCGTAATAGCATCCACGTCCTCTTCGATAGCCAACTCAATGAGACGAGAGATATCTTTAGCGTTCCCGCGATGAATCGTGAACATCAATCTCACGGGGATGTTGTTCGCCCTCAACAAGCGGATGCCGGTAATGGCTTTAGCGAAGGAACCTGTGCCCCTGATTGAATCGTGCGTTTCTTCCGTACCGCCATCTAGTGATATTTGAAAGCTGTGAAACTTGCTGAACGTTTTCAGTAATTGTACGGTTTCAGACGTTAAAAGAGTGGCATTTGATAGAACTTCAAACTGGGCTACAGCAGGGGATTCCTGGAGATACTCAAGAAGTTCGGGTAAGTCATCACGTAAGAGCGGCTCGCCACCAGTAATAGCGATCTTGCCTCTCGCGTTCCATTTGGTCAACGCGAGACAAACTTTGTCGGCGATTTTCTTAAGCTCATCAATGGTCAGCTCGCGAGCGTCCGAATACTCCGTTTGATAGCAGTGTTTACAGCGGAGGTTACAGCGATCAGTTATGTGCCACTGGAAATAGAAATCATTATCGACCTTCGCCAAATCATGAATAGGCACTAATTCAGAACCTCCAATAAAGATTAGATTAGTCCATTCATCAGCACTATTCAAATGTTTTGAGATTTAGTACAGATTTATTTCAGAGAGGCCTGCACGGTTTTTCCTGATAAACCATGCCGTTTTTGATACGTATGAGAAATAATACGAAAACGTTTCAAGAATAATACAGTTCAGGATAGACTGCAGGTCTTAATCTTGATTTCTTCATCGGTAAATCCGTAAAGCTCATAAACGAGCTGGTCGATTTGGCGATATTGGGGCGCTTTTTCATAGATGACCCCGTCCACTAAGAAAGGTTAAAAAGCACGACCTGACCCTTTCAAAAAACAATGCAGAGACAAAATCCAGGGAAAATCGTGTTTAGTGGATCAGTAGCCGTGTGTGATAAACCAAAAATCAAGAATGCTAAAAGTAAAGACGCGACCCCTTATATGCGTGGTGGATCAAGATCAGAAACTTAAAATGTTAAAAGGCACGACATGACCCCGTTTATTAGAGTCTAACGTGGGTTTAGTGTAGAATGCAGCACAGTTGGAATTATTTGGGTTCTGGGGTGGGCGCAATAAGGTGGATAACTAGCTTCGAGACAATTGTTTTACTCGGATTCGTCATTATTACCATGATTTATTCTATCGTTTGTTTCATTCATGGCGATTGGGCTTTGGGAATCTTCTTAGCGCTGGTCTCCTGTATGACTGCCGTTATTGGTCAAGGTCTCCATAAAGATAAAACCGCTCGCGACCTCGCCCAGGGGAAGCATCTACGGGAGTCCGAGTATCCCGATACTTATGATAAACTCACACCTGAAATATCAAAAATGCTAGTAGGGGCAATGACTAAAGTAACTGGGCTATTTGTTTTGACCGTGATAGTTATAAGTTGGCGAAAGGCAACTCCTTGGTCGATTATCTTTTTAAGAGGCATAGTTGCTGCCATAGTATTCCCCCTGGTAAGTTCTTTCCTAGTCTTTGTTGCAGAGTCTCTCCCGCGACTGAAAAAGCACTAAAACCTGATAATTCAAGACCTGGCCCAGTTTACGAGCGACCCCGTTTACAGGTAGTCAAATTGTTGATGTCTCATTTATCTTTTGCGCTTTCAGATGCCTGTAACGCGATGACCGGCGCGCCTGTTTTGTCCGGCAGTGGTGCTTGACCCTTGTTAAATATCGAAATGTCATACCCATCATTGAGAACTATTATGCTTGGCCTATAGAGTTTCGCGTCTGATAATTTCTTTACGTATCTCGCCAAGGTCGATCTGTCCTCTGTAATAATAAAATCAATGCCGCGTGTTTCTGCTTGAGCCATAATTTTTAGGTCATCCTTATATTTGGCCTTGGGTTCTCCTCCTCGTTCCAGACCGCCTAGCTGATACGCGATATCAGCTGCTTTAATCGCATCTTCATAGTTAAACGGCAGAACAATGAAGTTGCCCGTATTGTATATGGGCACAATTGTTTGTTTTTGATGAAATTCGGAAATTACGATAGTTGATAAGAACATGCGGTATGAATTATCACAGAAGTATTTATAATATCTTTTTGCGTCCGCATGGTTACCGCGCGTACTGTCAAACACAGGGACCAAGAAACTTGTATCAACGAGGATCGAGAATGTCTCTCCCTTAGCCATTATTGCCCCTTAAGTCTTCTAGCCACGCTGTAACGCTAGGAACATCCTTCCATGCTAGCTTTGCTTGCTTTTCTATTCTTGAAAACTCATCCTCATCGAACCGTGGGTTATAGTTCTCGAAAGAAATGAACCGCTCGTCCTTAAGTTCGCCTGTTTCAATGTTTCTCATAGCGCTAATTCTAACAAGCTGATTTTTATACAATCGGTTTTGTTTATCCGCCATTAATTCAGATGCTCTTGTGCCTATCTTTACTGTCTTTCCGCCTTCAAGTTCTATATGCACATTCGGAATAGTTTTACCGCCCATGTCAAATACCCTTCCATATAGATACAGCTCAACATCTACCCAATAATCCGGCCCCGCCTTAAAATCTGTGTCTTTAGAAATTGTTATGACTGGGGCGATTGAATTGTCTTCCCCGAGAGAAACCTCATATACGACATCCTCATCGTTTTTCGCTTTCTTTTGCCAGAGCTCGATTACTTTTGCCCTACCCGGGTCTAATACTGTTAAGTCTCTGCCTTCTCCAAGTTTCTCTAGCGCATCAAAAGTACTATCTAATTGCCCTGCGTGGTTGTCGACTACATCAACAGCGACTGAGCCATTTTCCATGCCAGCAATCACTTGTGTTAAGTCGATTCGCTTACCCCCCTTAATAAATTCTTCTATTTCAGATAGAAATTCCTTTACTAGAGGGATTGTGAGATAAGCCAACTCCACGTCTATACCATTTATTTTGTTTTGAAGCCGAAATCTCATCTTCCGAGTATCACTCATATATGTCAGCCTTCCGTAACTTTAAACACGCTTTCACGTCAATAATAGACCAAAGGCAGCATTTTGCCTATTTTTCCTTGGCGATTTATATCGCAGTTCAAGACTAAGATAAGGCCTGCTTGAGGTTTTTCGGTTTGGCGGTCTGGTCTTGGTGATTCAAGATTCAAGACCAGACATCATTTAACTACATGCATTACTCATCATCCCATACGACCGCGATACATTCTTCTCCAAACATCGACTCGATAAGTTCAACTCGCTCAGGATCAGAAGGACGCTTGGGAAAAACAATGCCTGGAGATACATCTTTGCCCTGGCTTAACTGAGATTCGACATATTTCCATATTTGTCGTATTTGTCTTTGCACATTTCGCCTAGCACCTTGCGGCGTCATCGCATCCCAATCACTATCTTTTACCTCAACAACGGCAACAAGGTTTCCATCCGACTCCACATGAATATCGATTCTTCCTCTACCACCACCTGGTTTATGAACAGCCTTCTCTGTCTCAACCGTCCCTTCTGCAGTGTTTTGCCAAGTGTTCTGGAGATCTTTGTGAGCCAATTTGCCTTTCTTCAGACGTACAGGCTCCTCGCGCTTACTGCTCACTTAGTAACATCCTTCCACAATCTTGATTTCGTCGGGGGTTAGGCCGTTAAGCTCATAAACGAGCTGGTCGATCTTCATTTCCCGCGCTCTTTTTTCCAGGTTCTATTGTGTTGGATGATCATATTTAGCAGCAAGGTGCTCCATTTCATATACTAGACGCAATAACTCTGCGGTAAACATTACGGTGCTTTCTGCATGGTCTCCATTGGGCGCTTCAAGAACATGTGTGGCATCGTTTCCATGATCCTTAATAAGAGTTACCCATTTTTTCATAGGTGGGGTGACATATCCTTCTTTTTCAAGATGGCTAATATAGTTAATGAACGTATCTCCTTCTTTTGCACCTTTTTCAACAGCGACGTGCATCAATATCTTTCTACATATGAGTTCTGCAGCGGTAAACGCGTTTACTGACATGCAGCGCCTTGCTTCTCCATAAGCAGCATCGGTCTCGCTGGGCAATCCTTCGATTTGGGGTCCGAAAAGCACACCAGGGTATATCGCTTGATCTAAAGCAAGAACAGACGGATTACCACATTCTGTACACCAAAGCCATTTTATTGTCGGGCCACCTGCAACTATGTCCGCTGCGACAACTGCGCCGGAAACGCGGTTATTGCAAAAACTACAAGTGTATGAGTGCCAAGCATCTGCAGTAGAACCATCATAACGCTGTGTATGAAAGCCCCTGTATCTCTTCATGTTGACTATTCTCCTTCCACAATTCCTATTTCTTCGGCGGTTAATCCGTAAAGCTCATAAACGAGCTGGTCGATTTGGTGATTTAATTCTGGCAATTCAAGATTCAAGACGCGACCCCACTTATTATCTCTTGTATTCTGATGTTTAAACGGTCTGATAGCTCGCGTTAATCAATCTCTTTGCTTCTTCGATGCTTTCTGAACGGTCTACTCGCACTTCAAGGTTTCCGGTCCCAAAGTGGCCAATATTCTTTACATTCCTTGTTATTCTTAGGGGATCATCAATCTGATCCGGCGAAATCTTTAGATATAGCAGGACGTTCTGCTTGTGTATTTCCAGGCAACAGAAGTTCTTCAGTGTTCTGTATGCAATGTAGTCCTTTCGGACTGCTTCCTCAACATCGTCACCAAGGTTCGTTATGTATTCGCGAATTTCTTCAAACAGCGGAATCGTGCTTGCTGACCCTCGTTTAACGTGATCCTCTATTGTGGCCTCACGGTCATTGACCCTTGTCTTCCCTTGCTTCTTTTGGGGTTCGCCTTGCCCTGATTCAACTCGATCAAGAAGAATAATGTCGTTTCTAAAGGATTTATACTGAACGAGCTCAATCGGTCGACCGATTTGTGAAATTGCATATTGGTCATATTTCGTAAAACTTCCAACGACACAAATCACACGAGGGCTGCTCCAATCTATTTTTACACCCTGCCCAAGCTTCTTAATCACCAACAACTCAAAATCGGCTTTATGGTCAAGCAACCAGTCCAAATAGAATAGCGCTTGATTCATTACATTTACGCTTTCTTTTAGCTTGTATTCAATGATCACGGGTGAATTGTTTTCATCCAAACCAAGAGTGTCGATTCTTCCACCGTGTTTATCCCCGGTTGGATGCTCCGTCGCTAATAGCTTGGCAGAAAACAGAAGCTCTAAGTTGTTCTCAACAATGTTTTGCAGTTGTTTTTCAAGCAAAATAGGATTCTTCTCAATCTTCTCCGCGCTTTCCTTTCCTATCTTATACAGCTCCATTGTCTCCCCCTTCTATGGTATTTATAAATACGCCAAGATTTAATTCGTATATGAGATAATCTGCTTTCAACTTCTATTAATCCATAAAGCTCATAAACGAGCTGGTCGAAGTCTATTTATTACTATCCTCTTTTGGTCGATTCTCTATCTTTGCAATAAGTTTCTCGACTTGCATAAGCCTATCTAGGTACAAGTCGGCCTCGCCGTCTGTTATCTTCTTGCCGGATCGCTCAACGTATATCTTCTTCATTTTGTCCCTGAGATTTTTAGAAAAGATATAGGGGTTATTCCTACTGCTGGATATCTCGCCCATCTGTTTTTCCTTCCACTATCTTGATTTCTTCAGAGGCTAGGCGGTAAAGCTCATAAATAGGCCAGCATAATTGCTTATTCAAAATCGTGATAATTTATTGTCATGAGTGGAGACTCTACTTTTATTTTGATGGAATCATCATCATCAAGTGCCCTAATTGTTTTATCCAAACAAGATTTGTCTCCACTGATATTTGCATCGTGAAGCAAAATCTTTGACTTCCCTAGCGGTAGTGAGACACCAAAAAGGTCAACTGAAGACACCGCCGTTTCAATCTCCATTGGCTTTGTGCCGTCTACAACTTTTAGCAATTCAGTTGCACCGACTTTTGTCATGGTTAGGGTTACTGACTGATTGCTTCTGTCAATTCTGCCCGACCGTGATACTTCTGCTAAGGTTGCTAGGGCCACCTTGTCTGAATCGGTCATATCATCCGAAAACGTGATTAACATGCCCGATGAAATCTGAATGTTAAGTGCCGCTATGAGACCTTCCAGAAGCGTCTGGCGCCACTCTGGCCATTCTTGTTTCATATTGATCTCTATTTCAGTACTCATTCCGTTTTGAGTATTGATAATCTTCAGCTTCGACCCTAATGCAAGGGATCTAAGAAACCTTTCGCAGTCAACAACTTCCTTGATGTTATGACCGTCGTACGCAAGCTCCCACGCCAACTCGAGTTTTTTCTTTTTCCGATTCATAACAACGCTGAGGAGCAGAGCAGGTTGTTCTTCTTTGTTGCTGATAGCAAACTCTTGCCGACCCTGCCGTTCAATTTTCATGTTAATAGGACCTAACTGGGTATCTTTGGTTTCACCTGGCTGATCGATAACAAAGGTAAGCAAGATTTTGTCAAAAGCATCTGTCGGTCCCATTCTTACCAAAGCTGGCTTAGCGCCCTTGTTCAGCCCCAGGAGATCCTCTAGGTCAGAAGTCCATTCTGCAATATACTCGCCCGGAATTTCAACTGGTACACCCCGGTCAATAAAATCGGTTAGAGCTTTCTGGTTCTTTCGTCCTTCCGTAGTGTTGGGGAACCGAAAAATCGTGTGAACATTGAGTGGTGGTACACTTTCATTTTCAAAACTTCTTGGCCGAATGGCAATCCGCGGGCCATCTTCGGTGATTGATAAATCATACAAGTAACTTGAATTAAGTTGCTGGAGCGAATCATGAAGAACTTGCGCTCCATCTAAGATATCTGCCGCGCTACCTGAACCCAGCAAACCCTTATCGTCAAGATGAGCATTTAAGATCTTAAGCTGCTCAGTCACATTAGGAAAATAATGATTCTTAATTTCTTGATTAGTGTGAAGCAAGTACTCAAGTCTTCCCGCGCCCCAATAATCGATTTCTATTGGATTAAATATCTCTTTTAGACCGTCAAACCATTGCTTTTCCTTTATCGTAAAATCAATTGGAATACACAGCGTCCACGCTACCGGCTTGTTGAATGTAGCCTTCTGCAAAGAATCATGTATCTGTTTCTTTCTTGATGTGTTTAGACGACCAATAAAATACTTATGTTGAAATACGTGCAGCCCATCTGATTCATTTGACACACAACAGTCGATTCCATTGTCTCCGCCAGATCCATCAATAGGTTTTGCCGACGGATACTTAGCAATAACAATTTGATTGCACATTTCTTCAAATTTCTTTGGGTATCCTAGTGTCGCGAAGTCAAACTTCATCAAATGCTCTCTCTATAATTTTGATTTCTTCGGCGGTTAATCCGTAAAGCTTGTAAACGAGCTGGTCGATTTGGCGGTCGATTGCTATGATTTGTCGCTCGCACAATACTTTATTGTGCTGTGACTGGCTTGCGTCATCCTTGCTGTGGAGGCTAACCATATTGCCCACAAACGCTTCCATCTTCGCAGTAGATTCTTTGTCCATTCGTGGTAATGGAAAATCAGATAATGACGCTTTTCCAAATGCATGGTATCCGCCCCTAAAACCCGACCCGACGTGTTTGACATAATAGGTTAGAATACTGGAGTTTAAAATGCCTAGTATGACCCTTTGACTGTAGCTAGTGTCAGCCTTCAGCCTTATTGCATTACCGCCCGCGGTGCCACCACCAAGAAAATAAAACCTTCCGATTTTATCAAAGGCAAAGTTTCCTTGCTTACTTAAAACTTGGACAAGAATCTTTGGTTGACAATACAACGTAAGGTTCTTGGGGTACGGGTACAGCCACCAATTCCCGAGGTCTGTCTTCGACCTCCCTAGCAACCGTGTTTTACATTTCGAAAGATAATCAAAAGTACGCGGATAATTGTCCTTCAGCGCCTCTTCTGCTATCGGGGAAACTGAACTTCCGGTAACAATATATGGAAATATCACAATATATTTGTACTCTGGGCTTGCATACCTAGATATCTCAGAGCCCTTTAGTAGCGGGCGAAGAAGTTCGGATTCAAGTAGTACAGTCTCGCCGCCAAGTTCCGCTGAAGCACATAGCGACATACCATCTTGTTCATTTTCGACTTGCAAGACAAAAACCGAGTCAGCGCTTGTCGCAAGACCTTGATAAATTTTTTCCACTACATTTGTTAACTTTATTGGCATCGACGCGAGTTTTTGAAAGATGCTCGACCCAGTTAACAAAAACCGCCAAGGCTCCTCACTCATTTCGCTTGCGTTAATTGGGGTCGCATCAACGGCTGGATTACTAATCCAAGCACTTACATTGGTTACGGGTGTGAAAAGGAATGAGTCTTGTTTGGCATTGTTGAGGAACAGCAGGCAGGTGTATGTGGACGCTGCCTGAAATATTTGTTGATCACCAAAGTAAACGATACTGCTTAAAGCTCCGAGTCTCGATATCTCACGTCTTAGTGGTCGTCCATATTGCGTGGTGAAGAATTTATGGGGCAAGATTAAGCCAAGCAAACCGCGTTTGTTGAGAAGCTTCTGTCCCTTTTCTACAAAAAGCACATATATATCATAATTTCCCTCTCCAGATGCTACATATTGCTGCCCATAATAGGTGGACACAAACGAGTTGCTATTAACAAAAGTCTGAGTCCTAACATAAGGCGGATTCCCAATTACGACGTCAAACCCGCCGCGGTCCATGATTTCAGGAAACTCGATTTCCCAGTCCATAGGATTTATACTGTCCATTTCTTCGGGATCAGGAATTAATCTATCAGCAAAATAATCCGTCCCGATCAGAGAGTTACCACACTTAACGTTGCCGCTCAGGTCAGGAAGCACGCGCTTATCAAACAATGTTCGCTGGGTCTCCCCCTCGAGTACTTTTAGTAGTAGCGACAGCTTTGTGACCTCGACCGCTTGGCTGTCGATATCAACGCCGTGGATGTTGTTCAAAAGAATCCGACGCCGCTCCGGCAGAGTGAGCCGATATCCATTGCTGGATTCGTATAGCTTCGGATCTTTCCTTTTCAGCAGTTTGGCCGGCTCGTGATTTGAGTAGTCCTCGAGGTACCAGTCGAGCAAGAACTGATATGCGCCTATCAAGAACGACCCTGAGCCGCAGGCAGGGTCAAGAACTTTCAACTTGTCGACGTCTCCCGGCGTCTTGCCCTCAACCAGCTTCCCTACCGTATTCTTGACGATGTAATCGACGATGTAGGTCGGCGTGTAGTAGACGCCGCCGGCCTTTTTAACCTCTGGTTTATCTTCGACCTTGGCTTGATGTCCTTCGGTGAGACGGATTACCTTACCCAGGAAGCGTTCGTAGACCTGCCCTAAGATATCAGCAGATATGACTGAGAACTCATAAGGGCAGTCCGGGTAGTACAAACGTTTGACGATTGCTTTGAGCGGTTTGTCGTCGATGTTGAGACCGGGCGTCAGGTCGTCCGGTTCCTCAGCATTGTCTTTTTCTTTTTTGAAGTGGAACAAACCGGAGTTATATCGTTCGTCCGCCGCAAGAAAGTGCTTTAGAAGTGTTCGATAGACGTCTGTCCCCGCAGCGATCTTTTGGAGATCCCCATAGCTTTCAATGCCCCGGTCCTCGCAGATACGTAGGAATATGATCCGATCTATGGTCTGTTGGACGGCGTAATTGAGTTGTTCGACCGTGAGCTGGCCGTTCCGCAAGGCGATATTCTTCGCCAGTTGTTCGCGCCAAGACTCGATCTCGGTCAAGAACGCGTCGTCGACCGATTGGGTCCCCCGCTTCTTATCTGACGCGGCGTACTTATCGAAGGCGCCCTTTAAGATGGCGTCTTTTGCGAAGATACCGGCGATCTCGTCCCATTTGTCGGCGTATTCTTTGTAGGAGTAGTAGTTCAGGCGTCCGACGCCAGCCTTGTCGGTCGCAATAGGTTTGGTCCGGCAGTCGTAGACTGCAAACTCTTCGAAATCGGTGATTATGCCCAGCGGGAGTTTGGCCGACCAAGCATAGCGGCGGATTTGAAAAGCGACGCCCGCATCATCTTTTAGATTGACAATCGGTTTCTTGGCTTCAACGTAGAATTTGCGAGTGCCGCCGATGCGGAATTCATAGTCAGGCTTCTTGGCTTGCCCTTCTACCGCAACTGACGCTTCGCGGACGACATCCTTATACTGCTCGGCCATGCCGGCCTTATTGGCAATGTCCCAGCCAAGGGCTTCAAAAAAGGGATCAATGAACTCTGTCCGAAGTTCAGCTTCGCTATAGGCGCCGGCCCGCAACGCTTCCCTGTTTTCCTCAAAGCGCGCGACAAGATCCAGAATCTCTTTTGGAGCCGCCATATAATGCCTTTCATCATGTCTCTTGGATGCATTGCAGACAGCGTTATATTACCATTTTGAAGGTCGGGTTTAATAGGATGCGGCCTACGCCTAACTGCGGCCGCCCCTGCGGGAATTAAGTACTTGCTTAGGTGCGCGCGCCCGCGAGGGCGCTGAGGGGTCATGACAAAAGAGGATTAAAAAGCTTTGCCGGCCGTAGGCCGTTAATTCCTTTTACTTCATAAGTCCTACCCCACTCCCCCTTATCCCTTTTCCTTTCCCGTCCAAAAAGAACCACGAAAGATAAAGGAAGATTTAGAAAGAAGACTTCATCATAACCCTCCGTAATAATCCGTCAGGGACGACCGACGTACTTTGAGTGATTACTCTTACGCCGGCAATAGGTTTTAAACGGAGAAGAACGGAGAAAAATGACGATTAGATTAAAGAAGATATTAGTAGAAAAACCCGGGCCGGAAACAAGAAGAAAGACTTTATATATAAAAGTACGGGGTTCGTGCGCCGACGCCCCATTTCGCGTCTGTCCACTTCAGAAGGCATATCTGGCCTCGATTTAGCTCGTTTATTTGAGATATTGTAAATCTCAACCAAAGCCATAGCATTTTCGATGGATTTTAAATTACAGATGCACAGTATTCTATCTTTATAATACTTTGTCTCCAACGCCTTGAAGAAGAAATCGCCACAGCGGCTCGACATCTATGATTGTGTCGCCATGCGTAAAGGATTTCCCGCCTCTACGCGTTACTATTATCGCTCGCTTTGTGCCTGCATGCTCATCGAGAAATAGCTTTAAACCAAGAAAGCGGCGATCTGTCCAATCAAACTCATCAACGTATTTAGCTTCAATCGGTATCGGTGACTGCGCTTCTCCGAAAACGAAATCAACTTCTCGTTTATCCCGCGTATAGTATCCCGGTTTTATTCCGTCCCGCGTGAGTTTTAGATAAACGGCATTCTCGGCTTTTGCGCCCAAGTCGCCCTTGCCTGTGATTATCGTCTTCATGCCTGTGTCCGTAAGATATATCTTCTTGGCCGTGTAGACACGCTCGGTATGCGATGACGTCCATTTTGTCATAGCGCTAACTAGAAATGCCGCTTCGAAATACCCTATATACTCACGAGCCGTGTCTACTGAGATCCCAAGGGCGCGGGCTAGCTTTGTATAACTGGTCCCCGACCCAACCGATGCCGTAAGTAATTGGTATAGGTCCTTCAGCACGTCGGCTCGCCGTATCTGATACAGACGCATGAGGTCCCTAGCGATTATGTCATCAAGCAAGCCGGCCAGATAATCTTCGCTTGGATTAAGGGCGTTTTCGGGATAACCTCCATCTTGTAGATAGTCCTCGACGAGCTGCTCATACTTGTATTCTTCAGCGCCACTTATGGATTCATTCCTGAAAAGAAGGTACTCCGCAAAGCTTAATGGATAGACTATGCTCACGAACTGACGACCCGTCAACTTTCCCCCTTGACTCATCAGTAGAGAAGCTGTCGATCCCGTGCAGACAACCTTTACATTCTCATGATCATAAAGTGCCTTAAGCTCTATCTCCCAATCCTTGCTTTCCTGGACTTCATCTAACAGCAACACAAGTCGTCGATTTCTATCATGAGCAAATATCGCCCGGAAGTTTCGCAGATGATCAGAAATCGAAACACCGGCCAGTTTGGGGTGGTCTAACGCTAGATAGAAGACATCAGTTGCCTTAACGCCGTGTTCGAGAATCGCCTTGATGAGCTGCTTCAAAACTGTTGTCTTACCCACGCGGCGACTACCTATGATGATATCTATTTGCTTCTTGTCGATATGCTCCGACAAAGGTCTAACGTAGCTAGGGCGCAGGATGCCCGTGTCAAAATGGCTTTCTTCCCACCACGGATTAAGAGCGTAATAAGTTTCCTGAACTGTCATTATTCATCACCTGGTTATCATTATATCAAAACCGTCGATTATATTCGACGGTTTATGGCAAAACCGACGATTACGTTCGTTGCTGGAAGAGCTCGCTAGGCTTTGCTTTTCTTACTCTTTGGAGTTGGTGTTACCCCGTTTCCGTTGATAATTTAGATTGACACCCCGGTAAGATCTCGACCCTTGCAAATCTCCTCACGCAGTATTTAATGGTGGTGGTTAATGTAAACCATCTATCATATGAGACTAATGAAACGTACGATTCTAACTATTGAGAGCGTGAACCCTCACTATAGATTGACCGTAAATACAAACAATAGACTGTACTAGATCGGGGAGCTTGCGAATCACCTTAGTCTCCATTATTCTTCAACCAGTAAGGTCAATTAGGGAGGCAACGATTAAAGACTACGACCGGGTTTTTCAGTTCAAGGTGGCGCTTGACGATATCAAGCCGCCGATATGGCGGCGTATCCAGGTGCCGGAAACATACACGTTTTGGGAATTGCATGTCGCCATCCAGGACGCGATGGGTTGGGCTGACTATCACCTTCATTGTTTTTTCCTTACCGATAATGTGACCCGGCAAATGCAAAATGTGGGGATGCCCGAACTCGATTTGCGCCCAGCCGTTATTCCGGATCAGTCATTTCCTATCGCGAACTGGTTTAACATTACGCGAACGCGCGCCCATTACGAGTATGACTTTGGCGATGGCTGGCGACACACAATCGTCTTCGAGGGAGCCCTGCCACGCGAAGCCGGTGTCGTATATCCTGTCTGCCTCGCGGGTAAACGAGCTTGTCCCCCGGAGGACTGCGGCAGTATTCCCGGTTATGAGCGCCTCTTGGAAATACTCAATAACCCCCAACACGAAGAATATGAAGAGATGATCGAGTGGCTTGGCGACGTGATCGACCTTGAATACTTCGATGCTTCCGAGGTCGTTTTTGATGATTTGGTCGAGCGTTGGAGAATGGCAAACGAATGATTCGGCTGCTTATCCCTCTTTCATTAACGACAATATGAACTTGCCAAATGGCAGAATATCGTTATTCAGATGGCCTTCGTTAAGCGCTTTGAAGTATCGCTCACGTTGCTCAGCTCTAATAGTCATCCATTCGTATCCGGATGTCAGTAATACGTAGTTCATCAAAAGTCGTGCTGTTCTTCCGTTGCCGTCTGCATAAGGATGGATTGCCACAAAGAAGTAATGCGCAAGAATTGCTCTTATGACATCGCTGTCAATTGAGTTAATGGATTGCTCATAACTTTCCATAAGATCAAGCAATTTGCTTTGAGCCGGAGGAACGTAACTGGTTCCACGGATAAACGCCGGAGCGTTCCGATAAATCGCAAGGTCAACCGGTTTCACAATGCCGCTGTCGGCAGAAGGTTTGAATAGCTGATAGTGTGTGTCCTGTACCAATTCTTGAGAAACTCTTGCTCTCCCGAAATCATTCTTGACCTTGCCGATGATAAAATCAAAAGCTTCAGCATAACCTAAGATCGCCATACGATTTTCTATCTCTTTGATGTGCTTGTCCGTATCCTTCACCTTAAATGGAACCTTGCCGAAGATAACGGCATCCACATCTTCGGGAGTTATCTGGTAGCCTTCGAGCGTAGTCGAATGGTAGATGTCGTATCGCTTGTGCTCCACGGCAGTCTTAACCAATTCATCAAGAGTCCTCTTTGGCAGCTCCTGGATTTCGCCAGGAAAGGTCGTTTCAAGGCGCTTTTCAAAGACCTGTATGTGCTCTTCTTGCTGGGAAACCCACGGAGCGATAAGCTCGGGTTCCTTAATTGACGCCGTAGGCTCTTTGGTCTTATTCTTCCTACTCGTACGATATATGGTATTAGTTCTAATGATCTTCTCAAGAGCCGACGCTAAGTCACCTCGTCCAGACTCTTCGGCAATATTGATAACGCGGTTCAAAACGATCGGCTGAGGTCTTGTTAAATAGAGCGCTTCGATGATTCGAACATTGAACTTTGTTCCTCGGATAAAACTCATATAAGCAGACGGGACTTCCACCTTCCGAGAAACAGCGTCTGTGAGCACCCTCTCCGGTACGTCTACAGATAGCTTGCGACCGACCACATCAACCGATTTGGTCAATCGAGAATCAAAGTCCTTGTCTTCAACGACCAAAACCTTAAACCCGAACGGTAGCACAAATGTCCTGTTTATTGGTTTAGCGGACCGAACAAGTAGGTGTTTCTGGTCCTGTTCGTTTCCGACCAAAATCTCAAGTGCGGATTCGGCCCTTATCGACCAGGGCTTGTACCGATCAAGAAATCTTTCAATGATTTGCCAGTAGAGCAAGAGAAATAACTGCTCCGGCTCATCTTCCGGTTTCTTAAGAATAAAGTGTCCGCTTATAACCGGAAACAGAAGCTTTTCACGTTTGAGCAGCTCCCGAACCGCGCGATCGGGAATATTATCCTTAGTTGCGACAATATTTCCTCTTTTTAAATTGTCAGCCCACGCTTTAAGGGCTCGTTCTCTTAGTTTGTATGTTCTCATGCGCAACCTTTAGCAATAGGAGTTGATATTCACTATCAAAAGTGTGTAAATATAGGCTATCAATTCTGCGTTAATATCCACTATCAATTATACAGAGTATCTCAGTAAATTCAAGGACTGGAGAGTCGTCATGTTGCGGAAAGTCGCCACTATTTAATATCTGGTGACTTTACGTAACACTTGCTAACCGTCGATTATAATCGACGGTTTATTGCAAAACCGACGATTACATTCGTCGCAGAAAGAGCTCGCGTTGGCTCTTCTCTTCTTCAAATTCCATATTTATAGTCTTTGTTATGATAGTCAATGTATGGGGTGACTATCATGGCGCAAACTATAAAGAAAATGCTTTCAAGCTGGTTGTCTCTCTTGACGCTGGCGCCGCGTGTTGAGCTCGTGTAGGCGCTTCTCTTTTTCTTGTTCTATTATCGCCTCAAGCCTTATCGTCGCGATTTCTTCCAGCGAGAACCGCTCGGGGTTATGGTTTGTACGCCATATCCTGTCCCCCGCAATCGATCGCACTCCATAGAAAGCCGCCTTGGTCGTGATGCAAGTCGTAAAATAGTGAAGCTTGAAGTCGGTCTCCACCTCGGTCCAACCGTGCAAAGAACTCCTTATCTTAGGGTCCCGGAAATCCTTCATGACCCAATCCATCAGGTCTGCCGCCTCTTCCGCTCTTTTCTCCTTCTCGAATATCCAGCAGACCAAAGGGAACTCGTGCTTCTTGAAAAACCACTGGTCGGAAAGATATGCGGCGATGTAGTAGTCTATCTGCCGGCGGATCTGCCCGAGCTTTTCGGTCCCCCTGTCGACTTCTAGGTAGATCGGCACGCGCTCAGAGGGGTCACCAAGCCGGACATCCATTCGAGCGTCCGGCCGGAGCACCATGCGGTCGGCGTATTCGTCTTCCAAGAGATTCAGGTGAACCGTCTCCGCGGCGTCTTGAGCGATCCATATATCAAAATACCCCCGTCGGAAACCGTTAGGCCGCTCTTTTGAACATTCGAGACGCAAGAACTCGATCACCGCATCGTTGGCGGCGAGTCTATGTATAAGATGAGTCGTATTGCCTGTGGGCATCTTCTTCAAGTGCTGCCGGAAATCAACGAGCCAATCCGCTTTTTCCATGGTTCTCGTGCCTTTCGGGCTGAGTTGATAGACAAACGGATGTGTTCCTTCTTTTCTGTCTCGCGGCGGCCTGTACCTGAGCAGCATCCCATCGTCATAGAGTTTCTTCAAGTGTCGCTCGACGGTCGCTGGGCTTGCGCCGTCCTTGAGGAGCCGGTGCGCGTTGTGCGAAGAGAACCGGCCCGTCAAAATAGCGAGATTCCAGATGTCCCTGTCGATCGGGAGCAGTTGGTTCTCGAAGTACTCGAGCGCGCTGTTTCCGTACTTATTTAATCTGGGTTTCCGTCCCATTTGTAACACTCTCCTTTTGACAGCAATTTGCCAACAAAATTCTGAAAAACGGCCAAAACCGTTACAAACTTAAAGAAACAGTTTAGGAATTTCCGCAGGTGAGAGTTAATGGGTGTAACCGGCTAGTAACACGAATAGTGGCCTGAGCTAACTGACACGGAAGAGGTCGAAGGTTCAAATCCTTCATCACCCACCATCGTTGGGAGGCGATTGATATGGAGAAAAAAGGCAAAGTAATTCTCATCGGGTGCGTGGTTGTCTTTCTGCTTTTCTGTTTGATAGTTGCCGCCATAGGCGCGGCTATCGGAATCCCGGCGTACCTTGAGGAACAACAGGTGCAAGCGGAAAAGAAAGCATATTACAGCGCGGCGAGACTTTGGAACTCGACGGTTCCTGAATACGACCAGGCTAAGGCGGATTTCGGGAACAGCTTAGGGGATGTGGGGGTTTTACGCACCGATTTAACCCTTGCCTTGGTTGATGGAGACAAGACAACTGTGTCGCAAAAGGCAACCGAGCTCTCCAAAGATATGGCAAGCTTGGAAAAGGCTCTTCAAGATATGAAATCATTAAATGACGATCGTAAGACAATCGTATCCGACCTTAAGGCGGCCATGCAGATCAATGAGGGCGCTAACCCCAAGGAAGCCTACGTCGATAAGGCCGACGAAACAACAAAAGACACAGAAGCGTTACTGGCCGAATGCGACAAGTTAGTTGCTCTTATGAAGGAAGAACAGACATGGTATGAAAAATACTTGGTCGGTACGGCGGATACCGTGGCAATAATGAAAGCATTGACCGATCTCGGCACTCAGGTGAATGAACAAATTTTGACCATTCAGAGCGCTACGGAGAAAACGACACAACAAGGCACAATGCCGGTTAATTAATGCCGGCTTTCCAGTTCCCTCCCCGTGTATTAGCCTAAGGAGGCAGCAGGTAAAAGGGGTCGGGGTTTGCTATTCAACCTTTTGGTTTTTGTTTCTGCAAGCGGTATCCTCACGCTAGAATCCACCCTCCCTTTAATTCCCTCCCCTCAAGGCCTTACTCCTTATGTATATACTACTGGCTATAAGGAGGATTCTTGAACGACACGATTTTCAACAAACGCTATAAGGTTATCGAGAAAATCGGCGGCGGCGGCATGGCCGACGTCTACAGGGCCGAAGATCTGGAGCTCGGGCGGATCGTCGCGCTTAAGATCCTGCACAAACATTTCGCCTCCGACGAAGGCTTCTTGGAGCGTTTCCGGCGCGAGGCGCGGGCGGCGGCCAAGCTCAACCACCCCAACATCGTCAGCATTCACGACGTCGGCGAGGAAAACGGCGTCTATTTCATCGTCATGGAGTACGTCCAGGGCGTGACCTTAAAAAAACTGATTCAAAAAGACGCGCCTTTGCTGACCGAAAAGGTCGTTCACATCGCTATGCATATCGCCAAGGCGATGGAGTTCGCGCACCAACATGAAATCATTCACCGAGACATAAAACCACAGAACGTCATCATTACCGACACCGGTGAGATAAAAGTGACGGATTTCGGTATCGCCCGAGCCGGCTCGACCAGCACGATGACTCGGACGGGCGCCGTCTTGGGAACCGCGCATTACGTCTCACCCGAACAAGCACAGGGCGGCGTGGTCGGACCGACGACGGACATCTATTCCTTGGGTGTAGTTATTTACGAAATGGCCACGGGTGAGCTGCCCTTCCGCGGCGAAAACCCGATTGCGGTCGCCCTGAAACACATCAACGATACCCCGTTGCCGCCGCGCCGCGTGTTCGCCGCGGTGCCAGAGAGTCTGGAAGCGGTTACGCTCAAGGCGATGGCCAAGAACCCGGTGGACCGCTACCGGTCGGCCGAGGCGCTGGGCGACGACCTGAAACGCGTCGTCGAGAGTCTGCCGGTCAAGGTCATTGGCGCGGTCCCGGCAAACGGTAATCCATCCGATATGACCAAGACAATGACCGCTCAAACATCTCCTCCGGCTGCGCGACCGGCGCGTAAACCAAAGAAGGGCTTGATTGCCGCTATCATCGCTGTCATCGCTGTCGTCGCTTTATTGATCTTGGGGGGCGCCGCTTTGGTTTACACTCTGCTCAGCGGACCATCGGTCGCCGTACCTGACCTGCAGGGCAAAACGCTTATCCAAGCGCAAAGCGCCGCCGAAGCGGCCGGCCTGAAACTCATTGTCGAGAAGGAAGTCTTTAACGATACCGTGGCCCCCGGCCGGGTGGTTAGCCAATTGCCGGCGGCTGGTGAAAAAACCAAGAAAGGCGCCACGATTAACGTTACTATGAGCAAAGGTTTGGAGACGGGGAACGCGCCGGACCTGACGGGAAAAACCCAAACCGAGGCTGAGACTATGCTGAAATCGGCGGGTCTGGCCCTAGGCAACGTCTCTCAGAATTATAGCGATACGGTAGCCGAGAGCCAAATTATTTCCCAATCGCCAAAGGCCGGCACCAAGATGGATAAGGGCGGCAGTGTTGATATTACAGTCAGCAACGGCATCGAAGGCGTTGAAGTTCCCGACGTCTTCAACAATACTGTTGACGCCGCCACGAGCATTCTAGAAAACGCTGGCTTCAAGGTCAGCCGGTTCGACGACTTCAGCGACACGATCGCCAAAGACCACGTGATGAAACAGAATCCGGCGGCTGGCGATACAGCGAAGAGGGGTTCGACGGTGACTATCACCGTTAGCAAAAAGACAGAAACCGGTCACCCTGATCGACCTGACAAGAAAGAATAAGAGGGTCAGGCTTCCCAGTCCAGTCCAGGGGGGTCACGTCTTGTATCTTAACATGCCCCCGATATCTTTCAGGATCCTACTGACAGAAGCATAATGCATCCCAAGGTATTCAGCTATTTCTTTCTGCCTATATCCATAGTCGAATACCGCTTCATATATCTTCTTGTTTCGATTATTCAGCTCGTAATCCGGTTCGGTCGGCAGCAAAGCCGAAAGAGGCGGCCGATTTATGTGTCTATGCTTACGTCTGATCTCCACAATCTCGTCCTTTTCCCATATAGGTTCATCGAACTGTCTAACGAATTCAGCACGACCAAGGATAGCTCCGCTCACCACGTTCTCAAACGGCCTATCGGCCGCCGCCTCGCTCGACTTTACATACTCCATATACCTCTCCCGCGCCACTTTCTTCGATTTCCCGAATTGCGACAACATCCAATCTGTTTGAAGAAACTCCTCGCCCTTCTCCGCTATCCCCGCTATCTGCCGAAAACTGCTCCATTTCCAATCTCCAGGACTCTCGACCAACCCGGCGCGAACCGGATTGAGCTCGATATAGCGGCAAAGGCAAAGCAGGTATTCATCCTTATCAACCAGAATAGCCTTGTACCTTCCTTGGAATATATGTCCTACCGTTTTATTGCGGGCATTGGAACGCTGAGTATAGACTCCGTTTACGTGCCGCATAGCATCAGACAGGTTGCCGTCGGGCGTTTCGATTAATAAGTGATAGTGGTTCGTCATAAGGCAATAGCCGTGGATCAAGAGGTTGTACTTTTCGTGCGCCTCGGCCAGAACATCGAGGAACAGACGCTTATCTTTTTGGGAACGGGTAATCGACTTGCGAGCGTCGCCGCGGCTCATGACGTGATATACGGCACCTGGATACTCCAAGCGAAGAGGACGAACCATGCGAATAGCCTATCAAAATTTCATTAGTTTGTGAAGATAGAAATGAATCATGCTGGTCAAATCAACCCGACGTTAAGATACAAGACGTGACCCCTTGGCTGCCCCTTGGCCTCGCTGTCGGCTTAGGCCACGCCCTTCGCTCGTGTAGCTACGGCTGGCAGGTCACTTAGAAAGAGATTGAATCGCTGGCTATGATATGCGCGAACGTCCTGTCGTCGAACTCTGCTATCACCCGTGCCGTCCTGTCTGAAAGTCCTTTGTTGTCCTCTGGCGTCTGAGTAAGCAAAACAAGCCTATATCGGTTGAAGCTGTTTTTGTTCCTTTCGTGAACTCCTGCTGTTAGCAGTGTTCTTATGACGCTTTCTTGAACATCTTCTCCATCGGTATCTTCATATATATATACTAGCAGGCGCCTCCCAATCACAATCCTATCGCGCAATATTAACCCACCTTCGATAGGTTCGCCTTTCATGTGTTCGATCTGGTTGAAAACTTCCTCAGGGCAGCCACAACCGAGGGTTTCCTGGACGAATTCCTTAATCAAATGCTCATTCATAAATAAAAAACCTTTCTTAATTGGGGTCAGGGCTTTCCGACCCGCTCCAAATAGAGCTTTTCGTATTGCTCAACCATTCTCTCTGTACTAAACATTCTCTCAACCTTTTCTCTACAATCCTTGCGCTTTATTTTTTGAATATCATTAACTTTTTGAGCCATTTCTTGAACAGTGGAGACAACGTAGCCGGTTTTGCCATCCTCTATAATCTCGCTGACAGAGCCGATGTTGAACCCAATAACCGGGGTTCCGCAAGCCATTGCTTCGACGAGCACCAAGCCGAATGGTTCATGCCAGGAAATAGGGAACAGTAGACATTTGGCGTTACTATAGTAATTGATTTTTTCCTCCGCGCTTACCTCGCCTAGATATACTATCTGGTTGCCGTCTATCAGGGGTTTTACCTCTTTTTCATAGAACCCGATATCTGTACTGTCTACCTTGCCGAATATTATCAATTTCTTTCCCACCATCTTGGCCACTTGTATTGCCTCAATAATCCCTTTTACTTTTGTAAGTCTTCCGGCAAAAAGTAGGTAGTCCTCTGGGACATCGTTATACGTAAGGTATTCTGGGTGGATTCCGTTATATATGACAGTTGAATTAGCTAAGAAAGATAACGGGGCGCGATGGTCTTTGCTGATAAAAACATATTCTGCATCTAGCGTATCCTGATGTGAGCGGTAATACTCGATATTAGCGTCTATATAGGTGGTGTTATGGAATGTGTGTACCTTGGGAACAACTATCTCTGAAAAAAGATTAGTTTCCTTGCCGTTCTCCAAGATTCTACCGATCAGGGGTTCGTAATGGAAATGAATCAAATCAAAATCATGTTGTCTGTCAATTACCGTATGCAATTCTGCCAGCTCATACTCTCGGTTCTTCGTTAGGTCCTTTGTAGTTGGCCAGGGCGAACATGGAACTAGTTGAATGTTCTTCCCGGCTATCTTGGACCCGCCGGCTCCAAACACCGTAACTTTGTGGCCCATATCCGACAACCCTTGGGAAAGATCATTGACGATACTTTCTATACCCCCATATCTTTCTGGCGGTATCTCTACCATCACGGGAGCGACCTCTGCTACCTTTAGTTTTTTCTGGCTCACTTCTTTCCTTTCACTAACTTTTCAAACAAGCCAATGTGGTTATCTACCACAACTGAAATATCGAACCTTACTTCTGCTTCTTTCCTGCAGGACTCTCTAGATAATCCTCCGACCTCCAATATCTTGGATTTGAAATCCTCATAGTTGTCTACTATGTAGCCTGTTTTTCCTTCGATTATTATTTCAGGAACAGCGCCATTACCATAGGCCACTACGGGGGTTCCGTGAGTCAAAGCTTCTATGATAACCAAGCCAAAAGCTTCTTTCCACTGGCTAGGGAACAGCAGTGCCTTGGCGCCCCTCAATAATCTGTTTTTCTCCTTTGTTGTGACTTCACCCAATACTTTTATTTGCTTGCCATCGATATAGGGATTTACCTCTTTCTCATAGAAATCTTTCTCTGTTTCCCTGAATTCTCCCGCTAAAAACAGTCTTATTCCGAGTTCTTTGGCCGCCCTAACGGCTATGTCTACTCCTTTGTTTCTAGTTGATGAGCCCAGGAAAAGATAATAATCGCTGTCTCCTGATAATCTGGGTTCATATTCTGAATTCTGCAAGCCGTGGTATATGGTTTCAACATAGTTCAGATGTGGCGCCAGCTCCCTTTGGGCATTACTGATTGAAACAAAATCTTGATCCTTAAATCTCTCCGCCAGATAAGGATAATCAGGTTCTAGACTACTATGCATGGTTGTTACTATGGGTATGTCTATTAGCGGAGAAAAAGAAAGCAACTGAAACCCGAGATGATTATGTATCAGATCAAATTCTCGATTTCTTATCTTTTCGGCTAAGGCATAGTACATCAGAAATTCGTATGGAGATATAGCGTCCCAGGAAAAACCGCCAGTCAGTTTATATAGCGGTTCTTGAATAACCTCTATCAATTTGCCCTTTGTTTTTGATCCCCCGCAAGCAAAGAGTGTGACATCGTGACCTTTTTTGATTAGGCCCTCAGTTATATTACTGACCGCGACCTCAACGCCTCCGTATTTTTGTGGCGGCACTGTTTTCCACAACGGGGCAATTTGAGCAATCCTCATATCACAGACCTTCCTTGGCAAAATCAGCAATCAGTGATTTTGAGTAGAGTTTGGTTGGTTTAATTTTTAGATGAACATAATATACAGAAAACAGAACGATAAATAGCCAGAAATATACCAATGAGGATATGAAATTACTGGCAATAAGATACTGGACAGATATGAAGAGCGCTAAGAGCCCGAGGATAAATTCACATATAGTATTCTTAAGTAGGTTTGGCATAGTGGGCAAGATGAATTTGTTTGTCCTTTGGAAAGACATAGATTTACTAAGAATCCCTTCCAACCAGGCTACTGCATAGAGCCAGCTCATTCCGATATGCACGAAATAGGCACGAATACTATTGATAAGCTTGCCTTGTCCTTTAAAAACAAACAAAAACGACAGTAACTTCAGCAATGAATATGTTAAAAGAGTCGTTGCCGCGGTCAGATATATAAGGTCATAAACCAAATGGCTCGAGGCTGGAACCGCATATTTTTCATAAAAGAAGATTGCCACAAGAGTCAGTATCGGCAATAGGAGAAAATTAATCCAAGCTGTAAGCTGTGTGAAAAAACCTATCTTCTGAAGAATAGTCATTTCTTTCGCGTTGATGATCATATCTTTTAGATTGTTTCTTAGGATCTGAGCATTACCAGAACACCAACGCGACTTTTGTTTCTTAAAGGCCTCAAGATCATAAGGTATCAATCCTCGCGCTAAAACCTTGTTAACGAATATTCCTTTATAGCCAAACCTATTAATTCTGAGCCCGAGTTCAGCGTCTTCGGTAATACATTTTTCGTTCCAAATCCCAACTTCTTTCATCGGTTCAATTTTGTAGAAGGTTATCGTGCCGGTAGAACTAACACAGTTTAAAATATTAGCCATATTCATAAAGCACAAAAAGAAGAATTGATATTCAAGAGAAATAGGTCGGTTCTTTTTAAAAACGTTGAAATAGGCCTGAGGAAATTGGACAAAGGCAATCTTTTCGTCACTGAAGTACCCCAATGCTTCTTGAACGAACTCCGATTTTACCTCATAATCCGCATCTACCACGGCTTCATATTCCGCCATGGGGTTGACCATTGCTTTGATATAGTTCAAGGCTCCGGCTTTGAACCCGTCTAGTTTGTCCACATGGTAAAATCTGAACTTCTCGCCAAGAAGCTCACAGTATTCTTCAACCGGCTGCCAAACCGTCTTATCTTTTGTATTAGTGTCAATTACAATGACCTGATACTTCTGATAGTCCAAATTTGCCAGAGATCTCAAGGTGTTCTTAAGGATCTCGGGGGGCTCGTTGTAGCACGGAACATGAATAGAAACAAAAGGCGTCTCAACAGAAGGGACCTTTACAATCTTGGCTTTAGGCAAAACAGCGGCTACAAAATGCAGTGATTGCGATCCGATATTAAGTAGAAAGTTGAATATTAGGATTACAAGGAAAAGCCAGGGAAGATAGGCAAATAAAATAAGTAACAGAATGCCAAGAAAAATGATTCTGATTTTTACAATGAAGCTTAAACCCATTGAAATTTAAACATTTATTCGTACCCCGGGCCTTTCCTAACGTTCTGATGACGAGAAGCCATCCCCACAATAGTTCGACCGTAGTCTTCACCAACACTTAGGCCGGTCGTTATTTCTAAGCTTAAGCCAACTATAGTATAAGGCATTCGAGGACTATGGACGCAGGGCGGGCGTCTAAGATATAGTTGTTGCCGCGGTGTTTGAACTGACAGGAGAGGTCAAGCCACCGCCCTCGACGGTAAACTGGGCGCTGATGCTGGCGCCTGACGGCGCTCCCGGAATCATTTGCATGGTAATCGTTATCCAGTAGCTCCCTTTGGGATTGACGGTTCCGGCGTCCCAAATCCAGGTGCTCGTCGCTTCGTCAAAGGCCGGTTGAGACCCGCCCTCCTGGCTCATTTGAGTATCCAGGCCGTTTGGATTCGCGAACTTAAGCTTCAGGCCCTCCATCGGCTTATCGGTATTATTCTTTATGAGCAGGGTATATTTCAGCGACTCGCCGGCCTTGACGGTCGTCTTGTCCACCTTGATTTCGGCCGTTAGAGGCTCGGCCGGCTTGACTACTTTTTTCTCGGTTGTTTTTGTCGTGGTTGTGCCGTTTGAGCAACCCGTCGCACCGACAAGGACCATGATCAAACCAATCAACAGCGCCGCTATCACAACCAGGTTAATCCTTCTTGATTTCATTCCTCCCCCTTTAAGGTCCCAAACTTACTTAGACGACTATAGTCTAGCTTACGAAATGCGGTTTTGATAGGCTGGGCTTGGGGGTATACGAATATAAAGGAGCTGGGCATGAAAGCCGTTGTTGTGTACGAATCTTTATGGGGAAATACGGCCGCTGTCGGCAAGGCGATAGCCGAAAGTATCGGGCCGGAAGCAAAAGCGCTGACGACCGATCAGGCGACCGCCGAGGCCATTACAGACGCCGATTTGCTCGTGGTTGGCTCCCCTCTTATAGCTTTCTCCCTGCCCACAGTTAAGATCCGCGATAATATCGAAAGGACAGAGGGCGGCGGCGCCCATCCGCCGGATTTATCCCATCCCCCGATCCGCTCCTGGCTTGATGCGTTGCCCAAGGGACAAGGCCGCGCGGCCGCGTTCGAGACGCGCATCTGGTGGTCGCCCGGAAGCGCCGCCAAGGCAATCTTAAAGAAACTGGAGAGCGCGGGTTATACCGCCGCCGGGAAGCCGGAAAAGTTTATCGTCACCGGAAAGTACGGCCCGCTAAAAGACGGTGAACTGGAACGCGCGCGCCAATGGGGCGCCGAGCTGGCGGCTTCCCTGAAATAACCGTAAGAACTTGCTACAGAGTCTTGTGCTTGGCCGCGATCGCGTCGGCCAAAGCGTCGATTCTGGCCATATCTTCAGGTTTTGGATAGCCCTTGACGTAGACAGGCTCGATTACCTCTACCGGTAACCCCGATAGGATATTGGCGAGCGTCTCAACTGTCTTGCCGCCCCAGCTGTACGACCCGACAATGGAGACGAATCTGGTCTTGGGCTTTAGGGCCGCGGTCAATGTCGCCGCATAGACCGCCAGCGGGTGCGGACCGGCCAAAACCGTGGGACATCCGATAACCACTGTGGCCGCGTCAATCATCGCCGAAGCGAGTTCTCCGGTATCCGCCCGGCTCAACATAAACGGCTTAACGGCGACGCCTCTATCCATTAGGGCCTTGATTAACCGGTCCACCATCGCCTGGGTGGTGCCATGCATAGAAACATACGGGATGACGACGGTGTTTTTAACGTCATCCGACGCCCATTCCGCGTAAGCCTGCATTATCTTTTCCGGTTCGCCGTAAATAGGACCGTGGCTGGGCGCGATCAATTTGATATCCAGGTCCTTGAGCTTCTCTAAGTTACGGATTATCTGTCCGCGAAACGGCATCATGATCTCGGCGTAATACGTCCTGGCCGCGTGGAAAACGCCTGTATGCAGCTGCGCAATCAAGTCGCTCGTCGCGTAATGCGAACCGAAAAAGTCGCACGATATCAGTATCTTGTCCTCCTCCAGATAGCTGACCATGGTTTCCGGCCAGTGTACCCAGGGCGTCATAATGAACCGGACGGTTTTGCCGCCGAGGTCGAGGGTGTCTCCGTCGGCGACCGTCATGAACCGCTCTTCAGGCAAAGGCAAAAGATCCATAAGGATGGGTTTCGCCTTCGTACTGCAGACTATCGTCGCTTTCGGAAAAGCGGCGACTGCGTCCGGCAAGCTGCCCGAATGATCCTGTTCGCCGTGGTGCGCGATGATATAATCGACGTCCTTTACCTTCAACTCGGCCAGGTTCGCGAACAGCTCGTCGCGTTTGGTCGGATCGACGGTATCGAAAAGAGCCGTTTTGGCGCTTCCTTTAACCAGGTAGGAATTATAGGTTGTGCCGTGAGGCAACGGGATGAGTTCGTCAAATAAACGCCGGTTCCAGTCGATAGCGCCGACCGACCAGATGTTTTCCTTAACCTGCCTGACCGCCATGGCCAATCCCCCTTACGTCACTTTTTCAAAGGCGCTCTTCGGGGCGCCGCATTCGGGACAAATCCAATCGTTCGGGACGTCCGGGAACGCCGTTCCCGGGTTTATGCCGCTATCGGGGTCTCCCATCGCGGGATCATAGATATAACCGCAGACCGTGCACCGATACTTATCCATTAGTCTCACGCTCCTTTGAAGACCGTTTTATCCTTTTGGTAGAAGACGCCCAAGGCTATCGGCGCATCGCTGTTATAGTCCCACTCCCTCGCCTTGTGAATCGCCTCTTCATAGTTGCCCGCGTCGTGATCTGTCAATTCGTAAACCCGGTCGGTGTAATATTCATACTGGTTAAAGAACGTTACACACACCTGCAAAACGTCCACAACCGCAAAACCCTTGTGCAAGATGGCTTCCTTGAAAATCTTCTTCAACATGTCGATGCCGTGCGAATAACCCCGGGCGACATAAGTCGCTCCGGAGGCCAGCAATAGCTCCAGCGGATTGAACGGCATCTCGACCGACCCCTTGGGAGTCGAACGGCCCTTAAAGCCAAGCGGAGACGTCGGTGTATACTGGCCGGTGGTCAGGCCGTAGACACGGTTATTGTGGATTATCATCGTAATATCGATATTGCGTTTGGCGGCGAACAACAGGTGCTCCAGGCCCTCTCCGTAAGCGTCGCCGTCGCCGGCAAAACCGACCACCGTCAAGCCGGGGTCGGCGATCTTTATACCCTCCGCGGCGGGCGTCGCGCGTCCGTGGATGGAATAGAAACTGTTTACGTTGATATAGTCGACTATCTTGGCGTGACAGCCTATACCGGAGACAAGAACCGTCTTGTCCAGGGAGCCCTTTTCGTTCCCCAGGTCAGCTAGCACGGATTTGGCCGCGTTCAGAATGGCGAAATTTCCGCAGCCCGGACACCAGGTGTTTTCCGCGTAAGTGCCGAGATCCTTTGGCAAGATCATTTCGTCCACCCCTTAACGACTTTCTCCAACTCGCCGCGTAGTTCCCCGACGCTGAAAGCGCGCCCGTCGTACTTGCGGATATTGGCGTCGACGTCGAATCCGTACCGGTTGATCAGGCTGACCAACTGGCCGGTCGCGTTATTCTCGACCGCGACTATTTTGGCCACACCAGCCAGCGTTTTCCTATATTCTTCGACGGGAAACGGCGACATCACGATCGGCTGGATAATCCTGAGTCCTAGCGGAACGGCCGCTTCCGTTACCACGCCCTTGTTCGAGCCCCAGCACAAGACAGCGTTTTTGGCTTTCGCGTCCCCAGAGACGCCGACCTGGCGGTACTTTGTAAATTCCTTAGCTATAGCCGGAATTTTAGCCAGACGCTTATCCTGCATTCTTATGGTTACGTCGGAATCCTCCGTGGTTATGCCGTTCTCGTCGTGCTCGTAACCGTTTACTTTAAAGACCTTAGCCGCGTCCCGGATTGTCGGCGCCGCCATCTTAACGGTTCCCGCGCCCGCCTCGTCAAAGCTGAACGCGCCTTCGCCAAGGTTCTTATCAGTCAGGAGGATGACCGGCGTCCGGTATTTTTCCGCCACATCCAACGCGACCTGAGCCCAGTAATAACATTCCTCGGGGTCGCCGGGCGCTATAACGGGCCTGGCGAACTCACCTTGGCCCGCGTTCATGGCGAAATGCAATTCGCTCTGGGAGGAATATGTGGGCAGCCCGGTCGACGGGCCGGGACGCTGACCGAGCGCGACAACGATCGGCAATTCGGCCATCCCAGCTAGACTATATCCCTCAGTCATCAGGCAAAAACCGCCGCCTGACGTGCCGATGGCAACCCTTTGGCCGGTATATGAGGCGCCCAAAGCCATCAGGATAACCCCGATCTCGCTTTCCGGGTGGATAACCTTCAGGCTAAACTCATCCGCATGACCAGCCAGGAAATGCAGCAAGGTAGACATAGGCGTCATCGGATAAGCGAAATAAGCGTCCAGGCCGCCTTTGACGAGACCTAAACCCATGGCCTCGTTCCCGGTAGCCACCGGCGGAACGGTTCGTTTCAGATCCCGCATCGCGAGCTTGGTCTCAGCCTGGTCGTAACCTCTCCGGGCGACGGCCAGATTCTTATCCACGGCTTTCGTCATTTCGGCGCGAAAGACCTCCTCAACAATCACCCAGTCTATCCCCAGCGTCTTGGCCATTATGCCGATCATGACGGAATTCGCCGTAACCGGAGGCGCGTCCTCCTCTTTGATGATGCCGGCGATCATATCAGGATCAAACGCCAAGACGGCTCCAGGTTTCATCCTTCCGGAATGCAGGTCGGCCGTCTCCTGGTTCATCGCCAGAACGACGTCTACCTCGTCAAAATGGGCAAAGATTTTGTCCTTGGAGGCGCGGACAATGGAGAATGTGTGGCCGCCGCGGATTAAAGAGGGATATTCGCGGTAGACATAAATAAAGTACCCGAGTCGCTTGAACAACTTTGCGACGACAAGACTGGCCCGGTCTATGCCGTCTCCCGCTTTTCCGCCGAACAGAATGGAAAACTCGTTCACGGTCTCCCTTTCGCTAGTAGCCCTTATATTAGCAAAGACCGGTGGGGTAAACCACCGGTCTTTTACTAGTTTTGTAACCAGGTTCGTTACTTACTTTTTACCCTGAGCTGGCTGTTTACCAGGCTTGGCCTTCAGCCGCTCCAAACGGTCGCAGACTTTCTTGTAGATCGGCTCCGCGGTCTTACCGTCTTTCTCGATAGCGGCTTTGACCTTCTCCAAACGCACTATCCGCTGCTTGACGCGCTGCACCTGGTTTCCGGCTTTGCCTTTCAAACCCTGCTTACCAGCCTGCTTCCGCGCTTGCGGGCGCGGTTTTACGCGCGCGGCCTGCTTGTCTTTTGCGGGACGCGTCACCTGTTTCTGGCCCCCGGTTAAAGCGCTGGTCGCTTTGTCTATAACTCCGCACGCCGCCGCAGGGAGGGTAAAGGCGACGATGAGGGCCACCGCCAAGATTCTAAACATCATTTTCTTCATGATTGCCACCTCCCTTCTAGACAGAATTCAAGTTGCCCTCTGTCAAATAAAACGCCGGAGGCGGCGAAAAGGTTACGGGCGAGCCTTAAGACTCTGCTTGACCTCCCGGATCATTTCGCGATTTCTTTCTATCCTGGCCAAAGCCCTGACAACGACCGCCCTCGGGACGTTCGTATTCTTAAGGTAAGTCTGTAAGACTCGCATCTGTCTGGCGTTTGCCTTCTCAAGCCGTGCCAACATTCGTTCCCGTCTTTCCGGCGGGATCCTGTTGATCGAAGCCTGGGCCAAGTCATACTCACTGCCCATCAATTGCAGCGTCGCGTCAACATTTTTATTCCGCTTGTTCCTGACCAGCGCCTCCGTTTCGGTAAGCCGCTTGTCGGCCAGGTCGGCGTATATCTCCGCCCGCGTTTCGTCGTTGCGCTCTAGAAAGACTCTTCCTTGTTCAACAGTTCGTTTCACCGGATACAGGGTGTCCCCGGGCAAGCTGTTTGACGACGCCGCGGCCACTCCCGAGAGGGCCAAAGCGAACGCGGCAAAAACCGCGGCTAGGCGAAGACCGACTCTCTTATGAACGGGCAGCGAACCCAGAACGCGCGCCCGAGCCGACGCCTTGAACCGGGGGTCAGGCTCAACCGGCGACGTCGCGGCGGTTTTTAGCGCATCCACCGTTTTGGCGAGGTCTTCGTAATCCTCGTACTCTTTGTATTCTTCGTAATCCTTGTTCTTATCTTTCATTATTCCTTCTCCAATAGTCTCTTGAGCGACTTCAGGGCTCGGTGTTGCAGTGCCTTCACCGACGTCTCACTCCTGCCAAAAAAACCGGCAATTTCACTGATTTTCAGGCCGACAAAGAAACGGAGGATGATAACATTCTGCTGTTCGTCGGTTAGTTCGCCTAAGGCGCCCCAGACCTCTTGTCTCGCGTCCGCTGCGACAGCCGGGTCGGGTTCGCGGGACGCGTTAAGCCCGTCTAGAAGCTCGTCCTCGATGTTGACCGTCCGGCTTCTAGCCTGGCGGCGATAATGGTCGTTTACCCTATTCTGGGCGATGCGGAATAGCCAGGCCGAGAACGGAATGTCTTCCCTTTCTTCATAACGGCCTATGGCCTGGAAAGCGTTTATGAACACATCCTCCGTTATGTCTTCCGCGTCTTGCTTCCGGCCGACCCGGTAGAATACGAACCGGTAGACGCTGTCTACGCATTGGTCGTAGATTCGTCCGAAAGCTTCTCTATCGTTCTTTTTGGCCTGTCGCGCCAGGTCTGCCAGAAGGTCGTTTTTCATATGATTACTCTAACATTTACAACGCTTCATCACGGGTTTTGGATACGCCGACAATGATATACTGGCAAAAAGACATGGGGGCGCTTATGACAAAAGATTCTTCATCCAACTGGTGGATATTTCCCGGATTCACAGTTGAGACGGTCTTATCGGGCCTGGATCTTCCGGCAAACATTGCGTTCGTTCCCAAGCCTAAATCCGGCCCCAAAGATCCGCTGCTCTACATCAACGAACTCTACGGCCAGGTAAAAGTGATGACAAATGACGGCTCCGTCTTTGCCTACGCCGCCGGCCTCTTGAATTATGACCCCGACTATAAATTTCCCGGCACCGGCGAATCCGGCCTGACGGGATTATGCGTCGAACCGTCCTCCGGCGATTTGTTTCTATCCATGCTTTATACAGACAAAGATAAATTCAAGGCCAAGGTAATCCGAACAAAATCCAACGACGGCCTTTCGATGAACTCCTCATCCGTCATTTTAGAGGACGTCCCATCGGTCCATGCCGCCCACCAGGTGCAGGCCGTTACGGTCGGTTTTGACCGAAAATTATATGTAAATTTCGGCGACGGCATGATAGACCCTAACACAGCCCAGGACGACAATGACCTGCGCGGCAAGATACTGCGGCTGGAGTTGGACGGGTCGATCCCGGACGACAATCCGAAATCGGGCAGCCCGGTTTTTGCCAAGGGGTTCAGGAATCCGTTTGGCGCCGTTTGGCGCCGGAGCGACCGCAGTCTTTACATAACCGACAACGGACCGCACGTCGACGATCGTGTCGCTCGTGTCGAAGCCGGTGTTAATTACGGTTGGCCCAAGACCATGAGGCAAAACTCGCTGATGTGGTGGCATTTCTGCCAGGCGCCGACGGCGCTTGATTTCATGCAGGACGAACAGTTCCCCGCGGAGTACAAGAACGAGTTGTTTGTTGCCTTGTTTGGCAGCAGCTACGTTATGGGGCGTCCCGGCAGCAAAGGCAAGAAGATCATTAAGATGCGTCTATCGGCCGATTGTAACGGCCTAAAGAGCTACGACGAGTTTGCCACCTATATAGGCGAAGGACCGGCCGGGCCGTGCGGCCTGGCCTTCGGCCCCGACGGACTTTACTTTACCGACCTGCACGGCGAGTTCGACGGCGGCAAGCAATCCAAGGGTCATTTATTCAAAATCATCCCTGTCGTATCGTGAGGGTTTGTCCAATTAATTGGACAATGGGTATATGCGCCTGATGTGCAATTATGACGTTTTGTAATTACGTTTAGTTCAATTAATTAAACAATAGGTTGTCTCAATAAGGAGGGCAAGATGAAAGTACCCGACACCGCGGAGAACGCCGCAAGATGCATCTGTCCCGGCTGTCCGACCTATAACGGTTGTATGGAGAAAGGCGGCCAGACGCTTTACTGCGCCCGCGGCAAATCCGATTGCGACATCGATTCCATGGGGTGTATTTGCGGAGAGTGCCCGGTGGGCAGCGACTACGCTCTTACCGATCTGTACTACTGCGAGAAGTAAGAAGGCGCCCACAAAATCCTGGTCATAAAATCAAAGTAGTGGCCTGTGGAAAACCACTCCAGCGCTTTGGAGTGCTGGAGTGTTCGTTCGTATCCCTCTCACCCGACCCTCTCCTCTCGGGGGAGAGGGATAGCTTTTGAAGCATGTCGCTGAAACCAACTCTTTATGACGAGGCTAATTCATTAGCTTTAATTATGATACGGCTGGGCGTGGAGCCGCATTCCGCGAAACAAAGGAAGTACGGGGGCGTTTCCGGAGGGAAGCTGGGGTCAGGCCCTTTCTCTTTATGCGATAGGGCCTGACCCCATTAACATAAAGCGAGCATGGTCCACTACAACGCTACGTAGCGTTGTAGTGGTCGTAGGATTTACAGGGAGCGAAGATTTCCCAGCTTAAGGAAATCGAGCGTTCTTCCGATGGATAAGACCGGGACTTGCCACGCGGCGGCTTCAAGTGCCAGCCGCACTATTTTGAGGAATGGAGGCGAGGATCGGATTCGAACCGATGAATAGCGGTTTTGCAGACCGCCCCCTTAACCACTTGGGTACCTCGCCCCATCAGCAAAGAGCCGAGGGCTAAGAGCATATAGTATGAACCGCAAGGATCTGCTCTGCGCACTTCGCTCTTAGCTAAAGAAATGGAGCGGGAGACGGGATTTGAACCGCGCTCCCTCGGGCAGCCGCCTAACCGTCTGCCCTCTTCACGGGGGCAACCAACGGTTTCCCCCGTGAGTTCCCCCTTCCTTAATATAGACTCCGGGGGGAGCTTCTCCCCCCGACGATAACCCCCTACCGGTCGCGGGTTCACAACATGTCGTCATTCCATTTTTATTTCAGGCCTGATTGACCGTGGCCTAAAATAAAAATGGAGCGGGAGACGGGATTTGAACCCGCGACCCTCACCTTGGCAAGGTGATGCTCTACCACTGAGCCACTCCCGCTCGTAAACCAATAGTATAAGGGATTAAAACCGCCTCTTCAAGCCCGTTCTACGCGGCTTGACGTAGCTCTTAGGCTTTTCCGAAGACTTCCCCGATCTTATCTAAAAGTTCCGTGCGGAAGAATGGTTTAACCAAAAATCCGTCGACGCCTTCCAGCTCAAAGAGATCTCTCATCTTGTCTTTGCTGGTAATAATAATCACGTGAACATAGTCTTCGTCGCCGGGTTTAGAATCGCGTCTTAAGGCCTGCAGCACGGAATAGCCGTCCATGTCAGGCATCATTACGTCCAGCAGAACCAGGTCGGGCTTCTCTTCGCCGATCTTCTGCAGCGCCTCGGCGCCGTTGTTGGCGGTAATGATGTCAAAGCCCTCTTCCTTCAGCATCGCCTTGGTAATCTCGACAATCGTCGGACTGTCGTCGGCAATTAATATCTTTTTACCGTCGCCCATACTTCCTCCCGTCAATCGTTGCCTGCCAGCTGGCCAAGGCTTCTTTTACAGGCCTCAACCAGAACGTCTCCTAAGAATCCGCCGGCAAAATCCGCCCAATCGCCCCGCGGCGAATGACCTAGCGCCTCTATGGCGCTATTATACTCCCGCTCCGCTTCCGCCGCCATATATTTACCTTTGTAGATCTCGGCCAGGTTCATGTGGGCTAGCGCAAAGCCGCTGTCCAGACGCAGGACTTGTTTATACTCCGCGACGGCGTCGTCAACGCGGCCTTGGCGCTCCTTGATCAAACCCAGGAGGTAATGACCTTTAGCCGACGTCGGTTCCAACATAAGAACCGTGCGCGCCTCTTTCAGGGCTCTTTCGTTGCGCCCCTGATTTATATAGATGTTCGCCAGGAGCACGTGGCCTTGCGTGCTGTCAGGATCCGCCTTGGCGAATTTAACGGCCAGAGCGGCCGCTTCATCAAATTCTTCCCTGACGAAGTGCTCGTATGCCCGCGCGTACACGCCTTCCTTATCTTCCTCGCGCCGAAATTCGTGTCTCGGCGCCGGCTTAACGAGTTTCCGCGTCTTCACATTAGCCTCCGCACCTTTGTCTTTCTCAGTCGCGATAATCAGCGGCGCGACTCCGGTTTCAGGAGAGGCCGCCCTGGCCGCGAGATCCTTTTTATAGACGTAGGCATGGCCGAGGTGAACCGGGATAAAGTCATCGCTGACCTTATACAAGGATTCCGCGTGCCCGATAAACAAATAGCCGCCATCCCGCAGCGCGTTATAAAAACCCCCGACAACCGCTCGCACCGTCTCCAGCTTAAAATAGATGGTTACGTTGCGGCAAAATATTATGTCCCATCCGCCAAGAATAAGGAGAGGATAGGGCTCTTTAACCAGGTTGTGGTAGTTAAAGGACACCATGTCGACAATCGCCGGGTCCAGACATTGTTTCCCATCCCCGCGGGCTTTGAAATACCTCCTAAGAACTACCGGCGGGATTTCCCTAAGCGCGTGGGCGCCATAGCAGGCTTGCTGAGCGTCGCCCAAAACCTGCCGGCTGATATCCGTGGCCAAAATATCAATACGCCAAGATTTAGGATCGGGCAGCGCTTCCATGAGGGTTATGGCGACTGAATAGGCCTCTTCCCCGGTTGAGCAACCGGCGCTCCAGACCCGGATCGACTTTTCCCCGGCCGCCAGTTTCCGATTGATTATTTCCGGAAGCACATGTCTCTTGAGAACCTCAAACTGCGCCGGATTTCTGAAAAAGCATGTTTCGTTGACAGTTACCAGATCAAGCAGCTTCTTAAACTCTTCGTCCCCGTCTTCGCCTCGCTCCAGAAGCCGGTAATAATCCGCGTACCTGTCTAAATCGTGGGGGCGCATCAGCGCGCGCAAGCTTACCTCGAGCGCTTCCTTCTTATAGTCGTCCAAATAGATGCCGCTGTTGGCATGAATAAAATCCCTGAACAGAGTGAATTCGTCGGTTGTTAAGGGATTAGCCGGGGCGCTCATTTAAACTCCCTCAGAATCTCCCAGCCTATCCTGTCTAAAGGGATGGTGCGGTTGACGGCTCCAATTTCCAAGGCGACTTTCGGCATCCCGAACACGACTGACGTTTTTTCATCCTGAGCTATGGTATAGCCGCCGGCTTTTCTGATCTCTTTCAATCCTTCCGCGCCATCACTGCCCATACCGCTTAAAATTACGCCGACGGCGCGATCGCCATAAACCTGGGCGACGGATTTTAAAAGTTTATCGCACGATGGCCGATGCCCTTTGATGGGCGCCGAATCGTCCAAGAGGATTTTGTCTCCCCTATCGACCGAAATGTGATAACCGTCCGGCGAGATATAAGCTATGCCTGGTCGAATAATCTCGCCGTTCACAGGCTCCTTAACCTTTATTTTCACGGCCCCGGCCAACCAGTCCACCAAACCCTTCGTAAAGCCTTGGGTAATGTGTTGCGCGATGACGATGCCCGCCGGGAAAGTGGCTGGAAGGACTGTCAGAACGGCTTTCAAGGCCATTGGCCCGCCAGTTGACGAGGCAATCGCAACCAGCCGGTTTCGCGAACCGTTTTTGCTTGTCTGGCCGCGCTCCCGTTCCCCGGTTCCGCCGTACACGTGGCTGATGACCTTGATTTCCGAGTAGGTTTTAATCGCTTTGAGAAGCGGTGCGCCGGCGGCCGCGTTGGCTTTCAGGTCGAAATATGACGGCTTTTTGACAACCGTTAACGCGCCGGCGGAAATGGCTTCAAAAGCCAGGGCCGCATTCTTGGTCTTGCCGCTCATAAGAATAACCGGCGTCGGGCAAAGACGCATGATGTCTCTAACCGCGGCGACGGAGTCGGGTCCGAACGTGTCCAGATCCAGTAGAACGGCGTCGGGACAGGTCTTGATGATCTCATCGACTAAGCCGGCTTGATCCTTGGCCGTCCCGGCCAGCGAAAAACCGTGTCCGCCTTTTATCAAGCGAGACAGGGCTTCGAGCTCCGGCGCGCCTCCGATGGCTAGAAAGACCTTTTTGTTTTCTCCCACTCCGGGCCCTTTCCCTAAGTCTTGGGTTAGTCTAACTTAAAGACGCTGATCATATCCTTGAGGTCGCCGGCCATAGTAGCTAAATCTTGAGCCGACTTAACAGACTCCTGGCTGCCCAGCGCCGACTGCCTGGCGACTTCACTCACTTCGCTCATGGTCTGAACAACCTGTTCGCTAGCCGTCCTCTGCTGCTGAACCGCCCCGGAGATCTGCATCGCCAGTTCGGCCGTTCTCTCAGTCAACTGGCCGATCCGTTTCAAACCGTCGCCGGCCTCACGGATTACCTTAACCTCTTCCTCGGTGCGTTTCTGACTTTCCTCGGTCGCCATGACCGAGGAATTCACTGCTGTCTGTATTTCCTTGATTTTTTCAGCAATTTCCTTGGTGGACGAGGTTACGTCCTCGGCCAGATTCCTGATTTCTTGGGCGACAACGGCAAAGCCCTTGCCGGCTTCGCCCGCCCTGGCCGCCTCTATAGCCGCGTTCAAGGCCAGGAGGTTCGTCTGCTCGGCGATGTCGTCGATAATGGCCAAGATGCTGCCGATTTCTTGGCTGCGCTCCTCAAGCGCCATGATCTTCTGGGCGTTACCGAACGTGACCTCTTTAACTTCTTCCATTCCTGAGGCGGCGTCGTCAACCGACTCGGCGCCGCTTTGCGCGCCGTCCAGGGCTTCGTTGGCAGCTTCGCTGACGCTCTCGGCTGCTCTGGCTACTTCTTTGGCGTTTGTAGCCAACTCGTTTATCGCCGCTGTGACTTCGCTAACGCTGGCCGCCTGCTCGTTGGAGCCGGAAGCCTGCTGCTGCGCCGTTACCTCTATCTCCGAGGACGCCGAACTCAAGTGATTGATGACCTCCGCCATCTTCTCCGCCAGGCGGCGCAAGCCTGAAGTCATCTGATTGAAACTCTTAGACAAGACACCAAGCTCTCCCTCGTAGTCCGGAGCCGTGACGGTAAGGTCGCCTTGGGCGGCCTGCTCGGCTAAGGTCGATAGTTCGCTGACCTGGCTTTCCAGTCTGTCTCGGGTTTCCGACTCGTCCTTAATCATTTTCTTTAACCTTTTAGTCATCTCACCCAACACGCCCTCGAGATGCCCGATCTCGTCATTGCCGGTTTTCTCAATGTAGACGGTCATGTCGCCATCGCTTATCATAGTCGCCTGGGCGCCTAAGGCCGCCAACGGCTTGTTTATCGAGCTGGCAATGTACAAACCGAAAATCAAGGCCGTGCCTAAGGTTAGCAGCATCATAACGGCTACGATCACCATGCCGAGGGACCTGGTAGACAAGGCGGCCTTCTCGGCTGCGTCAACACCGTCGGTCCCGAACGCGCGAAGGTCGTTAATCGCCGCTACTAGCGTTCCGTTGGTCGCTTTCAGTTCCTTTTCGGTTGTTACCAGCTCCTCATGGATGGCCGGAGCCGGACCTGCTGTGGCGGTTTTTATCGACGCGTCGTGGTCGCCGTAGGCCACTTTAATCTTCTTGACCAGGTTCTTGCTTTCGGTCGTGTCGGCCAGACTCTCCGCTTCGGCAATCAGACCTTCCATGTTCTTCTGTTCCTTGGCGATCTGCGCCAACGCCGCGGGGTCTTTTATGACTAAGTATTCCCTGGCCACAAGATTTTCGAGAACGGCATTTGTAAGGGCGAGTTCGTCCGCTCCCATTTCAATCTTGTGCGCGGTCGCGCTCTGGTCGAACAACGCCCCCATCCGCAGCAATCCGCCCAGCCCCGCGATACTGCCGATCGCGATAATGGCGAGCGTCAGCCAGACCAATAACGACAATCTGGTTTTAATGGCTATGTTGCGAAAGTTCATTTCGGTCAGCCCCTTTCCTCATCCGGCAGCCGTTAGCTGCTCGATTACGCTTAACAGATTCGCCTGGTCAAACGCGCGCTTAATGATATATGCGTCGGCCCCGGCTTCGATTCCTCGTTTCTTGTCTTCTTCTTTTTCCAACGTCGTAACCATCACGACGGGGATATCCTCATAACGTTGATTGCCCTTTATTTTTTTTGTCAGTGTAAGCCCGTCCATTTTCGGCATCTGCACGTCAACGACCAACAAGTCGTATGCCTTCTTGCTCACTTTGGCCAGGGCGTCAATACCGTCGATTGCTTCGTCAACCTGGTAACCCGCCGATTCCAGGATACTCTTCTCCAAGCCCCGCGTCGTTGCCGAGTCGTCAACAATTAGAATTTGTTTTACTACGGTCTCCTTAGACTCCTCCGCCGCGGGTGCTAATTCCACCGGCAATCCTTTGGCCGCCGCCACAAGATCCGGCGGATTAAGTATCAAGACGACATCGCCGTTGCCCAAAACGGTTGCTCCGGCGATGTTCCTTATCGACGACAAGCGCCTGCCAAGAGTCTTGATAACCACCTCGTGCTCCTCCACCAGCTCATCGACAATCAAACCGACACGGACGCCGCCCAAATTAATGATGACGACCGGCCTCTTGTCTAATATCTGACCGCCGCCATTCGCGCCAAGGATTGAGGCAAGCTTTGTAAGAGGTACGGCGTGGCCGCGCAGAAGCATTGCCTCCCTGTTTTCTACTGTCTTTATGTCCTCGAGCTTCAACCGAAGGGTTTCTTCGATGCTTGTCGTCGGAATGGCATAGACATGTCCGCTTGCTTTGACAAACATTACCCTGGCCATCGCCAAGGTCAGCGGCACTTTGAGCGTTACGGTGGTGCCGCGGCCGCGCTCGGTTTGAAGGTAAACCATGCCCTTTAAGCGTTCGATACTTTGCTTTATGACGTCCATGCCGACGCCGCGTCCGGATATATCAGTTATTATGTCGCTGGTTGAAAAGCCTGGTTTGAAAAGCAGCTGAACAAGCTCCGCCTCGCTGAGCCCGGCCGCCTCCGCCTTGTCGATTAGCTTCCTCTTAACCGCTTTGGTCCGAACTTTGGCTAAATCGATGCCCGCTCCGTCGTCGCTCATCTCGATAACCACGTATTCGCCTTCTTGCCGGGCGTCCAGGTGCAGGCGTCCTCGCGCTGGTTTCCCGGCTTTCTTGCGCGCTTCCGGATCTTCGATACCGTGATCGACCGCGTTCCTGATCATATGGATCATCGGGTCGTGCATAACCTCTATCATCCGGCGGTCAAGCTCCGTCTCCCCGCCGGTGATCGACAACTCGACGTCTTTTTTAAATTGACGTGCCAAATCCCGTACCGGTCTTGAGAATGAATCGAATAAGGTCGACACCGGCACCATCCGGGCGCCTAGGACTTCCTGTTTAAGCTGGTTGACCAGCATTTCAAGTTGGGCGGTGTCTTCCCGCCAACCACGTCTTAACGCCTGCAGCCCCGCGTCCATCAGCCCCCGGGAGGCCTCAAGCCTTTCTATCTCCGAGAAATATTCGTCCGCCAGTTTAAGGCGGTTCATCGTTTCAATCAGGTTGCTTATGGCCAGCTCTTGCTCGCGATGAGTGTCAATCAAAGACCGGATGCCTTGTTCTCTTTCCTTCTGGCGAATCTGGCTGATTACAAGTTCTCCGGTTAAGTTGGCCAGGTCGTCAAGCTTGCCGGCGGCCACGCGAATCGTTTCCTCAGGTTTACCCGCCGTAGTGAGCTTGCCTGCCGTGGCAGGCTTAACCGCTGCTGCTGACTTTGCGGGCGCCGATTTGGTCTCTTCTGTTGTCTTCTCGGCTGCCGGTGGTTGTTCCGCCGACGGGTTATCTGTCCCGGCTTCAGCAGCCCCCGTATAACTATTAAGCTTGTCCGTCAGACCGGCCGTGTCAACGGGTTTGGCTTCCTCTCCGGCGCACGCCTTCAACAGATTGTCCAAACCGTCGAACGACTTGAACAAGTCGTCGAACAAGCCGGTTTCCAGCTTGACGCGGCCCTCTTTTACCTCGCCCAGCAGATCCTCGAGTTTATGCGATAAGACCGCGACGTCTTCGGCTCCCATCATTTTTGCGGCGCCTTTAATTGTGTGCGCCGCCCGCACGATCTCGGCCATCGCTTCCTCGTCGCCCGGATCCTCCTCCAGTTTAAGAAGATCCCTGTTAAGGGCCTCCAGATGTTCGCCGCACTCGGCGACAAACTGTCCCGTGAATGCCGAATAATCAAAATCGTCGGGCATCCGCTTTAAGCCTCCAGAATGTTCGTCAGATTAAGCAGTCCTACCATTTCCTTCTCCAATTTGAACTCGCCAACCAGATGGTCGGCCGCCAGTTTCTCCAGCGTAGTCAGCGGCGGATCGATTGACGCCGCCCGGATATCATAGATGCCGATTACCTCGTCGACCAGTAAACCCGCCGAATCGCGCCCGGTCGCCCCCACCAAGACGCGTCCTTCCTCAAAGGACCCGGCTCTCGCCTCTCCCGTAAGCATGGCCTTTAGGTCGATAACCGTGACGATGTCGCCGCGTAGATTGGTGACCCCTTCAATGTATATTGGCGCGCCCGGCACCGGAGTCAGACGTTCCGGCCGGAAAATCTCCACAACGTGCGCAACCTCCAATCCATACAACTCGGCGCCCAGCCTAAATACGACAACGCGCGTTAAATCCGACGGCGGCTCCTCAACAGGTTGGCTTAATCTTGCCGCGCGCTCTCTAAGTATCTGGGTAAATTCAGCTTCTTTTGACATTGGTTTTCGCTCGCTTCTTGGCTTTTGCTATGACGTCTTGGCCGTTGAAATCCAGAATCTTGCCCAAATCCAGTAGAACCAGCAATCTCTCCCCGTCTTCATAGGCACCCGTGACCAGATCTTCGGGCAGAGGGAGTTCGTCGCACGACGCCAGAACACCTGCTTGCTCGACCGAGATTACGTCAAGAACCTGATCAACAATCAAACCAACCAAATGTTGGGAGACTTCGACGATAACTATCTGAGCGTTCAACTCCTTGCTCGCTTTTCCCAGACCCAACCTAGCCGCCAGATCGATGATTACCGCGATTTCACCCCGGTAATCGATAACACCCTTGAGCCAGACAACCGACTCAGGCACGGGTGTGATCTCTACCAACCGTACGATTTCCTTGACGGTATCGGCCGGAAAGCCATATTCGGCGCCGGCCAACTCAAGCACCAGAATCTGTTTTTGTCCGCTGTTATCGGCCACGCCAAGCCTCCCCTGAGGCGGACAGAACCCGCTGCACGCCGGCCAGGCTAAGCCCGTCGACGTGTAACATCCGCTTGATCTCCAGCACCCTGTCGATGTCGTTATCTGAAAATATGCGGTGGCCGCCCGGTGTCCGCGCGGGCGTTATGATTCCGTAACGAACCTCCCAGGCCCTTAAGGTTCCTTCGCTTACACCGGTAATCTTAGACACGGTTCTAATAGGATAGACCGGTAAGGCGCTATCCCCGTTTCCGCGTCTCGCGCGCCCGTTTCTTGTCATGACCTGCCTTTTCGGCTTTTCGCCACCGCCCAAAAACTTACACCGAACCTCTAATAATCTTGCACTGTATTTGTTCGGCAAACAAGCTGAAAACTTTAGAATAAAATAGTTATTTATTTCACTTGCTTTATTGTTTGTAACGACTTAAAATATCCATTGTGTTTATATTTGTTACATGTGTAACAATGTTACAATATAGGACGTACATAAAGTTCAGGAGGTGTTGCACTGTGTCAGACGACACAAAGAAAGCTGGCGGGTCGACTATTGACTCCCTGCAGCAAGAGGGGTTGAAGTTTCCCCCGCCAAAGGACTTCAGCGCGAAAGCGCGGGTCAAGTCCATGGCCGAGTACGAAGAGATGTACAAGAAATCGATCGAGGACCCCAACGGGTTCTGGGCTGAGCAAGCTGAGGCGCTCGATTGGTACAAGAAGTGGGACGCTGTTGAGGAGTACGATTTCAACGAACTTTATGTTCGTTATTTCCGCGGCGGTAAGCTGAATGTATCCCATAACTGCGTCGACCGGCATCTTAAGAACTCCCGCCGCACCAAGGCGGCTATCGTATGGGAAGGCGAGCCGGGTGATACCAGAACCATCACCTACCAGGAACTTTATCATGATGTTTGTAGATTCGCTAACGTCCTGAAAGCCAAAGGCGTCAAAAAGGGCGACCGCGTTACCCTGTACATGCCGATGATCCCCGAACTGGCCATCGCCATGCTTGCCTGCTCCCGGATAGGCGCTCCGCATAGCGTCGTTTTCGGCGGCTTCAGCTCACAGTCTTTGCGCGATCGTATTCACGACTGCAATTCCAAGATCGTCGTCACGGCCGACGGTGGCTACCGCGGCGGCCGCACGGTTGAGCTCAAAAACAACGTCGACCACGCGCTGGCCGAGTGCCCGAGCGTCAAGACTTGTATCGTTGTCCAACGCACAAAACAGCAGATAGACATGGAGCCCGGAAGGGACATCTGGTGGCATGACGAGATGAACGATTCGTCGATCGGTCTTTCGTGCGAGCCGGAGCAGATGGATGCGGAAGACCTGCTTTTCATCCTGTATACGAGCGGCAGCACCGGCAAACCGAAGGGCGTCATGCACACAACCGCCGGTTACTTGCTGTACACCATGATGACTTTCCGGCTTATCTTCGATTACCGGGACGAAGACATCTTCTGGTGCACGGCGGATATCGGTTGGATCACGGGACACAGCTATATCGTGTACGGGCCTTTAGCAGCCGGCGCGACGTCCTTTATGTACGAAAGCATCCCGAATTATCCTGAGCCGGACAAATTCTGGCAATTGGTCGAGAAGTATGGAATCAACACCTTCTATACCGCTCCGACCGTTATCAGGGCGCTTATGGCCGCCGGCGAGGAATGGCCGGCCAAACGCGACCTGTCGTCACTGAGGCTATTGGGCACGGTCGGCGAGCCGATCAACCCGGAAGCCTGGATGTGGTACTACAAGAATATCGGGCATGAGAACTGTCCTATCGTCGACACGTGGTGGCAGACGGAGACCGGCGGCGTTCTAATCACCCCGCTGGCCGGCGCCATGACGCTAAAGCCTGGGTCGGCCAACCGCCCGCTGCCCGGAGTCGTACCGAAAGTTCTGCGTCAGGACGGCACCGAAGCGGACGTCAACGAGGGCGGCATGCATTGCATCATGAAGCCCTGGCCGGGTATGATGCGAGGCGTTTACAACGACAAAGAAAAAGCCCGCTGGCGCGAGGTCTATTTCTCGATGTTCCCGGGTATCTACTTCACCGGTGACGGCTCCCGGGTCGACGAGGATGGCGATTTCTGGCTAATGGGCCGGATTGATGACGTTATCAACGTGTCGGGGCATCGTATCGGCACGGCTGAAGTCGAAAGCGCTCTGGTTAGCCATGACCTTGTCGCCGAAGCGGCCGTCGTGGGTTATCCTCATGATATCAAAGGTCAGGGCATCTATGCCTATGTAACCTTAGTCAAGGACGCGGAGAAGAGCGAGGATCTTAAAAAGATCCTGGGCGGGCATGTGCGTGAGGAAATCGGTCCGATCGCCAAACCTGACGTCATTCAGTTCGCCGACGGCCTCCCGAAAACCCGTAGCGGCAAAATCATGCGCCGTATTTTGCGGAAGATTGCCGAGGGCGACACAGGCAGCCTGGGCGATACATCGACTCTGGCCGACCCTACGGTCGTTCAAGACCTGATCACCAACGCCACACCTGGCTCGGCTTTGAAGTAACAAAGGAACAAGAAAAAGAAATCAAAACCCCGGGTGCTTTGATTGGGCCCGGGGTTTATTTATTTAGCTTTTTCTCACTGTCGCGGCTGCTAAAGTCACCGCAAATCCCGCCCTTGGGCGTCCCGTCGATAGCAACGGTTTCCCGGGTGCAGCTGGACAGCCGGTTGCTGGCACAACCTGACATGCGGCAAGAGCTGACTTGCGACAAAAAATGAGGGCTGACGTTAAACATTACCGACCTGGTAAAACTCTCACAAGACGCGCCGTCTTTACCGATTTCGATGGCAACCGCGTAACAGTTCCCGTTCTGGTTGTAAGCACAGACCTCGGCTTCGCAACGGTCGATGGGAACCCTCATGCCGGAATATCCTTCTCTCTGAAAACTACGACGGCGACCGTTAGAAACACCAGTGCGAAACCGGTAAATAAGAGCACTGGGCCCCATGGGACAGCTCCGTCTCTTAACGCCTCGCTGGGCTGATAGTAATTAAAAAGCGACAGCCAGCGAAAATCTTTGATCGTGTCGTTGAAATCTCCCAGGCTGTTTAATAGATGCGAGCCGATCAATACGGATACGGATACGATTATGGCCTTACCTCGCTCCATAAATGTTCCCATGGCCAGACTGAAACACTCAATCATTAGATACAGGCTGGAAATCAGGACGGTCACGGCCAGAATGCCGTCCACCTTTAGCGGGAAATCAAACATCTTCGTGCCGAGCCAGATCGAGACCATGGTGACGGCGACCAAACCAAGCATCATTGTTATGTCCGCAACTAGCCTAGCGACCAGATATTCCACCCTGTCGATCGGTTGCGTCAGGAGGAGATCCATCGTGTGGTTGTCGATCTCGCGGGCGACAATCGAAGCCCCGGTCGTCATGACGAATCCGGCGATGATAAGCATCCCCCACAGCTGTAGGAATTCAAGAGAGATAAATCCCTCAGGCGACAACATGTCCACACCGGAGCTTCCGGCCAGTAGGCTAAGCATCGCTTTCGGGTAAGCCTTAATAATCTGCGCAAAGGCCGGATTATTGGCAAACGCCGGATAAATGCCGACGATTATGAACACGTAAGCGATAACGGAAACGGCAACGGTCGGCCAGCTTATCGCTCGGTCTTTGATCGTCCGCCAGTAAAGATTTAGGAATCTCACGCTTCATCCCCGTAAAACTCGAGAAAGATTTCCTCCAACGACGCGTGCTCAAAATCGAGATCAACCAGTTTATGCCGGGCCAATGCCTTAATCACCGGATCGATCTCCCCTTTGATCTTCAATTCAATCGAGCGATCGTTTTGTCTGGTAATGCTTACACCCGGCAAATCGAATTCCCCGGTTTTCACTTCGTCTGAAAATATAGCGGTGACGCGATGCACCTTCTTGCTCTCCAGTTCGTGGACCTTCTCGACCGTGACCAGTTTCCCCTCTTTGATGATCCCGACCCGTTCGCATGTCTTATCTACGTCGCCCAAAATATGCGACGACAGAAGCACGGTTTTGCCCCTCTGGCGAAAGTCCTCCATCAACGAGTAAAACTCTTTTTGCATAAAGGGATCGAGGCCGAGTGTCGGCTCGTCTAGAACCAGAAGGTCGGGGTCGTGCATGAAGGCGACCACAATGGCCAGTTTCTGTTTGTTTCCTCGCGAGTAATCTTTACAACGTTTACTGAGATCCAGGTCAAACCGCCTGGTCAGCTCGTCGCGCAACACCGGTGGATTCCCCGGGCGGAAATTGGCCAGGTAATCGAGCAAATCGTGGCCGGTCATTTTAGGATAGAAGCTAGGGTCTCCGGGGATATAGCCAGTCCTGGCTCGGATGGCTACCGAATCCCGGACAATATCCAGGCCGAAAACGGAAGCGGACCCACCGGTCGGCATGATCAAGCCCAGGAGGCTGCGGATGGTGGTGGTCTTGCCGGCGCCGTTAGGTCCCAGAAAGCCGAAGACCTCTCCTTCGTTTACTTCAAGGTCGAGGCCCTCGATGCCTCTGCTTTTACCGTAATATTTCGTTAGGCTTTTGGTTTCTATAACTGCCATACGCCCTCATTATACGGTTATACGCTTACCTTATAACTACTTTTTGCCGCCTATTTTGACGTATTCCAGCGCTTCCAGCGCCGCCTTGCGGGCATTGTTCATGCAATCGGGAACGCCGACGCCGCCATAGGACGCGCCGGCCAGAAACAGGCCGTCATGGGCGGCCAAGCGCTCGTCTATTTTGGCGAGTCTTTCCGGATAGCCCATCGTATACTGCGGCATCGATTTCTTCCAGCGGAAGATCTTTGTCTTCGACGGTTCGGCGGTGATGCCCATCAGGTCTTTAAGGTCCGACTTAATCAACTTCAGAATCGTGGCGTCGTCTTCGTCAACAATAGCCTGGTTGAACGCCCCGCCGACAAAGGCCCTCAGAAGAACAAAACCTTCGGGGGCGCGGTTCGGCCATTTACTGGACGTCCAGGTGGACGCCATCAAGTTCCGGCCCTCAACCCGCGGCACCAGGAATCCGTTGGCGTCAAGCTCCCTCGGTATATCCTCTGTCCGGTATACAAGGTTGACGGTCGCTGATGAAACGGAATTGATTTCACTTAGCGGAGCGGCCAGTTCCGAATCGAAAGGTTCTACGAGCGCCGCCGTTTGAAAAGCCAGCGTGGTCAGCACGACGGCGTCGGCTTCTATGTCTCCTATGCCTTTGACCTGTAGTTTATATGCGGTCTTTCCGCCGGGTATCGTAATCTTCTCGATCCTTTGGACTTCGGTCTTAAGTTTCAGAACGTCCCGGCCGAGCGCGCGGGCTAAGGCGTCGGTCAATGTCTGCATCCCGTTCTTGAATGACACGAACATCGTCCAGCGTTTCGTGCCTGGTTCGGAGGCGGAAGAGGATGATCTTGAGGAGGACTTTATCGTCTTGGCCATTTTCCGCTTGCTTTTGAACATGGCTAGAATAAGGCTGCGGTCATCCTTTTCCATCTTAAGAAATCTGGGGAATGTGCTGGCCAGACTCATGGTGTCCGGATCGCTGGCGTGAATGCCGCCTATCAGCGGTTCAGCCAGAACGTCAAGGATCTCTTGTCCCAAACGGCGGCGGACGAAGCTGGACAGCTCCTCGTCTTCGTCAAGATTCTTCCGTCTGGGGATGAAAACGTCCATCGCGGCGCGTATTTTTCCCGGCCAGCTTATGAGTTTTGTTTTTATGAAGGGTTTGAACTTGGTCGGGATCATCATCATTACGCCTTCCGGCATCCTGATGAGTTGACCTTTCTTTATGATGTAAGTGCCTCCGGAAGCCGAGCGGGTATTGACCATCTCGTCTTCGATACCCAGTTTCTTCGCGAATTCAAACGTGGTGGGTTTATCGCTGATTACGCAATCCGGTCCGCCCTCTAAGATAAAACCGTCCTCTAAGACCGTCCTTATCTGGCCGCCGGCTTTGTCATTCTTTTCCAGGACTAAAAACTCGATATCCTTGTCGCCCTGCAGGCTTTCCTTAAGCGCGTAACCCGCAGCCAATCCGGCCGCGCCGGCGCCGACTACTACTATCCTCTTCAAGATGGTGTCCCCCCGTCCCGCAACCTCTTTTTCACCGCCGAGGCCATTGCCTTAGCTAGCATTTCGTTATCATTCAAACCGCGCACCCGGAAATAATCAAGTCCGAGGTCATGCGCTTGCCGTTTTAAAACAATATCAAGGTCATATAGTGTTTCTACATGGTCTGATATGAATCCGATCGGCGCGACTATGACCGCTGACGCGCCGTCCGCTTTAACCTCCGCCAACATCTCTTCGGCGGTCGGTTTAAGCCACTCGCCCCGGCCGTGCCCTTCGCTCTGCCAGCCGAAAAGCCATTTATCGAGCCCCGCGGTCTTGGCGATCAGGTCAACCGTCTCCGCAATCCGGGCTGCGTACGGGTCTCCCGCGTCGACCATTGATTTCGGTATGCTGTGCGCCGTAAACAAAACTCTAAAGTCGTCGCCCGCGCCGGCCATAGTCCCTTTTAAGCTAGCAGCAAAAGCCGTGATCAGGTCGGGCTCAGCGTGCCAGTCCTCGACTATTTCGAGCGCCGCGACTATACCGGCCTCCTTGACGGCTGCCGACGCCGCCCTCAAGTACTCTCCCGCGCTCATGTGTGAGAAATATGGAGTCAGGCAGATGGCGACAATCCGATCCGGCTTATCCGCGGCGGCCTCCCCGGCCGCTTCGCTTATTCCCGGATTCCAGTACCGCATACCTAAATATACTTTGGCCTCGAGACCGTCTTGCCGCAGCGTCCGTTCCAAAAGAGCCGCCTGTTTGCGGGATACCCCGCACAATGGTGAACCGCCGCCGATGAGACGGTATTTTTCCACCGCCTCTGCCAACCTTTCGGGAGGCAGTTCCCGGCCGGTTATTCGTTCAATAAACGGGCCCACTTCTTCCAAACACTCCGGCCCCCCGAAACCTAACAGCAATACGGCAATCATTTTCTCTGGCTTAAGGTGTGGACCGCGTCAACAAAGAACCGAGCGTTGGCGACAGAAGTCTCAGGTAGGATACCATGTCCCAGATTGAAGATATGCCCGGGTTTTCCCTTGACTCTTTTTAGGATCTCGGCCACCCGCTTTTCAATTTCCTCGGGCCCCGCCAGAAGGACAACCGGGTCGAGATTACCCTGAATCCCCTTCTCCCCGATGGCCTGCCAGGCGTCGTCCAGGTCGATCCGCCAGTCAACGCCGATAACATCCCCGCCGGCCTGAGCGACCGAGTCTAAGAAAGACCCCGCGCCATTGGCGAAATGAATCACCGGGACCCCTTCCCCTTTCAACGCGTCCAGAACTTTCTTGCTGTAAGGCATAACGCGCCGGCGGTAGTCATAAGGAGTCACGCTCGACGCCCACGACTCGAATAGCTGGACCGCTTGGGCGCCGGCTTCGATCTGAGCTTTCAGATAGATAATGACGACGTCGGCCAGCTTGTTCATCAACTTGTCATATATTTCAGGTTCTTTATACATCATCGACTTGATGTGGGTATAGTTCCGGGAGCCGCCGCCCTCGACGGCGTAACTGGCCAGCGTGTAGGGCGCGCCGGAGAAACCGATAAGCGGCACCCGTCCGGTCAGTTCGCGGCGAAGCTGTCTGATAGCCTCGTACACGAAACCTACTTCTTCGGGATCGATGACTCTGAGGGCGTCTACGTCGGCGGCCGTTCTGATCGGATGGTCCACGACCGGACCCCGCCCTTCCGTGAATTCGATGCCGACTCCCATCGCTTCGACCGGCACCAAAATATCGGAAAACAAAATGGCGGCGTCAACGCCGATGATGTCGACCGGCTGCAGCGTTACCTCAACGGCGAGCTCGGGAGTTTTACACATTTCCCAGAACGAATACATCTCCCGGAGGGCTCGATATTCTTGCAGGTAGCGACCAGCTTGCCGCATCAACCAGACTGGGGTGTAATCCGTCGGTTCGCGACGGCAGGCCTTTAGAAAGGGTGATTCTTGCATATCTTTGCGCACTGGCTTTCAACCTCCGGGCAGGAAAACGGGCGAACCTAAAAATATTACCACAACTTTGGTATTATGGCGGTATGTTATTAAACAACGAAGACGGATACACCCTGCTCGAATTAATGGTCGTCATCCTGATTCTCGGTATCCTGTTTTCGCTTGCCGTAGTCACTTATACCGGGGTGCGTAACAGCGGATTTGACGCGGAGGCAAAAGCCAACTTAAGACACGGCGTCACCGCGGCTCAGGCCTATTACACGGGGAATAACGCGGAATTCACCGGCATGGACGCCATTGAGCTTGAGAAACTCGCGCGCGGAATCGGTTTCCGTGACGGCGATATAAACACCGACAATGACGTCTACATTTCGGACGTTACAAGTACGAGTTATACCCTGAAGTGCCGGAGTCGAAGCGGCATTATCTTTATCGCCACCGGGGAACACATAAAAGTGACCTACAATTTTTAAGACACCTTGATAGCCATGAAATCTAACCGCGTCGTCGCTTATCTGGCCGTTTTGTTTCTACCGTCGCTTGGCCTATACCTCGCGATCGGACGGCTATCCGACCTTACCGTGGACGCCGTAACGTTTGTCTGGCTCTACGCCGCGCTATTCGCCCTTTATGCGTTGGCCGTGGTCCCGGTCCTCCGAACGCGCGGGACAAGCCGCGGCCTGCTGGTCATCATTATCGGCGCCGCAATCGTTTTCCGACTGGTTGCGGTATTCTCACCTCCGTTTTTATCTAATGATGTTTACAGATACGCTTGGGAGGGACGTGTCCAGAAAGCGGGGTTAGCGCCCTATCAATATGCTCCGAACGACAAGGCGCTGGCCAAACTAAGAGCCGAAGGCGGCTACCTGGAGATCCGCAACGCAAAAAAAGGTCGTTCCGTTTATCCGCCGGTCGCGCAGACATTCTTTTACGCCGCCGCGTTTGCCGGCAAATACAATGTAACGACGATCAAGGCGCTTTTGGCTATTCTGGACATCGCCACCATATTCTTGTTGCTGGGCTTGACGAGAAGGTTAAAAAGAGCGGACTCGCTAATAATACTGTACGCGTGGAGTCCTCTAGCCGTTCTTGAGATCAGCGGCACCGGGCACATTGACGGACTGGCCGTTTTCTTCATAACGGCGGCAGCTTATCTGGCGCTATCCAAACGGTCATTTTTGGCGGGCGGACTGGCCGGACTGGCCAGCGCTGCCAAAATATATCCGATCATCGTTCTGCCCGCTTTCACGAATCGTCGCGATTGGCGTCCTCTGACAGGAGCGGCCCTGTTTGGCACTGCCGCTTACCTGCCCTTCATTATTTCCGGCGGGTTATTTTTCCCTATAGGAACCGAAGCCGCCACGGCCGGACCGAAATTCAACGCCGGATTAAAAACAGTCGTCGAGTGGATCTGCGGCGGCCCCGGCCCCGGCGTAGATACGGCCTACATGTTGTTGACATTGGCCGTTTTAGCGGCCGCCTGCGGTTATTTTTGGCTAAAACAAAAAGAGCGCCAAGACATGATCCGCGCCGCTTATATACTGCTAGGGATGTTGATAGTCTTTCTGCCTTTCACCGTGCCCTGGTATCTTGTATTGATCTTACCGTTCGCGGCGCTGGAAGCAGCGCCGGCATTTTTTTACCTTTCGGGCACAGTTATGATGTCCTACCTTTTTTACGCTTACCAGCCATGGTCGCTGCCCGACTGGGTAAGGATGGTGGAGTTCGTCCCGTTTGCCGTCCTAATCGGCTGGGAGATTCTTACCCGCGACCGCGTTGCCAGACGGCTTGAAGAACCTACATTTTCGTAACCTTATAAATCGACCCGGATTTATCGTCCGAGATATAGAGCGAATTGTCCGGACCTTGAATAATATCCACCGGGCGGCCTAAGGCTCCATCAGGCGTCAGCCAGCCGGTAATAAAGTCGCTTTGTTGTCCGACCTGGTCGTATGACGGACCCGTTAAATCATATCTGACTACCTTATAACCCGTCGGCACACTACGGTTCCAAGAGCCGTGATAGGCGACGAAAAGATCGTTCTTGTACCCCGCTCCCCAGGCGTTTCCCGTAAAGAACCGCAAGCCTAGCGGCGCCGAATGGGCTTGAATCTCGATTTTGGGCAGTAACGATCCGGCGGCCTTGGCCGCGTCGTCATACATAGGGTCCGGAATCCGGTTGTCGTAGGCGTAAGGCCAGCCATAGTCGCCTCCTTGCTTTACGATGTTGATTTCATCCGGCGGCAGATCGTCTCCCAGATTATCCCTTCCGTTATCGGTCGCCCATAGCTCTTGGGTTACCGGATGCCAGACTAACCCGACCGAATTCCTTAAGCCCGTCGCGAAAACCTGTTCACCCGAGCCGTCCTCGTTATACCGGGTTATGGCTGCTCGCCGGCGATCGATTTCCGGATTGTTATTGGTTGAGGAACCGGCTGCAACGTAAATATTGTCATCGGGACCAAAGGTTACTGTTCTCGTATAATGGCCTCCCCCGCCCGGCAAGGAGGCCACCGGAACGCCGGACCCGACCGCGATAACTCCGGGCCGAGAGGTCTGATAGGAGTATTTGGCCAGCCGCTCCGTTTCGGCGATGTACAGGAAGCCTTTATGAAAGACCAGGCCGTGCGGATTATCCAAACCGGTCAAGCAGGTGACGGTTTGATCGGCGCGGCCGTTCTTGTCCACGTCCGGAAGCGCGACCACATTACCGCCATCCGTTATCGTCGCGATCAGCGTTCCTTGTTCATCGAAAGCCATGAATCTGACCATCCCGAGACCGGCGGTGAAAAGCTCTATCTTGAAACCGGCTGGTATTGTTAACGGCAAGCCTGTGGTATTCACGGCTCCCGGAATCGGCTTCACGGTTTGACTGGTCACCTTCGGTCTCGGCCCGATGGCCGGCTTTAATCCCGGCCAAATCCGCCAATAAAAATAAGCGGCGGCCGCTAGCGCTATGACCACGAACACGGCAGCAATATAGATGATTGCTTTTTTCAACTCGGCTCGCCTCCGTTCTATTTCAAAATACTCAGAACAGCGTCGGTCGCACGCCGGAAAACCGCTTCCAGACGCCGGCCGGCTCCTCCTCCTCTTTTTAACAACACGCGCTGCGTCAAGCCCTTGGCCATGGCGAACTTTAACTTCAGAATGGAAAAATCACCCTTATAAAGGAGGGAATGGCTGCGAGGCGAGGTCCAGGCCCCCGCTTTGAGTTTGTCTTTAACCTTGTCGTACAGATCGGTCCCGGGTAGCGGATACGGGACTGTATAGGATAAATAATCCAATGGTAAGGCTGATGACTGGTTAACGGTTTTGATGAGCGTTTCGTTCGTTTCGCCGGGATAGCCGAGGATGAAAAAACCGCCCGAGCTTAGGCCATGGCTGCCGGCCAGTTCGACCGCCGCCCGGCCTTCGGCGAACGTCGCGCTCTTGCGCATCGTCTTTAAGACCATATCATCACCGGATTCAAGACCGAAGAATAACCGCGCGCAGCCCGACTCGCGCATAAGGTCCAATACATGAGGCTGAAGGCTGTCCACCCGGCTCAGGCACTCCCACTCGACTTTAAGTCCTCTAGAAATGATGTCCTGGCAAATCTCGGCCGTCCGCTTCTCGTTCAGCGTAAAGCAGTCGTCAGCCATCCAAATACGGTCATAACCAAGCTTTGAGATCCGCTCGATCTCATCGACCACGTTCCCCGCGGACCGTTCGCAAATAACGCTGCCGAACACGGGCTTGCTGCAAAAACCGCATGAAAACGGGCAGCCGCGCGTCGTTATCATGGAAGTCGTCGTGTACCCGTAATTCCTTCTCCAGTACTCCTTATATCCCAGGTTGTCGAACAGTTCCCTAGCGGGAAAGGGTAACTCGTCCAACTCCTTAATCCTGTCGCGGGGGTTCGTCCGGCAGACCCGGCCGTTTTCCAAAAAGGCCAGGCCGTCCACCTCTCGCGGCTTATCCCCGCCGGAATCGAGTGCTGCGACCAACTCCGGCAGCGTCCGCTCGGCTTCGCCAATAATCACATAGTCAAAAGCGTCCAGGAATAAATCCGGATCGGCGGAAGGATAAGGACCGCCGGCTACAACGGCGCCGCAATCCTTTTTTACCTCTCTAGCCAGCGATAACGCCGCTTTTTCCATGGTCATCATGCAGTAGAATCCGACGACCGCCGGTTTGGCCAAGGCGATCCGATCGACCACGGAATCGCGAGAGTTGAAACTGCCGTCTAAAATCTCGACGCCATAGCCGGCCCGGATTAGAGAAGCGGCGAGATAGCCTAAGCCGAGCGGGGGGAATTTAAAGATTGAGCGATCTTTTGTCTCTCCGTAGAAATACGGATAGACCAGTATGACGTCTGTCACAGTTTAACCGTATAATGAAAAATGTCGTCAGGATACCGGCTGACGTCGTATATAAGACCTGACCAAGATAATTCACCATCCAGCGATTCCCTGCCCCGATAAAGCGCCGCGCCCGGCCGCTGACAGATCTCAAAACGTCGCTCGCCGTCGCGGCTTATGAAACCAGCTTTCTCGGCTTTGACAAGGTTCCAGCCGCCGATTGCGTGATCGCGTAGTTCCCGACCGTCGGAGTCCCGGAATAAAGGAAATTCAGCAGCGTCCAGTTCGTTCAGGACATAGACCCGCCTCCGCTCCGGCAAACGGCGGACCTCGGATAAGTCCACGGAAACGTCGATCGACCCTTTGCTTTTCCGGTATTCGACGGCCACGGACGCCAGCGCCTCCGTTTGTTTGAAACCCGCCCTTGTGCCGTTGGCGCGCGACGCCGATCTGGATAGCATCAGCCACCGTTGCGCCCAGGCCGAGGCCTTATACAAGGCACCGCGCGCTTCCAGCCATACATAGTCCGCTAACGCGTTAGTTTCTTGCCCTCGCTTATCCAGCTTTTGGATGGCGTCCAGACGGAAAGTCTTATGAACCGTTTCAGGCAACGACACAGGTTTCTCCTCGGCGGTGAAAGAAAGATAAGTGCGCCAGCCGGTGACTATCGCCGGCACGCCGAAACCCATACCCTCCCCGGATAGATCAGAACCGTTCCGCTCAAGAATCAAGCCCTTGGCCAGCCCGGCGGTCAACACGATTAGAATCCCTGGACTTTTACGTGCAAAACGTACGCTGAAAATGCCAGAAAGCCATGGATGAAACCGACAATTAGGATGGCCCACCCGTTGCGGCGATGCCAGACAAACGGGACAGGCAGCCAACGCTTGGCGATTAACACCTGGATTATTACCATCGTTCCCAAGAGAAGTCCGACCCAGAAGTAAAGCGGTAACCCGAAGAAGCTTGGAATAACGAACATCGTTCCCCCTTTCCTAAGACGACGCTCGGTAGAGATTCTATTTTCAGGTTAACCAAACCCCCAATTATTCTCAAGTTAATAAACATCCAGACCGATACTTGTAATAACAAGGGAAAGAAAGCGGGGAATCGTCATGGTACAGCAGATTCACCGAGCGTTCTATAGGAATAAGAAGAGAATCAGGCTGCTTCACGCGGCCATGATCTTCTCGCTGTGGGTCTTTGTCTTCTCTCCGGGTTGGGTATATTTTAAGTAAAGCTTGAACTCGCGGTTTAAGCGATGTGTCAAGATGTTCGACAAGTCCGAAGCGGGCGTCTTTAGACGGCCGCTTCGGATTCTTTATGTGCTATATTAAAAACATGGCTGACCTTCACGGCGATTCCCCACATGAACATGAGCACGATTTCGGCATTAGCTGCGATGACTGCATAGGCGAGGCCGCCGAGGCGCCCGGAATCAAGCCCTGGTATCGGGAGCCTCGCGTCGTTTTCCTGATCGCGGCGGCCGTCGTAACGGCCATCGGCCTGACGTTGGATTGGCTTCTGCCAGGAGTCTTCGCCAAAGCCGTATTGGGCCTGGCGATCATACTAGGCGTCGTTTACCCAGCTCGCGCGGCCTGGGATTCACTCCTCAAAAAAACTCTTACGATAAATACACTGCTGATAGCGGCCACAACCGGGGCGCTCGCGCTCGATCTCTGGGAAGAAGCCGCCACTTTAGTCGTCGTATTTTCTTTAGGCGGCGTCCTGGAAACCTATGCCGTCGAGCGAGCCCGGACATCCTTAAAACAGCTTGTAGATTTAACGCCGCGTGAAGCGCATGTTATTCGCGGGGGCGTGGAGACTCTTGTCGCCGTCGAGGACATTGGCGTCGGCGAGTTCGTTCATGTCCGTCCGGGCGAGCGGGTTCCCTTGGACGGCCGGGTGGCGGCCGGAGTATCCAGCGTCGATCAAGCGCCTATCACGGGCGAATCCATCCCTGTGTTCAAAAAACCGGGCGACGCCGTTTTTGCCGGTTCGATCAACCAGAAAGGATCTCTGGAAATAGAGGTTTCCAGCCTGTCCAAGGACACGACGCTGGCCAAGGTCATTCAATCGGTGGAGGAACACCAAGCGCATAAATCAACTTATCAACGCTTTGGAGAGAGATTTGGCCGCATCTACACGCCGGCCATGTTTGTCGTAGCTTTGTCCGTTATGACGCTGCCTCCCCTGTTGACCGGCGCGCCGTTCACAGACTGGCTCTACCGGGGCTTGGTTGTCTTGGTTGTTTCCTGCTCTTGCGGGATCGCGCTATCCGTGCCGGTCGCGGTGGTCTCAGCCATCGCCAGCGCGGCCAGGCGCGGCGTTCTTTTTAAAGGCGGCGCGTATCTTGAGCTGCTAAGCGGAGTAAAAAACATCGTATTTGACAAAACCGGTACATTAACTTACGGTGAGCCGATCGTCACGGAAATCATACCCTTTCAAAGCATTCCTGAAAAACGTCTGCTGGCCTTGGCCGGAGCCATCGAGAGCCGAAGCGAACATCCCGTCGCCGGCGCCATCATGGCCGCGGCCAAGGAGCGTTCTGTAGAACCCGCGCCTTCAACGAACTGGCGTTCCATACCCGGGCTCGGAGCCAGGGCGGTCATCGACGGTAAAACATATCATGCCGGTAACCAAAAACTCATCGAAGCCCATAATATTTCGCTATCTCCTGCCGAATCGGCTTTAAAACGATTGGACGAGGCCGGTCAGACACTGGTTTTCGTGACGGAAGGCGACGACCTTATCGGCCTGATAGCCGTTGCCGATACGGTTCGCGAGTCGGCCGCCGCGACGATGCGGGACCTGAAGGCCGCCGGTATCAATAGAGTCATGATGTTGACCGGAGACAACGAGGCGACGGCGAAACACATCGCCCTCGAGGTCGGTTTGGACGACTACCGCGCCGGATTGTTGCCTGACGATAAAGCCGGCATCATCGTCAACTTGATATCAGAGTTCGGTCCGGTCGCCATGGTCGGAGACGGCGTCAATGACGCGCCGGCTCTGGCGGCGTCTACCGTCGGTATCGCTATGGGCGCGGCCGGTTCGGATATCGCCGTTGAAACCGGCGACGTCGCTCTAATGTCGGACGACCTTAGCCGCTTGCCGTTTATCCTGAATCTGAGCCGGCGGACCGTATCAATCATACGTTTTAACATCGGCGCCGCGTTGGCGGTTGTGGCCGTTTTGGTCAGTCTGGCTCTCTTGGGACGGATCGACCTCGTTCCGGGTTTACTGATCAACGAAATCGCCGCGTTCTTTATCATTCTGAATAGTCTGCGGCTGTTGGCTTAGCTTAGTGACTTTGCCTTTCACTAGGGACAATGATAATCTTTTGCCAGTAGCGTGATAGCTTGATCCGGGGGCGATTGTGACTTTTATTCTCGACTTGATTGAATTCGCCGTATACGCAGTTTTGGCCTTGGCGCTGTTGATACACTTCCGGCGCGAGCCCGATTTAAAGCGCCTCCATATTTCACTAGCGTTCGGTATTGCCGCGCTGGGCTTCCTTTTTAATGTCGCGGACGATCTTTTGTATTTTGCCGGCTATATCGAAATCGCCAAGTTCGCCTTTAAATCATTCGATATCCTATTGATGATCGGCGCGTTTTATTTCTTCGTTTTCCTTAGCGACTTTAACGAGCGCCTTAAGAAAATCAAGGTTATTTGGTACGTGGCCTTACTGGGCGTTATCGCAGCCATCGCCTACCTTCAGATCGACTATGTAATTCAAGGGTCGTTTTGGACAGTCGTCAGAAGTCCGGCCGCCGGCCTGGCCCTGGTCTTCTACTGGACCGTAACTTTCGCTATCATCAGCGCTTCTTTTGTCCGATACGCCGCCCTGGCCAAGTCAAGAGTAGCCAAATACCGGATGTGGTTTCTGGCGCTTGGCGGCATCGCCGCCGTTTTGTCTTACTTGTCGGCCGTGTTCTTTAAATTCTCGCTGCCGAACCTTTTAATCGCTTCAGAAATGACGTCCAGCACCCTGGCTGTAGTCGCCGGAATCTTTTTCTATCTGGGAGCGGAAATGCCCGCCCGCCTAAAAAAGGCGTTTGAATAAGGAGGTAAGGTTATGAAAGAAATGACCGTAAAACCGTTAGCCTTCACATCATTACCGGGGTTATCAGAGAAGCTTCTCAGTGAGCATCATGATGTCTTATACGCAGGTTATGTCAAGAAACTAAACGAAATCCGGTCAAAGCTCGAAACCGCCGACCGGGCCGAGGCCAACGCGAGCTACAGCCTCTTCGGCGAGTTAAAGCGTGAGGAGACCTTCACCGCCAACGCCGTCAAGCTGCACGAAGCCTACTTCGACAACCTCGGGGGCAACGGCCAGCCGGACGACGCCATTCTGGAGATGATAAGCCGGGATTGTGGAGGCGTCGATACCTGGCGCGCCGAGATGACCGCCTCCGGTATCGCCGCGCGCGGCTGGGTAGTCGCGGCCTACGACCTCGACCTTGCGTGTTTAATAACCTACATCTGCGACACCCATAACTTAGGCTGTATTTGGAACGCGGTGCCGCTGGTTGTCTTGGACGTCTACGAACACGCCTACTACCTAGACTACGCGACCGGACGCAAGAGCTATATCGAGGCGGTCCTTAACAATCTGAACTTCGCCTATGCCAACGATTTGATAAAGCGCTCGGACCTTAGGTAAGATACGCCCGGTATGAATTTTTCAGGCGTCCTGTTCTTTAGCTTTATTGCCGGTCTGTCGACGGTCGCCGGCGTTTATTTGGTTAGGGTTTTTGGCGCCTGGACCCGGCGGAACTCCCTGTATTTAATCAGTTTTGCCGGCGGCGTGCTGGTCGCGACGGCCTTCCTTGAACTTTTGCCGGAAGCCGCGGTCGAGACAAAGATGTGGCCGACCGCGGCGCTGATCGGTGTGGTCGGGCTGTTCGTAGTCGAGCATTTCATGGCGATTCACGAGTGCCAGGACGAGACCTGCGATATCCACAATATCGGTACGATCAGCGCCCTGGGGATAGGCATCCATTCTTTGATCGACGGCGTTGTCATCGGCGCGGGCTTTCAAGTAAGCGTCGCGCTAGGTCTTATCACGGCGGTCGCGGTAATCGTTCACGAAGTACCGGAAGGCGTTTTCACCTATGGCTTGCTTATCGCAAGCCATGAACCGGAACGCAAATCCCTGATCATCTCCTGGATTGTAGCTTTAGCCACGCCCGTTGGCACACTTCTAACTTACTCCGCCCTACAGGGCTTGGGCCCTGACGTTCTAGGCATTATGTTGGCTTTATCGGGAGGCACCTTTGTTTACGTCGGTACTGCCGACCTGCTTCCCCAGATTCACCGCCGGCCAAACGTTAAAGCCCTCTCGATTATGCTGGCCGGCGTCATCTTCGTTGTCTTGTTGGGTTACTTTTTCGGTTGATGAAAGGAGTTTTATGAAGGTCAGTGTTGACAGGGATCTATGCATCGGCGATGCGAGCTGCGCTGAAATCTGCCCCGAGGTATTTGAGATGCGCGACGACGGTCTGGCATATGTTAAAGACAACGCCGACTACGAGGCTTGCGGCGATAAACTCAAGGACGCGGTAGAGGGTTGTCCGGTCGGAGCAATCATAATCGAGGACTAAGAATCCGCGGTTTATTGACTTCTGCTCTGCTATCGTCATATTATCTATGTGCTTATTATCTATGTGCTTATTAGATTATTTGAATAAACACCTTAAGAGAGGCGGTGCCGTTTGGACAAAGCATTCTATTGTCTGCACTCGGAGTTATGTAAGACACTGGCCAACCCCAAGCGTCAGGAAATCCTGGATATTCTACGAAACGGCGAGAAAACGGTTAACGATCTTGTCGCACTGACCGGCATCCCGCAAGCCAATCTATCCCAGCACCTCGCGATTCTAAGGACAAAAGGCGTGCTTGCCAACCGGCGCCAGGGTGCCAACGTCTTCTACGGAGTCGCAAATCCGAAAATCATTCAGGCCTTCGACCTTATTACAGAGGTTTTGCAAGAACAGCAGGCTAAGACGGACAAGGCTATCGACGAGGGTCTGCACCACGAGTTTTACTCATAAAATTAGGAGCGCGGTACCCGGATACCGCGCTCCAATTGTGAACTTGCCTTGCTTTTAACCTTCCGGAGCAAGCTCCGCTTCTTCCAGAGTCGTCATATCTACGACTTTCGGCGCCCTGACCATTAGGGTCATGGCCGCCGCCAAGACGCATAGACCGGCCGCCAAGGCATACGCGCCGGCGTATGAACTGGTCGCGTCAACTATCGAAGCCGCGGTTTGGGCTCCGAACACGCCGCCTACACCCCAAGCTGTAAAAACTAGTCCGTAATTGACGCCCATGTTCTTGACTCCAAAGTAGTCGCCGGTGGTGGCCGGGAACAGAGTCAGGTTGGCGCCGTAGTTGAAGCCGACGCCGAAGGCTCCGATGACCAGCAATAGCTGGCTGGTACTCTGCCAAAGCACGCCCATGAACAGCGCCTGCGACATGAAGAACAACATCATGGCCATCGTTCGGCCGATTTTATCAGACACCATGCCCGCGACGATCCGGCCGCTGGCGTTGCCTATCGCCAGTATGGCCACCAGGAGAAATCCGAGAGCGGCTTGTTCGGCCGGCAACTGAGCTTTCGCTATCTTGGCCATGTGACCGATGATCATCAAACCGGCAAACGACACAAAGGCATACATAATCCAAAGCGCGTAAAACTGCCAGGTCTTGACCATCTCATGCCAATCGTATTCACGCTTTCCAGCGACAGGAGCCCGGGACGATTTTTCTTTGGTGCTTGTATCCTCCGGAACTACGTATCCCTTCGGCGGATTTTTTATGAATTGAGCGACTAGAACGGTAATAACCAGGAACAAGATTCCTAGAATCAAAAATGTCTTGTTGACGCCTAGCCCGAGTCCCGCTATTTCGGTAAACTTCAAGTCAACCTTCGCGCCAAGCAGCCAGGTGGTCAGCGGTGAGATATAAACCGACGCCAGACCGAAACCGGCCACGACAATGCCCGTGATGATTCCTTTCTTTGTCGGATTAAACCATTTAACCGCTGCCGGCGTAGCCGAGGCATAGCCCAATCCTATACCGGTCCCGCCCAGGACACCGAAGCCGACCACCATCATTGCGATCGTGCCCTTCGGAGTGAAACTGGCGATAATGAGACCCAGACCAATCAGAGCGCCGCCTATCGTGGCGACAATCCTCGGTCCGAATTTGTCCTGGGCGCGGCCTGCGAAGACCATAACGACGGCAAAAACGCCTAACGCCACCGAGTACGGCAATGACGCTTGCGCGGCCGTTAACCCCCATGTTGTAGCGCTGGTCGCGCCGGTGACTGGATCTACTTTCGGCGCCGAGATATAGGCGGCGATAACGCTCCAGGAATATAAAACACCAAGACACAGGTTAATCGCCAAGCCAGCGGCCACGACGACCCAGCCTTTGTTTCTTGATACTTTTGCTATCATATAAGAACTGCCTCCCTTAACCTGTCAGTACTTACTATGGATCATCCGGGCTTGATCATCTGTTAATAATCGTGGTTATCCATTGCCCCCTTCCAGGACCGTTATGATTGTTACGTTCTTTAAAGCGAAGCGTTTAGAAACGCATCACCTGACGTGCCATTCTTCGTTGCATGTGTTACTTAATTATTCGATTATGACCTGATTGATACATAATTGCAAGAGGATTTTTGGATTATTTTCCGCGGGATTTGCCTGTTTTTGGCAGTTACCGGATCGTTTAGTCTTGGCCAAGAAAAAGGTTGGTTATCGGCAGACGGCGATCCTTGCCGAAAGCTTTCGGCGTAATCTTGATCCCCGGCGGCGCCTGGCGGCGCTTATACTCGTTCCGGTCGATCATCCCGACAACGCGGTTCACGGTTTCTCTGTCAAAACCCTTCGCCTCGATCTCATCCGGGCTTAAATCCTGCTCAACATAGGCATTAATGATTGGATCCAGTACTTCGTACGGGGGCAATGAATCAGTGTCTTTCTGATCCGGCCGCAGTTCGGCGGTCGGCGCCTTGTCAATGACGGTATGCGGTATAACCCGGCTGAGGCCGTTGCGATAGTCCGCCAATTTGTAGACCATAGTTTTGGGCACATCTTTGATTACCTCGAAGCCGCCGGCCATGTCACCATAGAGGGTCGAGTAGCCTACAGCAAGTTCGCTTTTGTTTCCAGTGGCCAGGACCATCCAATGGAATTTATTGGCCAAGGCCATTAGCATATTTCCGCGAATCCGCGCTTGAATGTTTTCTTCCGCAATATTAAAGGGAAGATTGCCGAAATTCGGGCGCAGCGCTTTTAAATACCTTTCAAAAATATCGTCTATGCCGATTTCTTTAAACTCCAACCTCAGGTTACCGGCAACCTCGCGAGCGTCTTCCCTGCTTTCATCGGAGCTGAAGCGAGACTGCATATAAACCGTCTTAACACTTTCCGGTCCCAGCGCGTCAGCGGCGATAGCCGCCGCCAAGGCGGAGTCGATGCCGCCGCTTAAACCCAAGACCACTATCTTAAAGCCGTTCTTCCGCACGTAATCGTGCAGACCCAGGACTAAGGCGTGATAAATCTCGGCCGCTTCGCCATACGGCGTAGCCGGTTCTGAAACCGCTTCGGCGCGTCCTTCGTCGGTGTCGATGTCCGCCAGTATCAAGTTCTCTTCAAACTGTTTGCCTCGGGTTACCACACTGCCGCGGGGATCAACCAAAAGGCTCTCCCCGTCGAAAACAAGCTCGTCCTGCCCGCCGACCAGGTTTACATAGACAATGAAAGCGCCGGTTTCCGCCGCCCTGTCTCTTAGCATCATCTCTCGTTCTTTCCCTTTGCCGATATGATACGGAGAGGCGTTTATGTTGAAGATTACCTTGGCGCCCCCGGCCGCCTGATAAAAAGCAGGCCCTTTTTCTTCCCAGATATCCTGGCAGATCGACAAACCGGATGTAACTCCGCCGACATCAACAACTGGATATTCGGTGCCGGGTTTGAAATAACGCATCTCGTCGAATACACCGTAGTTCGGCAAATGTACTTTACGGTAGACGTTCATTATCCGGCCGTTGGCCAGCAAGGCAGCTGAATTCCCGGGTAAACCGCCGGTGGCGGATTCCTCGGCAAAGCCGACTATGGCGTAGATATCACCGATCGATTCGGCCAGTTCCTGTAGCGCTTCCTGTGAGCGCCGCAGAAAATGCGGTTTGAGGAGGAGGTCCTCAGGCGGATAACCGGTCAGACAAAGCTCCGGAAAAATCACTACGTCTGCTCCGGCCTCGACGGCCTTAGAGACATTGCCGGCGATTTTTTCTTTGTTACCTTCTATGTCGCCAACGGTCGCGTTGATTTGGGCCAACGCGAGTCTTAAAACACCCAAGAGAAAGCCCCCTTCCTCGATATCTTATCATATGACCGAAGGGGGCTTTCCATCCTGTCATCTTTAACAGGACGCTGTAAATTAGTCTTCTATGATGTTATACGGGTGACCTCTCGGCGGGGTGTCGTCTTCAGGTTCGTGACATCCCGCGCTGCAAGACGCAGACGGTGGCGGTGTCGTCCCGCCTCCTCCTTCGCTCGGGGGCGGAGTCGAGCCGGTTCCCGGATGTCCGGACGGCAAGCTTCCGCTCCTTGGCGAGTGGCAACCTGTGCTGCACGATGTGTTGGGCGGCGGTGTCGTTCCGCCTCCCCCGCCTGGCGGTGACACTCCATATGGATGTCCCGGCCCCGGCGTTCCTGGTCTGGGCTCATGACAACCGGAGCTGCAAGAACCCGAACCGCCGCCGCTACCGCCTCCGGGCTGCGGTACCGCTCCGTAAGGATGGCCCGCACCTGGTGCGGAGCTGCGGGCGCCGTGGCAACCCGCGCTACAAAATGTTGTGGCGGTTCCGGAGCCGCCCTGGCTGGGCGCTACCGCGCCATACGGATGCCCCGGTCCGGGCGTTCCCGCACGCGCCGCGTGGCATTCTGTGCAAGACCCGACGGCCGCGCCGGTCCCCAACGCCGCTGAGGCCAGATAGCCGATGTGGCTTGCCGGCCGCTGACCTTTCGGAACCGTCTTATGGCACTTCAAACACTCCGTTACCGGAACGTCTTCCGTCTTCGCGGTTTTGGAAATGCCGAAACCTGCTAGGTCTGACAATACCTTAGCTGGAGCGTTTGCCAGTTCCCGGCCGACTTGTCCGGACTTGTCTCCGACAACCGCAACAACACCGCTCAACAGTATGGTCATCGCAATGCCGAAAACAAACGCTTGTTTCTCTAATCTCGTCATGCGTTCCTCCTAGATGAGATTATTAGAATACTCTTATATATATTATCGGGCGGTTTTCACAAGTTCTCAAGCCATTTATGCTAGAATGTCGGTATGAACTGGGTAGATCTTGCAATAATCATCCTGTTTGTTTTGAATATTATTAGCGGTTGGCAAAGCGGTCTGATTGCAGGGGCGGCTGAACTTATCAGCCTTTTGGTTTCGATTTTCTTAGCCGTCATCGCTTTGCCCGTCTTGGCAGGCTTTCTGCATTCGATAGGATTTTCCATTAATATGTCGTTGTTCTTCGGATTCGGATTTGTGTTAATCGCGGTTCAGATAGGTTTGGCCATCGCGACCATGCCTTTTACGAAACGGATTAAGAGGAAATTCAAAGATACGGTGTTCGGCGCGGTTAACCGGGCTCTGGGACCGATTCCGCATCTGATTATGTTTTTTGTCAGCACGTCGTTCATATTAGCAGCTTTCCTGGCGTTCCCGATCTTCGGACCCATGAAATCTTCCATCTCGTCCAGCCGGTTCGGGACAAGCCTGGCCGCCCCGGCTGTCAGAATCTTGAATCCGATAGCCGCCGACCTCAACAAAAATGCTAAAAGCTCTCCTATTTGACCTTGACGGCACTTTGCTGCCGCTGGAATTTAACGAGTTCATTCCGGGGTACTTTGCCGAACTTTCCAGAAAATTCAGTGACATCTTTCCGGACGGCAGCCTGCCCGCCCTGATCACCGCGTCAACGGACGCGATGGTCTTCAACGATGGCTTACAATCTAATAGCGACGCTTTCTGGAGTGATTTCTCCAACCGGACCGGAAAATCCCGGCAGTCGCTGGAGCCATTGTTCGAGGAATTCTACCGGTCGGATTTCAGCCGTTTAGGAGACGGTGTAGGTTCTTGGCCGGAAGCGGCTCGCGTCCTGGATGACGCTAAGTCGGCGGGGGCGACAATGGTCTTGGCGACCAACCCTGTTTTCCCCAGACTGGCCGTAGTGCACAGACTGGCTTGGGCTGGAATCGATCCATCCAGATTCGATCTGATAACCGACTACGACAACATGAGGTACGCCAAGCCAAATCCGGAATATTATCGGCAGATCGCTTCCGATATCGCGAAGCCGCCGGAGGAGTGCTTGATGGTCGGGAACGACGCCGGCCTCGATCTGGTTCCCGCCAAGTCCGCGGGCATGGCCACCTTTATGGTAGAAAACGATTATTCCGTCCGCGACGACGGGTTCACGCCGGATTTCTCAGGCCGGCTCGAAGATCTCCTAGAACTCTTATACTAAAGCCTTTATGCCCCTGATCTTGAATCGACCCAGCGGCGGCCCAGCTTTATAATCTCAAACCACAGAATACTGACCATGCCCGCGCCGAAAGCTGTCCCCAATTGCGACGGATAGATCGATGAAAAATGGAAAACCGTCCTGATGAAGGGCACGTAAAGCGCCAATCCTAAGAAAAGCAAAGCCCCGCCTAAAACCCACCATAAGGCCGGGTTCGGCGAAGACATCGTTCTCCATATGGTTCGGGACCACGATCTGTTGGCCAAGATTAGACCGAGATTGGCGATGATCAGCGTAACAAAGGCCATTGCCCTGGCCGTATCGACGTTGTGCCAGACATTGTTCGCGTAGGCGAAGACGCCCAGGGACGCGGCCAAGGCAAATGAACCCTGTAAGACGCTCATCACTAAAGTCTTCTTGCCGAATAGCCTCGCGTCCATGCGGCGGGGCGGCCGCGTCATGACATCCGCCTCTTCCTTTTCAGCCTCAAAGACGATCGAGCAAGCCGGATCGATGATCAACTCCATAAACACGATGTGGACGGGCAGCAGGATCAGCGGCCACTTGAGCAGAACCGGAATCAGCGAAAGTCCAGCGATCGGCACGTGGACGGCGAAGATATAGGCCATAGCTTTCTTGAGATTGTCATAGATACGCCGGCCAAGCTTTACCGCCGCCACAATGGACTCAAAATCGTCGTCCAGCAGGACAAGCGCGGCCGCCTCGCGGGCGACGTCGGTTCCCCTTCCCCCCATGGCCAGGCCGATATCGGCGGCTTTGAGGGCCGGGGCGTCGTTGACGCCGTCTCCCGTCATGGCAACTGTTTCATGATTGGCTTTTAGCGCTTTAACCAGCCGCAGCTTCTGTTCGGGAACGACGCGCGCGAAGATGTTAACGTTAGCGATGTCCTTAGCCAGCTGCTCGTCGGTCATCTCCGATAGCTTGTCTCCGGTGATGAAATCCTCGGGATTCTTCAAGCCGATCGCCCGACCGATGTATTGAGCCGTACCCGGGTAGTCCCCCGTTATCATAATGACGCGGATACCCGCTCCGTAACATTCACGGATGGCTTGGGGCACCATTTCCCTGACGGGGTCGGCCAAACCGATCAGACCGATAAACCTAAAATCAAAGTCATGCTGTTCGTCAGGAAAGCCGGGGCCCTTGTAATGAGCTTTGGCGACACCCAGTATCCTCAAACCGTCCCGGGCCATCCTCTGAATCCTCTCATCAAGATCCTTGGACTCCGCCGCCGACATATGACAAAGGTCGGCAATGGCTTCCGGCGCGCCTTTCGCGGCAATCACGTATTCAGTTCTCTCCGGCGACGCCCAAACGCGGGATAAGGCCAGCAGCTCCTGGGACAACGGGTATTGATGCTCCAGCTGCCAGTCATCGTGAAGATGCTCCGTCTTGGCCAGGAACTTCTCCCCCATTTCCTTGATTGCCTTTTCCATAGGATCGAAGGGGTCGCGATGACTGGATAAAATACTGTATTCAATCAGCTCGTGGAACGTCTCCGGTAGTTCTTCTCCGTCCTCGGACACCGCATAGAACGCTCCGCCCGCGCCGAGTCTTTCAACTTGCATGATGTTCTTCGTTAATGTTCCTGTCTTGTCGACACAGAAAACGGTTGCCGCTCCCAGGGTCTCAATCGCCGGCACTCGCCTGGTCAACACTCGTTTCTGGGAAATGCGCCAGGCGCCTAGCGCCAGGAATATCGTCAGTACGACGGGGAACTCTTCCGGCAGCATAGCCATGGCCAGGGTCAATCCGGCTAATACGCCCTGCAGCCAGTCTCCCCTGGTCAAGCCGTAGACAACAATTACAATCACGCACAGCATCGCCCCGGTCAAAGCGAGGTTGCGCACCAGCCGCCCGGTTTCCTTTTGGAGTCTGGTCGGTTCCGATTTCACCGATTCCAGCGCTTTGCCGATTTTGCCAAGCTCCGCATGCTCACCGGTCGCCAGAACGCGGGCCACTCCCTTGCCCTGGACGACAAGCGTGCCTGAATAGATAAAAGGCAGCTGGTCGCCGCCGGGTCGGGCGATTTCCATATCCGGAGCGCCGGTTGTTTTATGAACCGAAATTGATTCGCCGGTTAATAGGCTTTCGTCGACCATAAGGTTGTTCACGCTTAACATAACGGCATCGGCGGGGACTCTATCCCCCTCGGCCAACATCATGATATCGCCTCGAGCCACTTCCCGGCCGGCGATACGCATCTCCCGACCGTCTCTGATTACGTGAGCCCGCGGGCTGGAGAGGTCGCGCAGCGCTTCCAAGACCCTTTCCGTACGGCGCTCCTGGTAGAAGGTTATCCCCATAATGACGAACACAAAGCTTAAAAGCATCAGAGCTTCTCGGACGTCGCCTAAAATAAGGTAAAGGCCGCCCACCAGGACCAGCAGAAGAAACATTGGTTCCTTGACGACCTCGAAAGCAATGGCAAACACCGTTCGGGGCTTGGATGAAGGCAGCTCGTTATAGCCATCCTCAGCCAAACGTTTGGCGGCTTCCTGTTGGGATAAACCGGTTATCTCCGCTAAGTTAAGCTCTTCCGTCATTGTTCCTCCGAACCCAGTATATTAGAACAAGCCGAACAGCATAAGTATCCCAAAAAGAATGAACAGCGCCGCGGATGTGTATTTGATGGCTTTTTCAGGTAGTTTCTTACCTAGAAATACGCCGGCCGCGATCGCGATTCCGTCGGCCACAACCATGCCCAGGGTGGAGCCCAACCAGACGCCTATGAACGTTTGATACTTTGCGGCCAGCGATATGGTCGCGAGCTGTGTCTTGTCGCCGAGTTCCGCCAGAAAAAAGGCGATGGCGACGGTCATGAACGGACCCAGGCGCCCGCCTCTTTTTTCTCCGTCTTCGTAGGCGTCACCTTTAAGCGTCCATAAACCAAAACCGATAAACGACAACCCGACGATAATCCTAAGGTAATTCATCGGTATAAAGGCGCTGGTCTGTTCACCTATAACGACCGACAGTAGATGAACGACCAGGGTGGCCGCAAAGACGCCGGCCAGGACCTTCCAGGGGTTGTACTTGGTCGCGAAGGAAAGCGCGACAAGTTGCGTCTTATCTCCCATTTCGGCAACCGTAATAAAAAGGAACGAAGCCCAGAAACCTAGCATATGACTCGCCGAACTCTATTTAAAAACATTAGATGATTATACAGGCGGATAGAGCGTAATTACTAGGACAAAAGAGAGGACGTTTCTTCGGCTGTAAGAGAACGGTAATCGCCCTCCTCAAGGTCGTCCAGCTTTAGCCCGGCGATTCTGATTCTCTCCAGCCGGCGTACGCTTTTCCCGAAATACGCGGCAAACCGTCTAACAACTCTCTTGCGGCCTTCGTGAATAACGACTCGATAATTCTTTCCGCCGGCGGGCTCGATGAAGTCCGGTTTAAGTAAACCGTCTTCCAAAACTACACCCGCTCTGGCCTCGGACAACTCATCGTTGGAAAACGCCGTATCCGTAGTTAAAAGATATTCTTTTTCTTTTCCGTAGCTTGGGTGAGTCAGGCGTTGCGTTAGCTCACCGTCATTTGTCAGAAGAATCAGCCCCGAGGTGTCCCGGTCCAAACGCCCGACCGGCCATACCGGCGGATCATTCGGTACCAGTCGAGTGACCAAACGGTCCGCGTGTTTATCGTCTCGCGAAGACGTATATCCGGCAGGTTTGTTAACGGCGTAGTAGATTTTTCCCTTCGGCGCGACGACGACTCCGTCAAATGTAACCTTGTCAACCGCCTGGTCAATGTTGGTCGCGGGGGTTAATGCGGTTTGTCCGTTGACGGACACCCTGCCTTGCTCGATTAATTTCTCGCAATCCCGCCTGGAGCCCAGACCGCAGGAGGCCAGATATTTTGCCAGCCTCACCCGGTCAAACCTTTCAGCTTCGCGTAGTAATGTTGATGATACTCTTCAGCTTGGTAGAAAGGCCCTGCGGGCTCTATTCTCACCCGCAGGAGCAGGCCGGAGTTCTTCTCTTGAACGGCCTTGGACGCCCGGGCTTTCGCTAATTGTTCTTCCCCGTGGGCAAAAATAGCCGACTCGTATTGCGTTTTGTATCTGCCGGTATGGTCACGATAGCTCCAGAAGTGCCGCAGCAAATCTTCGTAAGAAACTTTGGAGGGATCGAAGATGATTTGAATCGACTCGGTGTGACCGTCCAGGTTGGTATAAGTGGGGTTCTTGCTCGTCCCGCCTGTATAGCCTACTTCGGTTCCGGTGACCCCGGATAACGCGGAGAAATGCCACTCCACGCCCCAGAATCATCCCAGTGAGAAAGTAGCCGTCTCGGTCATAACGCGACCTCCTTTAACTATCTAGAGCCCCGGCTTCTTTTACCTGATTCCTGCCCGCCGCTTTAGCCATATAAAGAGCAGCGTCCGCCGCGTTGATGACCACGCCCTTGTCAGTTCCGTCGCTCGGGTAAGAGGACACGCCGCCAGACAATGTTATAGGGCCGATGTTGATACCGTTGAACAGATACTCGACGGTTTCGGCTCTCTCCCTGATATTCGCGGCCCGCTTAAGCGTGTTCTTCTTGCTGCTCCCGGGAAGCACCAGCAAGAATTCCTCACCGCCGTAGCGGCAGACATAATCTTCCATCCTGACGCTTGTCCTCAGAAACATGCCGAGCGTCTCCAGAACCATGTCGCCGGCGGCATGGCCATAAGTGTCGTTAACGTTTTTAAACAAGTCTATGTCCATCATAATCACGCCGATGCCGGTTTTGCCCCGGTCGGCGCGTCTTATCTCGCGCTCAAACAGATTCTCCATAAACCGTCGATTAAACAGCCTTGTCAGAGAATCCGTAACGGACTGCTCTTTCAATATCGTGCGCAATTCTATATTGGTCAAGGCCATGGCCAAATGCTCGGCGACCGTCTGCGCCATATCATACGTCTCGTCGCCGATCTCGTTCCCCAAAGTCAAATAAAGGATTCCGAAAGCTTCATCTTGCGCCAGCATCGGCACACATATGTGACTTGCCGGCGGAGGCTCGCCGACATGGCCGCACTGTAATGTATCGCGGTCCCGGATATATTTATGAACACTGCTCCGCCTTAACGCGGCGCAGGCGTCACGCCGGAAAGATTCCTCCAGATAACCGCCACCCCACATCGCCCGGATTTCGGCGGTGTCCTTCGGCGCGTTGAGCAGATATACGGCACCGGTCAAATCATTGAATATCAAAGGTACGTAGAGAGATATGGCCTCAAACGCCTCAGCCGATTCTTGGCACGCCTGCAGTTTATCGGACAAATCGGCCAGGTGGGTCAATTCGAGCGCCCGCCGGCCTGACGCCTTGGCCGACAACGTTAGCTCTTCGTTGGATTCTTTGAGGGCAATCTCCGCGCCCTCGACCTCGAGAGTTCGCTGGACCGAGGAAAATAAATACACTGCTAACAGCGCAAGAAATATTATTGAGGAAATGATCGCGTACCAGAATATCCGACCGACTACAAACGGTTCGCTCGGACTGGCGACGATATGCCACGTGCGGCCGTTCTGGTCGACGGCTTTTACCAGACTAACCCCGTCATTACGCTTCGACGATAGGCGTTCATTAGCGCTTGTGGTTCCGTCGGTCAGGTTGACGGCCACCGGCTTATCCGGTTCGGCGCTGCCGCTATCGTAGAGATAAACGTTTATCCCCGCATCATCGCTGTTAATCTGACTAAGCAGCTTTATATAAAGTTGATAACCGACGGCAAATCCTATCGGTGATGAGGGTACGCCGTTGGCTCCGGGCGGTCGCGCGCCCGGAGAATAGATGGGCGCCAGCACCGCATACCCCTGGCCATCAGGCAGTCCTGAAAGGCCGGCTATCGGTCCGGTAACGGCCGCCATCCCGGATAGCGTCGCCTGGGCGATGGCAGACGCGAGGGCTGGCGTTGACTGCGCGTTCTGACCGATATAATGGCCTGTTTGTTCAGCCGGTTCGACAAAAACAACAGGGTAATATTCCGCAGCCTCAGCCGCCCGTGCGGCGTGTCCGGCACTGTCGATTGACGTAATCTGGACTGAAGAACCGGTCTCAGCCGACAACGCCGTTTCAAAGGCAGCCCGGCCGCCGGCTGTAACTTTAAGAATGATATCAGCCCTCGCCAGATCTTGATTGCGACCGCCGATATTGGAGAAAAGCAGGTTTAGTCTGGGTTGGTATTCGTTTCTGGCCGCCCTATCTTGCTGAATCGCCAAAACATATGACTGCGCCAGCGACTCGACATCGGCTTTCCGATCAGTCGCGTCTTCGCCAAAGGTTGATAATTCCTCGGAAGCCGTCACGACAAAACGTTCTTCAGCCACGGCCCTGTCCCTGCTTCCGGCGTACCAGGTACCGGCTGCGGCCAGTATGACCATCAAAATCAATACCGTGAGAGCCGGCAAATATCTTTTCCAGCTCTCCCGAAACGAGCTTCTGAATCTAGGTCGCGTATCCATCCCTAGATTCTAGCAGATGAAACGGGGTATATCTAGAAATTCCTACTCGTATCTCAGCGCTTCAATCGGATCGAGCCTCGCCGCCTTGGCGGCCGGGTAGATGCCGAACAACAATCCTACACCGGTAGATACGCCGACAGCCAAGACAATCGCGTCCAGCGTTATCACCGGCGCGAAGCCTAGCATCCTTGAAGCGACTTCAGCCATGCCGTAACCAGCGGCGATACCCAACAAACCTCCGGTTAAAGTCAGCAGGATCGCTTCGACGACAAACTGGCCGAGGATATCGCCGGTTTTTGCGCCGACGGCCTTCCGCAAGCCGATTTCCCGAGTCCGTTCGGTTACGCTCACCAGCATGATGTTCATGATGCCGATGCCGCCGACAATCAAAGATATGGCCGCAATGCCGGCCAGCAGCGACGTCATTATTCCAGTGATCGTGCTAATCGTGGATAGCAGGTCCGCCGAGGAGTTTACATTGAAATCGGCCAGCTTTTCTTCTTTGATACTGTGGTTATCCATGATCGTCCGTTTGATTGTCTTCTTGGCGACGGCGACGTTTGCCTCGTTATCAGCGAGAGCGGTTAATACGTTGAACTTCTCGACCTTGAAGCTATCGAATGCCGACGTGTAAGGAATAAATATTTGACTGTTCGGGTTACTTAAACCTGTCTCGTCAACCTTCTTAAGCACGCCGATCACTTTGTACATCGAGCCTTCGATGGTCAGCTCTTGCTCGACCGCCGTCTTGCCGCCGTATATGTCTTTGGCCGACTGGTTTCCCATGACGATTACTCTTGCCCTGTTGGTTACATCGGCCGCCGTTATCTGCTCACCCTTGTCAATCTTGTAGCCCTGGATCTTGAAATAGTCCAGTTCCGTTCCCGTGACCGAGAATCTCTTCTCCCCCGAGTCAGTCGTAAAAATGGCCGAACCCGAAACGTTACCGGCGGCCAATTTTACGTGCGAATTCTTCTTCTTGTCACGCAGTGTATTCAAGTCGTCAAGAGTCAAAGTAGAACCGGCGCCGCCCATGCCGCCGCTCCCGCCACTCTGCTGGCCGCCGATATTGCCCCCGCCAGCGTGGGCGGACGATGCCCTCTCGGCAATGCCCTCGCCCGGCATAATGATAAGGTTCCTCGTACCTAGCGTCGCGATACGGCTGGAAATCGATTCCTTAACGCCTGCGCCCAGCGCCATAAGAGCAATAACCGATCCGATTCCGATTATTATGCCGAGAGTCGTTAAGAAACTCCGCCCTTTGTTAGCGACTATGGCTTTCAGCGATTGTTTAAAGATAACAAAGCTTTTCATTCCGCCTCACCCGCGCTTTCACTGGCAATCTTACCGTCGATTATGTTCAATACGCGGCCGGCGTATTTAGCCACGCTGGCCTCGTGGGTTATCAGAACAATGGTGGCTCCTTTGGAGTTGATGTCCTTTAGAAGCTCCATAATCTCATGCGATTTCTTGGTATCCAGGTTGCCTGTCGGTTCGTCGGCTAGGATAATCGACGGGTCCATGACCAGGGCGCGCGCGATGGCGACACGCTGAATCTGACCGCCCGACAGCTGGTTGCTCTTATAACCGGCGCGATCGCCCAGGCCGACCTCTTGAATAAGTTTCTCCGCCCGCGCCGTGGCGCCCTTATCCTTGCCGTAAATGGTCGGCAACATAACATTGTCCCGGACTGTCGTACGGGGAAGCAGGTTGAACTGTTGGAACACAAAGCCGATTTCCTTGTTCCTGATCTCGGCTCGTTTTCCACCGCTAAGCCTGCTGACGTCCTGGCCGGCCAATGAGTAGCCGCCCGCCGTTTGCCTGTCCAACAAACCGATGACGTTCATCAAAGTGGATTTTCCGGACCCGGACGGCCCCGTTACCGCGACGAACTCGCCCTTCTTGACATCAAGATCGATGCCATCCAGCGCGACCGTGTCTTCGTCGCCGGTTTTATAAACCTTTCGGATGCCTTTCAACTCGATAACATTATCCGGCATAATCTCCGCGCTCCCCTTCATCAGCGTGCAGGTTGTTGACTATTTTCCTGTGCAAGTCCCGGTAGGTGCGTAGTTCCTCAACGGTTAGCGGTTCGAGCAAAACCGTTAGATGCCGTTTATGATGCCGCTCAAAGATAGTCATTTTCTCGCGGCCTTTGGCGGCTATACTAACCCGGACCGAGCGCCGATCGTTCTCGTCATGTTCCCTGGTGACCAAGCCCGCTCTGACCAAAGGGTCGACAAGCTGGGTTACGGCGCTGCCCGTTACGCCCATCATTTCTGCAGTTTCCTTAACTGTTAGAGAGTCTCGCGTTTTCAGGATGTGCAGGAGTTCGCCTTGCGCGGGTGATATAAGCGAATGTGCCTTTTTAAGCATCAACTTTCCCGCCAGCTTCGGCCGGCCGAACATCGACCGCCTGAACGCGCCCATGTCCTTGACAATATCACTGATAATCGATTCTCTACTTTCCGCCATGGCTTCTCCTTTATCTTAAGGTACTTATTAGCTTAGTAACTTAGGTATCTTAAGTCAAGACGTAACTTTAAAGGGCGTTGTGATGTATTTGGATTTACTGGCGGCGCTTGGCGACGGAACGGCCGGCTTATCCGGGATGTTATGAATTCGTATCTAACCCAGCCTGGTGAAGAAAATTCCTCAGCAGCGACAGCCCGTCCAGCGTAAGAATCGACTCCGGGTGGAACTGTACTCCCTCAACGTTGTGGCTTTTATGCCGTAATCCCATGACGGCGCCCTCTTTAGTCCAGGCCGATATCTCCAGACATTCGGGGACGGTTTCCCTGTCGACAATCAAAGAATGATATCTGGTTGCGGTAAACGGAGCTTTTATAGCCCCGTAAATCGTCTTCCCGTCGTGAAAGATATCCGACGTCTTTCCGTGAACAGGCGCGCCGGTCTGGACGACATTTGCCCCGTAGGCTTCGCCGATTGCCTGATGACCGAGACAAACGCCCAGTATGGGGAGCTTGTCTCCGAACGCCCTTATTGCGTCAAGCGAAATCCCCGCGTCCCGCGGAGTGCCCGGTCCCGGAGATATGACAATCGCGGCGGGATTCAGGTCACGGATGTCGCCAAGGCCAATCACGTCGTTTCTCCTAACAACTAATGTCTGCCCTAAAGCCCCCAGGTGCTGAACCAAGTTATAAGCGAAGGAATCATAGTTGTCGATGACCAGAACCGGCCGCTTCATACGAGCTCCTTGTATCCCGCTCGCAACAATCCGGCAAGTTCGCCGGGGCGGCCTGAACCGACGCTCTTCCCGTCAACCGCGATTACCGGCATTATCTCGAGCACGCTGTTGGTAATAAACGCCTCTTGAGCTTTGGCCATATCCTGAAGCGCAACAAAGGTCTCCGACAGTGGAATCCCGGCCTCCGCGGCCAGCTTAAGCGTTACGCGGCGCGTGATCCCGGGCAAGATTCCACAGCTCAAGCCGGGCGTCATTAACAGCCTTTCGCTAAGAACAAATACGCTGCTCATTGATCCTTCGGTTATAAAACCGTCGTCGTTGACAAAGATCGCTTCCAGCGCCCCGGCTTTATCGGCAGCCAGTTTCGCCAAACGATTAGGCAGGTAGTTTAACGTCTTATAGGCAGCCAAGGATCCACGCGTATCGAGCCCGGTTATGCAGGTGACTCCGTCTCTATACTGGTCTTCCGTATAGGTAATAGGCCGGGTCGTGATCACCACGGTCGGTTCTTCCGCTCCCCTTGTGACGGTCAGCCTGATAATACACTCATCACGACCGTTGGCGTCTATTGTCTGTATAACAGCCGACGACAGAGCATCCGGGTGCGGCGCGTTTCTGATATCCAGTGCCGCCAAACCTTCACCCAGACGCGCCAAATGGTCCTCGAGTCTGAACGGACATCCGCCATAGGCTCGAAACGTCTCGAAAAGACCGTCGCCGAATAAAAATCCGGCATCACCGATCGGTACCGCGGCTTTTCCGGAGGCAACTATGACGCCGTTGACGTAGGCAAAGTCTCCCACTTCACTTCCTCCCGTTTGACGCCGGCCGCTTCCAGCAACGCGGCCGCCTTGCTAACGGATTCATAATATTCCCGCGCCGGATCGGAGTCGGCGACAATACCGGCGCCGGCTTGGACGTACGCTTCTCCCCCGTTTACCGTAAAAGTCCTGATGATAATGTTGAAATCCGCGTTGCCGCTAAAACCGAAATATCCGATGCTGCCCGTATATGGCCCTCTCCTCGTGGGCTCCAGCTCTTCGATGATTTCCATACACCGGACCTTCGGGCACCCGGTTATGGTCCCGCCGGGAAAAACAGCTCTTATCAGGTCGAACTGGTCTTTGCCTTCGTCCATCTCCCCTGTGATGTTCGACACTATATGGATCACGTGCGAATACTTCTCAATTGTAAACAGCTCTGTCGGCTTGACCGTGCCGTACCGGCATACCCGACCGATATCGTTGCGTTCCAGATCAACCAGCATGACATGCTCAGCCCTTTCCTTTTCATTCAGGATAAGGTCGGCCGTCAGGTCGTCGTCTTCCGACTCATCGCGGCCGCGCCGCCTTGTGCCCGCTATCGGTCTGGTCTCCACAAGACCGTCTCTCAGTTTTACCAGCCGTTCCGGTGACGACGACACCAGCTGCCAGTTGCCGAAATCAAGGTACGAAGAAAACGGTGAGGGGTTTATCTTGAGCAATCTGTCGTATAGAGAAAAAGAATCCGCGGGCGCGGGTACCTGGAAGCGAACGGACAGATTAGCCTGAAAAATGTCGCCCGCAAAAATGTATTTTTTAGCCCGATTGACAATTCTCTCATAACTTCGATTGTCCATATTCGCCGAAACCACCGGCACCTCGTTGTTTTCGGGCCGACAGGTCTCAGCCGGCGTCGGCTCCTCGGCCAAACGCGACCGCGCTTCCTCCAGACGCGCGGTCGCTTTCTTTAAAGACAGCCGTGGGTTTCGACCGCAAACCTCGTTAACGATTAGATACTTCTTCCCTGTCAGATGGGCAAAAACCAAGCACACGCCAGGGAAAATAAAAGTCGTCTCAGGAAGTTTGAGGTCATCGTCAGTTAACACGGGGATTCGCTCGATGTATCGAGCCACATCATACGACAAGAACCCAACGGCGCCGCCCCAAAACGGCAGATCGATCGGAAGGGATCCGGGAGAGAATCGGTTTACGGCGGCTCGCAGCTCAGGGAAGGGATCCTTCCCTTTCGTAGATATTACATGGATTGGATCCCCGCCGACCATGGAATACTCTGAGATAACAGGACTGCCGCCCGCGCTTTCCAGGAGAAACGAATCGGGGCGCGCCGCTAGCCTTCGGTAGGCTTCCCGCGGAGTCAGTGAATTCGGGGGAATCTCCTCAACCAGCGGGACGGCTTTGCCCGGTTTCGCGTATTTTAGAAATTCATCCGGTCCAAAAACGAACATCCCGCGTCTCCGTGATCCATTGAAGAGGCGGGATGCTTCTTTTTGAAGCTAGGGCATACCTCGAGAAGATATTAGCACACAAAACGATTTGGGGTCAGGCACGGGGCCAGGCCCCGTGCCTGACCCCTTTAGGCTTAGACTATCCTTCCATCCTTTAGCCGGAAGGTTTTATCGGTTTGACTGGCAATCTCGGCGTCATGGGTGACGGCCAGGATAGTTGTATCCTCCGTTTTGGCCAGGTCATGCATAAGATCGACGATAAGTTTGCCCGTCTCGGTATCTAGGTTACCGGTCGGCTCATCCGCCAGTATCAATTTCGGTTTATTGGCCAGTGCGCGGGCGATGGCGACTCGCTGTTGTTCCCCGCCGCTCAACCGTCCAGGTTTACGGTTTTGCTTTGACTTATCCAAACCGACCTGCTCTAGTAGGTGCTCGGCTCTCTTACGACGCTCGCCCCGTTTGACCCCGGCGAATTCCATCGGAATCATAACGTTCTGGAGAGCTGATAGGTTTGGAATAAGATTGTAGGATTGAAACACAAAACCGACCTTGTCGCGGCGATACGTGGTCAACTGCCGGCCGCTCATTTTGGCAACATCCTTGCCGTCGATCTCGATGGAGCCGTCGCTCGGTTTGTCCAAGGCTCCCAGCAAGGCAAGAAGGGTGCTTTTTCCGCTGCCGCTTGTGCCGATGATGGAGGCCAAAATCCCCTCCGGCAATTCCAGATCGATGCCGTCAACAGCCTTGACCGTGTTGTCTCGAGTCCTAAAATGCTTTTTTATGTCCTTTACCTTGATCATCTTATTCGCTCCTCATCGCTTCGGCGGGACGTATCCTGGCACTCATCCAGGCCGGAATAGCGCTCCCGATCACTGCTATTACAATCGCAGCCAGCAGTCCGTACAGGAGAAGATCGAAACCGACGTTTGCCTGGATATTCTGCAGGGCGCTGCGTAGCCCAGGTCCGCTCATAAAAGCAACCCGCATCGCGCCCGGGCCGCCACCTGCGCCGGGCGCGGCGGCCTGCGCCGCCGTTGACTGACTATTGTTTACCATTACGTTCAGGATCGGGTTACTCAAGAACACACCCAAAACAGCCCCGAAAGCGCTCCCCAGCAGAGTGAGGACGGTCGATTCCGTTACGAACTGGGTGACTATAGACATATTCGAAGAACCGATCGCCTTCAAAACGCCGATCTCCCGCCGCCTCTCGCGAACGATCATCAACATAGTCAATAGTATGATTACCGCCCCGGCCACCAGCGCGCCGATTAAGCTGTACGTCGCAATAGTCTTGATATTCTCAAGCGGCGCCAACGCGGAACTCGATGTATCGGTCGGCGTCACGATGTCGGCCTTCGTACCGAGCTTCGTCTTGGCCGTCTTGGCGACCGCGTCCACGTTGGTAATCGAATCCACTTGCACTGAAGCCGACGAAATTTCTCCGGGTTTACCGCTTAGCGTCTGCAGAGTCTTTAGCGGCATTACTATTCCGCCGTTCGCGAACGTGTTTCCGGCGTCATATATACCGGCAACCTTAACCGTAGTCCCGTAAAGGGTAAACGTGGAGCCGACTTTAAGGTTGTTCTTGGCGGCCAGCGATTTTCCGATTAAGGCCACGATCGCGCCGCTGGTTCCACTAGGCGCTTTGCCCGAAGTGATTTTGAACTGGCTGCCGCCGGCAACTGACGCGGTTGTCAGGTCACTAGAACCGGTTATCATAATCGGCATGGTAAAAGACCTGGTCGTAGTCGCCGTCCCACCGCTTTGCGACTGCCTGTCGCCCATGTCCGGCGGCGGTTGCTGCGTCTGACCGCTATTGCTATTCGTGAAGTTGCGCTGCCGGTTGCCCAACGTACCCATGTCTATGGACGCGGTCAGACTGATGGTGTCATCCGTTCTGGCCCTGTCGGATAAAGTGTAGGTCGTTTTGGCCACGTGAGCGGCAAAGGCGATTGGCTTTAACTCCGTCTGCGTCAGCGGCTCCCCGCCGCCCTCAAAACCTCGGGCGCCGGCCGGCGAGATGGTGATGTTGTTACCGATCTGACTCTTGACGCTGTCAATCCTGGCTTGTACCGCTTTCAGCGATAAAACCATCACCAGGGCTAATCCGATGCTTAAGCCGACGATCATGATTATGGACAACGTCCTGATAACATTCCGGAAGGCGTTCTTCCCTCCCCGAGCGATAGCGCTCATTTGGCCTCCTTATCGTTCCGACAGCATTTACTGACTTAAAGATAACCCTTTCAGATGAATAAAATATGAAAACGGCGTGCGTATGTGAGGAGTTTCTTAAAAGAGTGAAGAGGCCGTCGCCTTGCCGGCCTCTTCACGGGTCGAACACTATCGCGCCGAAACGGCGCTCTTCCTTAAGGACCAGCGGCTAACGTGAAAGCGGAGTTGGCTGTCTCCCTCGGGAAGTTCGGGAACGGCAAGCCCGTCGAGACCAGTGCCCCAGGCGTGTTGCTGGCCGCCACCCGGTAATACCGGGTTCCGGTGAACACATCCGTGTAATTCACGGTCGTACCCGTCCCGGCCACCGCCGGCACCGTAGTCAGGTAGGCCCCTGGCCCGGCGCTCGTCGGCGCCCACTCGATCGTGAATCCGGTTTCCGTCGTCGAGTTGTCGGTCCAGCTGAGCGCGTGTCCGCCCGGACCGGGCGTCGCGATTAATCCGGAAGGAGGTCCTGCCGGCGCCACCGCGATATTCATCGCGTGCATCATATCCATCTCTTCGTGGCTTAGGATATGACAGTGGTAGACATATTCCCAACCGAAGTTGACGTAGCTGTTAGTTATCGTTGTAGGATTGGAAAGCGGGTCCTGGAATCCCAAAGGTCCGCCGGTCAAAACCGTGCCTTCTGGCTGCGTCGGGTCGATCAGGCGCACGCTGTTCGGAACTGCGAACGGCAGTGTTGGCACGACCGGCCTTAAAGCCACGATCGTATCCTGCAACGGATTCACCCTGACCGTTTCCTTCCACCCCAGCTCGTTGGCGTCGGGCAACCTTATCGCGCCGTCCCAGGCCACCCGGTTGATCATCTGGACATTGAACAGGTGGAAATGGATAGTGTGCGTGTCCACGCCGTTATGCGTTATCTTCCAGATCTGGGTTCCATCGCCCGCGACCGGGGCCATCGGCGTCATGGAATTAACGACGTTATCCACCGGCGGCGACGGGTACGGATAGAGCAGGAAGTTCATGTTCGCGAAGTTGGTGCGCGGTACCTCCAGCCCCAGAAATCCGCTCATTCGGCCGTAGTCCTTCTCAAAGGCCTCGCCCATTTCGTCCTGTATAGATTTGTTATCGAATTCTATGGTCAGGGCATAACTGGCGGTCGCCGCGGCACCCGCTCCGCCCGCGCCGATCGGCGTGAATGACACAGTCGGCAAGGTCAGATACCCGCTGCCTCCGTTCGTGACCTTGACAGTGCTAACACCTCCCGCCGCGGTCGCGACGGCTCCTGTGCCGCCTCCACCCGTAAACGAAACATTGGGCATGGTCGTATATCCTGTCCCGCCGTTAGTGATCGTTACAGCCGTTATTGCGCCGCCGACAACAGTCGCCGTACCGGCGGCCCCAGTCCCTCCACCGCCGGTATATACAACGGTCGGATTGGTGTAGCCGCTGCCGCCAGCAGTAACATTGACGCTTTTGACTGTTAACGTCGACGTCGCCGCGGCGCCGGTCCCGCCGCCAGTGGGCGTAAATACCACAATAGGAGCGTTAACGTAACCGCTGCCACCGGCCGTTACGGCCACGCTGCCCACCTTACCGGTCGTAGTCGCGTTAAGAGGCGTAAAGGTAGACGAGAAGTCAGCTATCCTCGCGTATGGATCCGCGGGCAACAGCTTGTTGTAAGCGCTATTATAGCTGTCGTTAGGAACGATTACCGGATCCTGCGACACGGCAAAAACACCTTGCGTTGTAGCCGTCGAAGCGAACGCCGCATCCAGCGGCGCCTTGTTGAAAGCCGGCGCGGGAGTTGTGTTCGCCACTCTGATCTGCATGATTGTCCGCGTGTTCGGACCGTAACCGGCCAGCGTATACGGGGCGCCGCCCGTATCAGCCTTATCCGGCGAGCCCGTGTAGTAATCGTACCTCGGGTCGAGCGCCGGGAACGGCGCAGGCGAATCATTATACAGGATCAAAGTCTTCCCGGCGTATTGCGAGAAGTCGACGATCACGTCAGCCCTTTCGGCGGTGCCCAGAATAAGAGTGCCGCCGTTTACAAGACCCATGTCGAAGTTAGTCTGATCAAGGTTCCATGTAACCGGCTGGTTCGTCAAGGTCACAGGGGCCGGCAGGAAGCCGCCCTCGTTACCGATCTGAACCATGCTCGGACCGGCCGTCGCGGGATCCGGCACTCCGCCCTCGCGTCCGTCCGTCGGCCACGAGGCCGGAAAGCCGGTCGTAGCTGACGCGGGAACCATCTTGACTTCGGTCAGCGTCCGTCCGTCCGGCGTCGCGACGTTCGAATCGGCCACATAGAGCTGAAAGTTGAAGAACCGATCGTCCGCCGCGTTTAGAATCCGGAACCGGTAAGCCTTCGGCTGGACTTCAAGATACGGGTACGCGGTGCCGTTAACGACCGGGGTATCCATGAACGCTTCCATGCCCATCGACGGGCTGATAAGCCGCGCGTCGGGCGTACCCGGGATAAGCGAGTTCTCCAGCGGCGCACCCACCGGGTCGTAGTAAGGGTTGGGAATAGGTCCGTAAGTTAGATTTGTTGTCGGCGGATGGAACCAGGGGCCATAGAACCAACGACCCATGGCGTTCATCCCGCTGATATCGGCCGGATTCTGATTCGGCATATAGACGTGCGGCATCCAAAGACTTCCCGGACCTCCCCATTTAGCCGTATCCCAGGTGGGATCCTGCGCCACTAACTGAGACACGAAAGTGCCCATGACGCTTGTGTACGGCCTGGTATTATCCGGGACGAACGTCTTGTCCTGGATCACCAGAGGGATCTCGTCCGCGGGAATGGTCCCGGCGGCGATAGACCTACCGCCGATGGTCCCGCCTCTAATCAAGGCGTCTTCGACCGCATCCCGCAGAACGTAAGGCGCGGCCTCGCCGGCGTAAACGTTCAGCCTGGTGATGCCATAGGCGTGGTCGTGATAGAACATCAATCGTGCGCTTTGCTGGTTGGTGTAGTAGAACGTCTGGGACCCGTCCCTAGAGCCAGCGTCAGGCATATCCGGAACATTAACGACGCTGACGCCCTGGGGGTAGTTGGTGTTCTCGCCGGCCGGGGTTATCCATTGGTGAGGTGTCCCATCGCTAATCCATGGAGTTGCTCCGCCATGCAGGTGCAGGGTAGCCCTGTTCTGGGTGTACATTTCCATCGCGCTGCCCATGACCGTCGCAGGACCTAACGGATTGGTTGCCAACGTCACCTGGAAGTGTGTCGCGTCTGGCACAGCCGTGATCATGAACATCCCATTATAGGCAGCGGGGGTAAACCCGTGCATATGAACGCGCTGGCCGGGCAAGAAGTTATGAGGATTCACCGTGGTTACCTGCACGGTTAACCCGGCGAGCGGCGCAGCGGCCATAGCCATCGCCATGTTCGACCCCATACCGGCTCCCATAACGGTTGTATCTACCGGGATGAAAAGATCTCCGCCGGTCCCGGTGGGTAGAGAGTTGGTGAACTTGACGCGCACCGGCTTGTCCCGCTGGGCGACGATCGTCGGCCCCAGATAGTGCGCCGCGGTTCCGCCCATGTTCTTCTGCCGGTAGCCGCGTAGCTTGGTCGCCGGCAAATCAGAGTGCATCTTCTCACTGTACTCGACTAGTTCTATTTCATAGTAATCGTACGTGGGATTAGAGGTATCAGGTGTCGCAACCGGGATGTATTGGCCCAGGTTGTTTGCGTTAGCCGCTCCCAAGCCCGGTAACGAATTAATGAATTTTCTTATGCCGGTGCCGGTTACTACATTGCTGCCCGGATACAATTCCATCTCAGCGGTTAACAAAGTGATAATTCGATCCCACCGATACCGGTAAGAATTAAAGGCCGTCGCCGAGATAAAGGTTCTTCTCTGTGCGTTTTCCAGAAGATATACGCTCGCTGAGACTGACGTTTTAACTAGTGCTCCGTTTGGGTGCGGGATGGACGCTACGCTCGGGCCGTCGGTATATCCCCCGATTTCCGCGTCGCTCATAACGATTATGTCGCTCCAAACGTAGCCAAGCGATTCGAAAACAGCAGCGCTCGGAAAAGCGCGTTTGGAATATGTTCCGGTAAGATAGTCTGTCGTATAAACGGACGGTCCTAAGCCTTTGATAAGCGTACCGGGACGAGCGCGCAGCACAGCGCCTTCAGCATATAGAGCTAACTCAGATGCGGAAATAATCGCGATTCTGTCCCACCTCAATCCGTTCGCGATAAAGGCATTCCCCGAAACGATTGAACGACGGACTCCGCCCTCAATTAAGTAAACAGTGCTGGACAAAGAGGTTTTTACCAGCGCGCCGTTCGGGTGAACCGTATCTGTAAAAGCGACAGGCGCCGCATCTGAATATCGGGCAAGCTCGGCATCAGAAACCGTATATATGTCTGCCCAGTAAAAGTCGAATTTGTTAAATGCCGCAACCGACGCGATAGCCCTTTTTTGGAATACGCCACCAATGTAATCGGTCACATATACCGCAGAATTTGACCCTTTAAGTAAGGTCCCGGGCTGTGCTAGCATGTCGATGTTTGGCGCTATTAAAGGCAGCGAGCTTAATGCATAGTTCGGGTAGATCCCAAAGTAATCGGGTACACTGGTCGGACCAGGCGTGAAGACCGCTTGGGTACTCATGCCGCCGCCCAACGAGGCCGGCGCGTTCAACTTAGGCATCAACTCCCTGGCCGCCTTAGCCCTGTCCGCGGCTGCTTCATGCTCCTCTTGGGTGACAAAACGATATCCTTCTTTGTTCTGGATACCGTTGGCTTTTTTTTCGGCCGCTTGCGCTTTTGGCGCCGCATTGATGTCGGTTGTTAACAAGAGTGCGATGATCATAGTCAGCAATATTGATGTGACAATAATTATCTTGCGCGTACCCATAAAGCCGCTCCTTTGTTTAAGGTGATGGCCAAATCTTATATAATCAACATAGGCTCGGAGTTATTTGATTTTCAAGTAATTACATAAATACTAGGGATTCACCCAGGGGGTTCAATGCGCAAGGCTATTTTTCTTTTTTCTATTGTTGGAATAATGCTATTAAGTCAGCCGGCTGCGCTGGCGGCCGACGCCGTACCGAATAATCTGCTGATATCGTTATGGCCGGAGTATAACAACAGCCAGGTATTCTTCATGCAACAGGTGGAAATACCTGGCGACACGCCGCTACCCGCGACGGTTCGTTTTGCTTTTCCATCGGGCGTGCAAGTTCAATGGACCGGAGAGATCCTGGGGCCGGATATTTCAAAAGACATTCAGTCGACGCCGACCGTAATTCAGAAAGACGGCTACGACGAGGTTGCCATAACCTTAACCAAGAGCCGTATCGGCCAGGCTGAAGCCGTTTGGAACGGCCTAAAGATAGACGGACAGAATCGCCTGCTGACGCTGGCATGGATGCAGAGATACGAGTCAAGAACCACCACGTTCGAGTTTCTGCAGCCCAGCAAGTCATCCGATGTTGTTATGACGCCAAAACCGACCGGAAACAGACAATCCCCGGAGGGTTTTACATTCTACGAGACCGCTCCGAAAAGGATTCCCGTCGGCCAAACCGCGACTTTCAACGTCACTTATAAGCGATCCGTCACCACACCCTCGGTAAACGACGCTACGACGTCGGGCGAGCAGGCCGCAGCCGGTCAGACTGCAGGAACGGCGCAGAACCCTATCAACTACTGGATTTTGGCGGCCGGCTTTCTGGTCATCGGCGTGATCGGGGCGTGGTACTTGTACAAGGAAAGCAAGAAACAGTAGGTCGAACTTGGCTCCCCGGGTTGCGTGTTTTTCAAACATTCAGGGTATTGCATAATGCCAGCTGAGGATGTCTATTACGAGTCAACCGGACCAAAGCCCCATATAATGCCGGCGTCAGCGCTGTGAAAAACTGATAATTCAAGACCTGGCCCTGTAGATTTAGTCGGAGAGGCTCTCTTCATCGGGGTTGTACTCTCGGCGTTCCTTGCCGCCCCGAAGGCTCTTTTCTTCGGGGTTGTACTCTTAAGGACTGTGGCGTAGGCTAGCGTCTTTGGCGGCGTCCTTGCGGCGTTGCTTGGCCGCGAACATCCGTTTGTCGGCGCTTTCTAAGACTTGGTCAACCGATTCTGGCGGTTCCAGGAACTCCGCTAGGCCGATACTTGCGCCTACCGGCCAGCCATTTTCTTTAAATAACTCATCAAGTTTAGCCTGCAGCTTGTCGATGACGACACTTGCTTGTATGCCAACGGTTTCGGGAAGCAGGATCGAGAATTCGTCTCCTCCGATACGCGCCGCCAGGTCGGTTTCTCTAATGTTTTTAGTGATCGCCGAACCAACCTCGATCAAAAGTTCATCGCCCTTTGAGTGACCGAACGCATCATTTACGGTTTTGAAATCGTCGAGATCGATATACGCGACTGACATCGGCAGTTTGTACCTTTTAGCTCTGCGTATCTCGGCCTCAGCGCCTTCCACAAACGCCTTGGCGTTGGCCAGTTTTGTCAAGAAATCAATACGGCCTAGCTGCGCTTCCCGGGTAAGTCCATCGTGCAGCAATCCGACCAGGAGCGACACCAGAACGTAGAACACGAAGACCGCAGCCGCGTTCCAGACATGGTTTATGGGATGTATGTAAAAAACCTTTGTCGGTATGTCGCCGATCAGCAATGCCGTGGCGGATACGAATGAAATTGCCAGCGCTCTCTTTGTCCCTTTAAACCAGGCGACGCCGAACACAGGTATCAGGTAAAAGATTGACAAAGAGAAGGCCGCTCCGGTCGCGTAGTCGATGTAACCTATTGCGAACACGATGATATACGCAAGCGGCTCTATGACATATGAATCCATTACACGGTTGGGCATCTTGGTCTTCTCCACCCTCATATTTAGCTACATTAATCATTTCTTAAGTCCGCGCCGATAGTATCAGTATAGAGGTCCAAATCGTAAACAGGCGGCGTATTGAAATTAAAACGATCAAAATTGATTTGCGTTATCTAAATAAGCTTGTTAGAGAATTACTGGCCGAGTCCGCGGTAGGTTTTGTAGCACTTGCCGTCATAGTAACTCTGATGTCCGTATTCTTGCAGTATGCCGCAGCACCGGTCTTAATGAGACAACTGGCTAAGCCTGCATTCAGAGAGATCAATAAGATACTGCGTCCCATTCCCCTCGTAACCGCAAACCAAGGTTCTCAGGAATTGGAACAACGGGGTATTCTAATTGCCAGTGCCGAACCTTTCATCTTGCCGTCATCTTCCGCCGATCCCAGTAAGAATAATCGCAACGATAACAGCGTGGCCACACGGTCGGTTAGCTCAAAGAATATCCGAGCCGCACAAAAAGAGATACAGGGTGTCATCCGAGATGCTAAAAAGAATCTTATCATCACAAAATCATCTCCCTCTGAGGCCGTTGACAAGAATCCCGAGAACAAATCCTCACCCAAGGCTGATGATGATCATCCGGTCGACAAGGTGAAGCTAAACTCCTCGTACCACAGAGATTAGGAAATATCCTCTCTCCCACGGGGAGAGAACAAAAGTGAGGTAAGCAGGGTCAAGTCTTGAATTATCACTTTTTCGACACATGTTCACATGACCCTTTCCTTGTTGCCGCCTCCGCTGTCGTCAGTCTATTTGACGATAAAGTTCATGTCCATTTGGGGTTAAAGGAATGGACATTTTAGGGGATGTTTGTATACGAAGCAATGGGTCATAGTGCTTGAAGTGCGGTAATAGGCTGGCTCCCCGGGTTGTACGATTTTCGCACATTCAGAGTTTGGCATAAGGTAAGATGAGGATGTCCTTTACAGGATTCGGGACGCTGCTCAGGCAATCTCGATGCTAAAATACAAGACCCGACCCCCTGCCTTGCCGATACTGATCTAGGCTGTAATCACCAAACTTCATCCGTGCCCCAATCTGAGATCTATGACAATTGACTAGATAAACGCAAATACTATTGACGCTAATACATAGGTAATTAACGGTACTGCTGAAAAGATAGTGTCTTGATTCTTATTGGGTCCGTTTCCCCCGGCCCATAGGCCATAGCCGAGTAACGACGCATGTGCTCCTGCACCATAGCCCATAATAATCTTCAGGATCAGGTTAGGATCTTGCCATCCAATCAATAGTCGGTAAACAGCCGCAATCAATATGCCCCAGACTATACTCGTCACCATTAGCACTGATACTGGCGAAAACATAGATATTTTGGTCAGTCCCCAACCAAGTCGGTTTCCAAGAGTCATTAGAGGGTTGCTAACATTCGACAAGCGCGCGACAGCGGGCAAGCCGCCTTTGAGGTTCGAGGTACTTATATGTTCGGAGTCTTTGTATTCGTGGTTGGCGCGGTCTTTAGGGGCCATCCGGGCTGAAGCCCTGTTCGTCCTGACCAACGACGCCTGGTTCTATCAAAGCAACGAGGCGGCGCTGCATTTCGGCGCCAGCCAGTTCCGAGCGGCGGAAACGGGTCGCTACCTGGCGCAGGCGGCCAACACCGGAGAGTCCGGGTTTATCGGGATGACCGGACAGCCTATCCAGCGGACCGAGGTCAACGAGGTAAAAGTCATAACGGCCAAGATCCAAGCACGTTTAAGTCCGACTTTTTACTCCCGTTTCGGCTATCTCTTGCCCATCGCGTTGGCTGTGCTAAGTGTCCTGATGATACCGGGTATAGCCTTGGTGAACAATTGCACAAGACGGAAATAAGCGGGTATAATTAATGTGCAGATAGATAGGATTTCACTAGTATAAACCCAAGGTTGGTATATGGCGGAAACACCCAAACAGGAGCCGGCTAAGCAACCGATCAGACGACCCGTTCGTCGGCGCCCGGCGGAGCGACGCGCTCATCCTCTCTTCCGAAGACTTATCAACATCATGGCCTTTATCGGCGTGGCCGTGCTTATCTTCATCTTTCTGGGCCTGCCGAATCTCGTCACGTACCAGCCTGCTTTCTGCGGTTCGTGCCATCCCGAGGTCTACAAACAGTGGTCTACCTCCACGCACGCCAAGATCGGGTGTATGCAGTGCCATGTTAAAAGCGGTTTCAACAACCTTCTGTTAAGCCGGGTCGGACTATTGCAGCGGATTTATCTAAGGTTTAACGCGGCCGAGTTCAAAAGGATGAAACAGAAGAACGAGAAACCGATCGGCTTTGTCGCGTCGCCGTCGAACGAGATCTGTCTGCCCTGCCACGAAGCCAGGAAGCGCATCTCGCCCAGCGGGGACATCATCATTCCGCACCAGTCGCATATCAAGATCAGGAAGCTGGCCTGCACGGATTGTCACGCCAGCTTTGTTTGCGCCCGGGTCGGCAAGGACAAGGCTATCGTGACGATGGAAGGCTGCTACCGGTGCCACAGCGCGACCAACGAATGTACGACCTGTCACAACACGGAAAAAGGCGCGCCGGGCTACGACCTTAAGGACCTGCGTCGTTATCCGGGCCGCCGAGGCTGGCAAATACAGCGGCGTCATCCTGTGCAAGACCGCCGACGAGATGCGCAAGTTATTACCTTCTATGAAGCGCAGCTGGAAAAATATGACTGGAAACTTGAGGAAGTCGTGGTGACGAAGGACGGCCAGATTCTCAGACTTAGTAAGGGCACGCGCAAGACCTCCATCGACCTCGCCAGCGCATACCTTCGCCTCGGCCGGAAAGACGATGCCATCGCCCAGATTAAGCAGGCTCTGGCAATCAACCCCGGCCGTACCCAAGCCAAAACCTGGCTCAAAACTCTAGAAAGCAACAACACAAATTAGGATTACAAGGAGTACGAGGAGCGCAAGGAGTACGAGGAGTAAGCTGCTATTTGCTTAGACTCTCCTGGAACTTCCGTAGAAGCTTGCCTGTTTGTCGAATCAGGCTATCGATTTCGCCTTCCCGTTTATCAAAGTAACTAAGGTCGCGCGCTAACTCAATAAAATATTCGGTCTCTGCTAAGGATCCCCGGGCTATTTCTATAAAACGTCTTTTATCTTTGTCACTCTTGCGCGCCTTGTACCTCAAGTCTGCATCAACCGCATGCATGAGTCTGATGTTTAGGTTTTTTTGAAAATATACAGGCCGGCAAACCGGTCAATAACGTATAAACGACTGCCATCTAACTTAAGGCCGGCAGGGACTTCAAATATCGTAACCGCTTTTTTGGTGTCTCTTTTCCTCCCGACTACTCCCTTATACTTTCCTTTTTTATCAAACATATGGATTATGCCGAGAAGCCCGTCGGATACCAGTATGCTGCCTTCGGAGTTAACCGTCACATATTTTGGCCGGCCTAAATGGATTTCTTTGGTGTTATCCATGCGCTTGACAAACTTACCGTCACGGTTGAATTCCTGAACTCGAGAATTCATAATATCTACAACATAGAATGATCCGTCGCTTCCGTAAGCTACACCGCACGGAGTATTAAAACCCTTGTTCCCTCTTTCTTTCCTGCCTGTGCCGATTGCCTTGACCTCTTCCCCCGACGCGTTGAACATTATGACGCGGTGGTTGTCGGCGTCAGCGACTATAAACTCTCCCTCTTTGTTTACGGCTATACCGATCGGCCGCGGCTCTTTCGCGTCTCCGGGATTCTTTAACATCTGTATTGCCTGTTGAAAGATGCCGTCAACGGTCACGATAACGACCTGATGACCGAGGGTATCAGCTATGTAAAGATTCTCGCCGAAAGAGGCTATCCCCATCGGGGTGTGCAGGGATATCCTGGGGTCGGAAGCGGCGTCGATCTTCCTGATTGTCTTGCCTGTCTTGTCGATTTCCAGCACTCGGTTATTCAGCGTATCCAACACGAACACGCGTCCGTGAGCGATGGCTAAGTCCGCTGGTTGGCTGACGTCGGCAAGCTTTTGTTTCTTGGTCAACCTATATGGTGCTTCAACAATTTTTTTTGACGCCGGTTTTCGCGGAATAAAGTTAAAGTAATAGTAGACAACGCCTACTTCGATTAGTACGGCCATCAGGACAACAGCGAAGATTATCCAGGAGCGTCGGGTCTTATCCATAAGCTAACACCTTTCTATAAATGTCACCCTATAAGCATAGCAAAAGCCCCCCCAACGATATGGGGGCTTTTGCTCACGTTAAGTCAAATACTCAAACGCCGTTCGTCAACCGGGATCTTCTACGGGTGACAGTTCGTACACAGCGCGGCAGACGTCGCCGAATAATCCATCGTATTCAGCGCCGTTCCCGCAACACCGCCGTGCGCGGTATGGCAAGTTAAGCACTTGACAGAGGTACCACCGGACGTGGTGCCAGCGGCATCGTACAGCCTTGTCCCGCTCATATCCGCGGGCGGAGCAAAGGCCGCGTCGGTCGGTGTCATGCTCGCCACCATGTTGACCTGATGGCCTATGCCTATGTCGCCCGAGTGACAGTCATTACACAGGTTCGCACCTGAAGCGAACGTCAGGAACTTTCCGTAGCTGTTGCTGTGCGGGTTGTGACACGTACTGCACTCACCCGCGTGCTGCGCGTAAGTCGCTGAGAAAGCATACTCTTCATGTGCAATCGTACCGTCGTGGCAGCTATAGCACAGAGCCTTGATTCCGGTGAACGTTGTGCCGACCGGACGGGCCCACAGAAAATCGCCCTGGGCATTATGCGCCACATGGCAATTGGCACAGACTCCGGTGCCGGGTATGGCCAGATTATGCACCGTTCCTGTAACTTGGCTGTAGGCGCCAGTTGGGGTTGGCGGCGGCGTTCCCGCTTGCGTAGTTGCAGTTGACACGTTGCTATATGCAGCAGAATAGTTCAGCGCAGCATCATATGCCCGCACCCTGAACCAGTACGCCGTGCTCGCCGTTAAACCCGCAGCCGAATAGCCGTTCGTGGCGGAGGTTCCGGCCAATGTGAAGGGCCCGCCGACCGCGGTGGCCTTTTCAATCTCGTAACCAGTAACGCCCGTAGCGTCTGTCGACACGGTCCAAGCCAGATTAATCTGGGATGAACTGAAAACCGTCGCGCCTAAGTTGCTCGGATTGGTCGGCGCTGTCGTGTCTGCTGCGCCTGCGGCAGTCGTCACAGTCGTTTTGGCCGTGCCGCCTTTGCCCGCGGGAGTGCCTGCCGCGTTGTCGCTATCGTCGGTCCAGTAAACGGTATAAGTCGCGCCGTCCTTGTTGAGCGTAAACGAGCCCGTTCTGGTTCCCTGTTTTCCGGTCGCTACTCCTGCGCTCGTAAATACGGCCCAACCTTCAGGAGCGTCGAAGGCCGTAGAACCGCTGACGCTATATGTTTCCGTGGTTGTCGTCTGGCCGGTCTTCGTCACAGTAATTGACACGGTTACGTTAAGATTGTGACAATCTGTGCAGACCTGGGTTTTACTCGGATTGGCCATTGCGGTGCCGCCCATCATAAACGCGAAGACTGCTGTACAAGAAACAGCCAAAGCTAGCATTAACGCTAGTTTCTTTGTTTTCATTTTTCTTCACCTCCTCTTTTGTTTAGATACGAATTAGAGCTATGTATCGAGTCTTTCCTGGATTTCATCGTTCTTTACCTCTTCTCTTGTTAGAGCTATGTGTCGAGTCGCGGCGCCTCGAGCCACATATGCAATGCAATCCGGGCGCGCGTGAACTGTGTTGGGGTCGGCAATCCGGGCGCGCGTGAACTGTGTTGGGGTCGTGTATACAAGGATGCTACTAAAGAAAAGGTCGTTAGTTAATCGGGCAGCAGTTCGATTTTCATCGGTACGGAAGACCTACGAGCAATAGGTCGATGGTATGAGCCTAGACCAAACCGTCCTTATATGCCTTGATGGCGGCTTGGGTTCTGTCATCTACGGCCAGCTTGCGCAGGATGTTGGAAACATGCGTTTTTACTGTGCTCGTGCTTATGTAAAGCTCTTTAGCGATTGCGATATTGCTACAGCCGCGCTCCATCGACCGCAGGACTTCGGTCTCGCGGCAGCTAAGGTCGTCCAAAGCTGCTTCCTTTGTTTGGCGGTCGACCGATTTACCGCTAAATCGCCCGGCAATCTTTGACGCGATGACAGGATCAAAAAATGATTCTCCGCTTGCTAAGACATGGACCGCTTTTATCAGGTCGGCGGAATCCAGGTTCTTAAGAACATATCCCTTGGCGCCCGCCTCCAATGAGGCAAACACATCGCATTGTCTATCAAGTGAGCTGATCATAAGGATGTTCGCGGCTGGCCTGATCTTGATAATCTCGCGACAAGCTCTGATGCCATCGAAACCGGGCATGTGAACGTTAAGAATAATGGCGTCTGGACAGTAATCGGCGGCAAGACGTACGGCTTCTTGACCGGAATATGCTTCTCCAACAACCTTAATCCGTGGATCTGATTCCAAAATCACGCGTACTCCCGCGCATATTATCCTGTGGTCATCAGCAATAAGCACATTGACCATTTCATTTCCCTCCCGGGTAAACAGAAAACTCCGCGAGGATTCGCGGATACCAACTATATCGACGCGATTCCGACTACCTTTGCGATCATTTTCTTCATCGTTCTCGTCTCCTTATGGTGCGGGGTTATCTACCATGTAAGTCGGGGGCGAACGCAAAAAGGTTACGGCCGAGAATTATTTTTCTTACTGTCGCCTTCGCTGTTGCTGTTGTTCTTAAAATGCTGGAGCTGTTTCTCGGGTTTGGGATTCTTTCTGTTCTCTTGCTCAAGAGGTTTCTCTTGTTGTTTTTCCAGTATCCGCTGCTTACGGGTTTCCGCTTGCGCGCGTTTCTCTTTCTCTTCCAAATCTTCCAAACGCTTAAGTATTACCTCGCGGCGCACGGCCGGCACCTTGTTCAGAAGCGCTTGGGCCTGCCCGAAATTCCCGCTCATCAGCTTTAACGTCGCTTCTATTCTATCGCGGCGGTTCAGGCGTTTAAGCGCTTCCGATTCATTTAACCTCCGCCCCGCGATCTCAAGATAAAGATTTGCTTTAGCTTCATCATTTCGGGTCACGCGCAACCTGGCTTCCTCGATTCCACGTTTAATCGGATACAGCGCGTCGCCGGGCAAACTGTCGGTGGACGCGAAACCGACGCCCGTCATAAGCAGCAACAACGCCACTACGGCGGCCAGAGTTCTGATAACCAGTCGCCGCGGCCGGAAACGAATCACCCTCGCGGACTCGGGTTCTTTGGCAACCGCATCCAACAACCGCTCCCTAGCCTCCGCCATAAACCCAGCATCAGGCCCGGCCTCCGCCGCTTTTTCCAGGACATCGATCACGTCTTTGTAGTCCTCGTGGTCTTCGTAATCTTTCATGTCTCCATCATCTTCCTTAACGCTTCCAGCGCCCTGTGCTGCAGCGCCTTGACCGCGTTCTCATTCTTACCTAGCATGGCTGCCGTCTCGCTCAACTTCAGTCCCGCCAAAAACCTTAGCGCAATCACGTTTTGTTGGTCGGACGACAACCGCTTTATCAAACCGGCTAAGTCTTCCGCGTACAATCCGGCGGCCAGCTCCATGTGCGCCCTAGGGTCTGACATCGACTCCAGCGCTTCGGCCTCCAGGCCTGTTTCGGTCCTGCGCGGCTGCTTCTTGCGGTAGAAATCCGCCACCGCCGCTCGCCCGATTGTGAACAGCCACGCCGTAAAAGGATTCTCGCGCTGTTCATACCGGCCTATCGACCGGAAAGCCCGTAGAAAAGTTTCTTCTGTCACGTCCTCGGCGTCCAGCCGGTTGCCGATCCGGTAAAACGCATACAGGTAAACCGAACCAACGCATATATCGTAGATACGTCCAAATGCTTCTACGTCGCGCTGTCGCGCTTCGTTCGCAAGTTTTGCCAATACCTGTTGATCCATGCAATCACTCTACCATCTACATCGTCTATAATCCTTGTTTGGATACTGCCGGCGCTGTGATAATATTCAATCACCGAGGTGAATAATATGAACGATGCTGCCTCCGCCAATTGAGAGCTGTTCCCCGGGTTTGGAATAGAAACGGTCGCGACAGGCTTGAGTTTGCCGGCCAACATCGCCTTGGTTCCCCGGCCTCAAGATCGGATATACGACAGATGATAAAGGTGAATATCACGGCCTATATCTGCCAGACGAAGACAGGTCAACGCATCTTTATGTTCTAGGATCGTCGGGAGTCGGCAAGTCAAAAGCAATTGCCAACTGGGTAATTGAAGACATAAAAGAAAAGCGCGGATGCGGAGTAATTGATCCGCACGGCGATCTTATCAAAGACATAATCGGCCAGGTCTTTGACTACGACAATGTAATCCTAGTCGATCTATCAGACCCGGACTACGTCATCGGCTTCAACCCGCTAGAGCTTCAGCCGGGAGTAGACCCCTTCACTCAAACCTTAGAGCTGGTCGAGGTCTTTAGAAAGATATGGGAATTGTCCGATGCGACGACCCCGCGCCTGGAGTGACCCCGTTTCTGTTGACACTTTTACTTGACGCACAGGCGGCTGTCAAAGTGGAAGAAAATAGGTCTATTGCGCCCCATTGAAAAGCCGGTTTCCGCTATGCGACTAGCCTAACGAAATATGGAGATTGATTCAAGAGAAAGGATCGGCTGACACGGGCGACTATGGGTTTGAACTATTGAGAACTTTCCCCGCAACATTTGGACTTACGAAGCACCTACCTGATTTCCGCTCGTCTTCTAAATCAACATTCTTATTGACTTTCTGCCTGATAGGAGGTGGTGGGTGCTAGAGGCTTTGAACCTCTGGCCTCTTCCGTGTGAAAGGGATGTTTGTATACGAAGCAATGGGTCATAGTGCTTGAAGTGCGGTAATAGGCTGGCTCCCCGGATCGTACGATTTTCAAACATTCAGAGTTTTGCATAAGGCCAGCTAAGGGGCCTTGCTAAGTCGTTTTCTTCCACGGTCCGCCGGCAGTCCAGGTCATATGTTCGGCACTTCCATCTAGAATCGCCCCAACAACCGGCATCAAAAAGTCCCTTAGCTCATCCACAATCTCAGCTAATTCAGCACTAGCTCCTTTAAGATTTGTCTTATCAGCTATAAACGAGCGCATCTGGGCGATCTTGTCGGTGTCTGATGAGAATTCGTCCGTCAGGGCCACGGGATTTTCAATTGGTAACGACAATCCGCGGCTCTTGAACGTTGCCTCAATTGCCTCTGCTAGGGACTTACCAGCAAAGTCGAATTCTTGGCTCAATAGCCAGACATCGATGAAGTCCTTCATGCGGCTGTTGGCTATACCCTTCTCAACCATCGCGTGAAACTTCTCGGCAATTACGGTCTCCATAGGATACGCGCGCATAACAGGAGCGGGTTGATCGAGCATCGGCCGTAAGGTGATTTCCTCCAGGCGACCTGGCGCGTCTCCGAAACCTATGTCGACTTGAAGCGTGATTGTCGCTTTCCCGAGACAACACTTTAGCTTGGCCCGCATCCCGCCGTACTCGGCTTCTTCACGAATCGGTTCGACCTGAACGCTGCTGGTATCAAAAACAAGGCCATCTTCCTGTACGTGTGTACCCAAAATATCTTTTATCGCAACTGATATAGCGGCGGCTGAGTTTTCGACGAATCCTAACATATCGACATCGCGTGTCGGCCTGTGCGGTTTATCAATCCAATGGATAAGCAGCATGGCGCCTTTCAGGACAAAGCGGTCAGAAAAGCGTGATTTTGTAAGACGATAGAGAAAACGTTCGCTCGCGTACTGCAGAAGAATAAGGTCAAACGGCTCGCCTGTTCGTCGCTGGAGATTTAGAAGCCGCTGTTTGACTGAAGCGGAAATATCGGTTGGCTCGCGATTACTCATATAATTGCTTCCAGGTACGGCCTCATGATATTTGAGACGCGATCAATCTCCGCGTACTGCCAGACCTCATCGACTGAGCACTTCTTCTGCCTTCTACAGTCCCTAAGCGCTTCCAGTGCGACATCCATCCCGATCTTATTCCTATATTTAAAGCAGTCGGCGACAGTCTTAGCCGGGCTGTACACTCGTACTCGAACATTTTCGATAATTGCCTCTTCGATGCCGCTATTAAAGGCCTGCCCGGAGAACTTCACGATTTTTATGAGGGGTCTGTCAATCTTTGGCGTCCTGCTTGTTCGCTCAACAGCCATCCAGACCTCATATGGCGACGCAGTCGTCAGATCATGATATCGAAGCGCCGACAGCAGGCAGATAATGCCGTTCGGCACCTTTTTACTTGCCTCGGCAAGAGAGAAGTTTTCAGAAACGTCAGCGTCCGGTATCCTGTAGAGTCCTCGTGCTGCTCTCTCAAGGAGACCGCGATCAACCATGCGTCGAAGGTACTCGCGCGCAATCCCGTATTCCTCTAGCTCACGAGGTCGAATCATGCCCTTTTCTCTGACTATTTTGAGCGTCTTCGAGATCTTGTCTTTTGCCATGAGGGCACCTCATATCTGTTACTGATAGTCGCCACTTATCTCTTTCTGGTGACTAATAGTAACACTTATGCACTAGGGTGTCTACATATAATAACGGAAAGATCTTTGTCGATACGGGGTATGGTTCAAAGCCATTGAGGTATGTTACCCTCTCTGACCAGCGCTAATTAGCTGGCTCCCTTGTTGAAACAGTATTCGGAAGATAAGAAATTCGGGCAAGTTCAGAAGTACTTTTTAGATTTCAGCAAGGACTAGGCCTATACAAACAATGGGATTTAGTTCTATCAACTTCGATGGATTATACAGTATCTTCTGCAAAGATTAAGGGGTCAGTTCTCAATGGGTTCATGAGGACAGGCCACCAAAACGGAGCGTTATGCCAACCCTTACTTTGTTCTCCGTTTTCCCTAATCAACATAAGGCAAGGAGTATTCTCCGATATTTCTCTCGCAATAGTACGTGCTGTTCGTCCGCTTCCTCCATCCGGGTCATCAGAGAATCGTCCATCAGCTTTAGTCCTCGCCATGTTCTGATCTTCGCGAATCACAACCCAGACTTTGTCCTTTTCGTGAGGCGCCCTTGAGTTGTGTGAGAGATGCTCAAGACTGGCTTTAAATGTTCGCCAGATCCATGGATATAACTGATTTAGCTCCAAAGTTTTTTCAATAAGATCAACCGCTTCTAGTGCATCAGATAAGTCAACCAATACTGCTTCGTTTCTATTGTTACCTTCAAACCATTTATTTACTCGGTGGTCGATTTGTTGAACTGATTTTTCAATATGAGTTTTATATCCTGTTTGAAATCCAACTGGCAACATTGGTTTATGTGGTCGCAAAGTAGCAATAGACGACAACAACAGTTTGTTAGGTGAACACGGGACCAATCTACCGGTAACATCTTTACGTATGAAATCCACACCTTGATCATTACCGCCCTTTTCAAAGGTTTCACGGAGCGCAGTATCGAATTCATATATGCGTCTCATTACTTCATAGATATCACGTGTCGTATAAAAACGAGTGACTGCTAGATCCTCAATCGGCCTGGCACCATACATCCGGGAGTGTTGCAGAACGGTATCTTGTTGGGATTTCTTGGGATTTCTTCCATAATAAAACCCTATCAATTTATCTATTGTCACACCTCGATCCAAAATCTGACCTCCAATATATATATTCATTGGATTCCGTAATTTCAGCTGGCCCTGACTATCAAGTAATTCTTCAACATCTCCATCGGAATTAACAACAGTAACCATTACGTGCTCTTGTATTAAAGCGGCTTTAGCCTGGTCTTCAATTTCATCTAACGGTGGGATGTAGATACCAGGTATCTTTGAAACTGACAACGTCAGGTCTTCATATGAAGTGCTAATGAGATCTGAGATTATCTTCTCGTCTGTCTTGGCAGCATTTGCAAGAGCAGAAATAAGGGTCATGACGATCTCTGCTTGCCACGCGTGTGAAGCTCGACTAATCTCGCTATGTGCGACAAATGCATATTTCTGAGGCTTGCCACCATGCTTAATTTGTTGCATATGACGTATTGATGCGCCGACAATGAAGTTCATGATGGCTTTCCGTAAGCATGCAATTTTGTCCGATGAAAGCACATCATCTAGCTTAAAGCGACGTGCATCAGGTTGTTTTAGTATTTCTCGTTCTTCGGTTGAGATTTCCTCATATATGTTGTAGGCGACCGAGCTTTCTTCATTACCATCTTCGAAGTAGAATTCGCCGCCCACATACTTGTCATGTTCTGGCAAAAGCACAGTAAATGCGGGTCGTTTCGGTAGAAACAGTGAACAGTCTTCTGATATATCCGGTTGAAGATATAATGAATATGGTGTAGCAGTCACCTGCAAATAATCAACCTCTTTAACAATATTTCTCAACTCATCGATTTGCGATGATATGCGACCAACTTCAACCGCCTCTGCGTGTTTACGAAAGCTAATGCTTGCGTAATCCGCTTCATCATCGATAATGAGCATTTTTTTCTCCCTTAGGTCTGGATAGATGCTAGAAAGTTTGGTCAGAAGTCGCCGCATATTATTCACTTCTTTTTTTACTACAATAATGAGCTTCTTCCTTCTCTCATAAGCAGTTAGATTGTCGGGCATATGCATGATGTCAAATACTTCTGCTTTATCATTCTGTATAAATTCAGAAAAGTCTTTTTCCATACGTTGTACGGTTTGGTTGACCAGGGCTTTTGTCCCTTTTGTCAATATGATTGCGGCATCATAATTATTGTCAAATGCCAGGGCCATGACACCGATGAATGCTCGTGTTTTACCGCTTTGAATCTTACCAAGCAGAATTCCTGGATTATTTGAAGATGTATTGTTGTCCAATATCTGCGAGGCCGTATCTTCCATACAGTTGATGAGGTCTTTGGTGTCTTCTCTTTTCTCTACAAGTTCTTTGAACACTATATCCCTCCATAGATTAGAGCCTTTGTTTCATTATGCTCTTGATAATAAAACAGCTCAAGAGCTGGGGAAATGCTGAGATCGTAAGCCTCGAAGTTCGAGTCTTGTTCGGGGTAGATATAAAAAATGGCTCTGTACAGCCATTGTTTTTTAGCTCCCCGGGTTGTACGTTTTTCGCACATTCCGCGTTTTGCATATTGCTAGCTGGAAGCTGCTGTCGAAGACCTAACCGGTAGAGATGTCGATTATGCTGGGTTTGGCGCCACGAAAAACTGACAATTTGACCCGACCCCAATCATTCAAAAAGACGGGGGCCCGCCAGTACGCCGAGCCCCACATTATCCAAGCTTCCCTTGTACACTTCGTACTCTTATTCCTTGATCCCCAACGCATTTGTAAGCCAGTCGACGATCTTTTGATACGCCGGTGTTTTATCCGAACCGTTAGCTTTTTTCTTAGCCTGAATCTCCTGAAACTTATTGATGCGATGCTCCTTGACCTTTTCTTTGACCTTAGCGCGCTTTTCCGCCTGCGTTTCTTTACGTTTTTCGATACGGGCCTTGCGCTCCTCTGCCTTTTGCTCGTGAAGCGCCTGGCGTTCTTCCTTTAGCGCCTTGTGCGAGTTTTTCTTTTCCTGCTGAACCGTCTGCTTGTCCGCTGCCGATCCGCTTCCCTGCGACGCGGCAAAAGCGGCCCCCGGGAACAACAGCGCCGCGATCAACGCAATTCCGATTGTCTTTGCGACCATCTTCTTCATGGCTCCCGCCTCGTAATGATGTAGAGCATTGTACTGTATATTACGGATGCAGACGTGAAAAGGTTACGGGGAGTTATTATTTTCTGTCTTTGACAACGTACCTCGAAGATCAGATTTTAAATTATTACAGCCGCGACCGAGTGTAACTAGGAGCGACTAAAGGGGGAAAATGTACAAAGCATTTGCGCTAGGATATCTTTCATTTGTAAAGGCTGACCTGAGGTTATACTGACTTTGGCTCCCCGTGTTGCACGATTTTCAAACATTCAGGGTTTTGCATAAAGCCAGCTGAAAGTATTGCCTAAACGTTTACAGGAACATAGATCCCGATAATTCTGTTACCGGCGCCTCGAAAAACTGATAATTAAGGACCTGGCCTCGTAGAAATTGATTCCATTCGTTTGACCAACCTAAATATCAAGACTATCATACACGTACAATTACCATTAAGGCTTATCGAAACGCAGAGAGGGTAGATATGGCAACAAACTATGTTCCCGAACAGAGATTATACATAGATGAAAGCGGTGACCACGGGTATTCCCAAGTCGATCGAATCGAGAATAGGTTCCTGGGTCTGCTTGGTTGTGTATTCGAAAGAAGCAATGACTACATATCTGCCACAAACGCTATGAATCGGATAAAGAACAAGTTCTGGCCCAACAATGATCCAGATAACCCTGTTATTTTTCACCGTGAAGAAATGTTAAGGTGCGAGAATCACTTTACAGTTTTGAAAGATAAGGCAATTAGACAAGATTTCGATAAGGAGATTCTTGAGCTCTTGAGAGAGTCAAAATATACAATAATTAATATTGTATTGGACAAACGCATCCATCAAAATCGCTATGATGTCCCATTCGACCCCTATCACTACTGCCTGACAATCATACTTCAGAGATACTGTGGCTGGTTGAATTACTTTTCAACCACTGGTGATGTTATGGCAGAGAGTCGTGGCAATAGGCCGGATAGCGGGGTAAAGAGCCAGTACAGGAAGATTTATGAGGACGGAACGATGTTTCTCGACAAGTCCCTTGCCCAAGAAACCTTGACGAGTAAGAAGATCAAAATTAAGCCAAAATCTCACAATATTCCAGGACTTCAATTCGCTGATCTTCTAGCCTGGCCTCTAAAAGAGAAGCTTCTTTTTGAGCACGGGATTAGAAAAGACAGGTATATGGGCATGTTTAGTGAGTCTATTTATTGTGCAGTTGAAGATAAATTCAATCGAAGATTCGATACTGGAAAAGTTCTTGGTTATGGGGAAGTTTTTGTTAAGTAACGCAAAAAGCTAGCCGCCGGCTAGCTTTTTACTGATCGCAATCTGCGGTCAACCTCCAATAAATTGGATTACTTCTAGTTTAAACAAACATAACAACCTTGTCAACGTTGCCTAATGAGATCAAGACTCGACCTTTAAAGATATTCTTGATAAACCGACTGCACATTTATTATACCTTGGTTAAGACCGCCCCGGCTTGTATCACTTTGGCTCCAAGCATGTGAGTCAGAATGACTACAATCCAATAAGCATCTCAGCTTAGATATATCTGAGGAATCGACCCCTTGATTCTCGGCCTCCTCAGAGAGCTTGTTAATACCCTTCTTCTGAAATCCTATGACCTTACTTAGTGATGCTCCCTTATCACGTAGAATCTCCATGCACACGGTTTCAATCGACTTTCTTAAGTGACCCCCGCCAGTTTCAAGAGATCTGGCATCCCCTTTATTAACCGCATCTCGGACCAGTTCAAGATAGTCTATGATTCCTCCGCGAGCTTGATTTCTTCGGCGGTTAAGTCATAAAGCTCATAAACAAGCTGGTCGATGCCGTAGTCGATAGGCCGATGCTAAAAGTAAAGACGCGACCCCTTATAATGCTCTTCGAGCGAGGAGCGTAGCGACGAGTCGAGAAGTTGAGGGTGCCACTCGCAGAAACAGAAATCAAAAGCAGAAGCCTATCAGAAACAGTCATCCTGGGTGAGCGCTCTTTGCGAGCGCAGGAACTGACACGCCACTTACTTTACCGGCTAATTTCGTGCATGGTGGATCCGGAACAGAAACCTATACTTCAGAAAATTCGTGCGTGATGAATCGGAAGAAAAATGCTAAAAGTAAAGACGCGACCCCTTTATAATTTCCATTACTAGTCCAAGAGAATTGCATATTGTTTCTCTCCCAAACCAAATATACCACCAAAGGAAAGAATGCCAAAAGCTATTCGCTTATTAGTTATGTTTTCTTTTTGTGTTTAAAATATTCAATCTGTTGCAAACGCTTTTCCGCTTCTTCTTTTGTTGGGTACGTTCCCATATTACGTCCGCTTTCGGAAACCACGCGATAGCCTTCCTTGACTTTTCGAATCACAAGAACCACCTCCTTATCATTCTTTATCCTCTCCTACTTGCTCTTCCGCCTGGCTTGCTGCGCCTTTTCTATATTCTCCATTCGTGCTCGTTGTTGCGCAGGAGTTGGTTTTTCGCTTTCAGGAACATTTGGCCTATCTTTTGCTTCAAAGATGTCAGCTTTAATGTGCTTTGGCTCAGAACCGAGTTTCTCTATTACCTCCCGCGCATCATCAGTGTCAGGAATTAATCTATTACCTTCAATGTGAGCATCTTCCTTACTGATAAGCCATGCCTGCGTATCCCATGAGCCACTGCTTCTTTTTCCTGCTAAGCGTTGAATGTGTCCTGGCTCTCCAATATCTTGATTGCGGAATGTAACAAACTCATCTTTTGACCTTACAACAATTCTGAAGTAATCACCTTCGCCTTTTGTTCCAGGCTTTGCTCTTTCTCGTCCTTCAGGCTGAGCTAAAGAATGTTCCCCTGGTGACATATCTTGCCATTTCTTTTGCGCTTTCTTTATATTTTTCTTTGCTGTTTCAGTTTGTTTTCTCGTTGCCATATATTTTTCACCTCCTTTCATTTATTCATCGTCATATCCAATCTTACTCCTTAATCGTTCAAGTTGTCCCGTTGGTCTTGGTCTTCCCCCGTTTCTGTTGACACTTTTACTTGACGCACAGACGGCTGTCAAAGTGGAAGAAAATAGGTCTATTACGCCCCATTGAAAAGCCGGTTTCCGTTATGCGACTAGCCTAACGAAATATGGAGATTGATTCAAGAGAAAGGATCGACTGACACGGGCGACAATGGGTTTGAACTATTGAGAGCTTTCCCCGCAACATTTGTACTTACTAAGCACCTACCTGATTTCCGCTCTTCTTTTAGATCAACGTTCTTATTGACTTTCTGCCTGATAGGAGGTGGTGGGCGCTAGAAGATTTGAACCTCCAGCCTCTTCCGTGTGAAATGGATGTTTGTATACGAAGCTATGGGTCATAGCACTTGAGCTGCATAAATAGGCTGGCTCCCCGGGTAGGACTCGAACCTACAACACCGCGGTTACGATTGCCCTTGAGGTTTCCCTAAAGGATCGGACTATCTCATCGTCCACTTGGGACGTCGGGCGCTATCCCGGGCCTTATCAGATGGGTTCTTCAGCCCGTAGTCTCTGCACGTTTCCGCTTACTTCTATACCCTTCAGCGGACTTCGCTCAGGATTGCCGTGCCGCAACAGCGGTTTAGGTTTCCCTGAATTCACCCGATTTTCCATCCCGCCTCGCGACAGGACGCTGCATCTCTACAGCCGCGTGCTCTACCGATTGAGCTACCGGGGAGTACAATTTGTTGCTAAAGCCAACTCGTTAATTGTAAATGACATCCTGCTACTCGTCAAAGGCACTTCTTGAGACGAACATGTGTTTGTGTTATATTTTCGCTATGGATACTCGTAAATACTCAGACCGAAGAGAATATCTTATTAAAGCAGTCAAGAAAAGAAGGAAACGAGTTAGGGAAAAGGCCATTGAACAGCTCGGAGGAAAATGCAATAGATGTGGCTATCATAATTGTCAGGAAGCTCTCGAATTCCATCATACAGACGCTGCGAAGAAAGATTTCAGCATTTCTCAGAGCGGTCATTCTCGAAGCTGGGATCGTGTCAAACAAGAGTTGGGCAAATGTGTCTTGCTTTGTGCCAACTGTCATCGTGAGATTCACAACCGTCCTTGACATAAGAGGGGCATGTTCATATAGTTGAATTAATGCTTGTGAACATCCGCACGTAGTTAGGATAGCTATGTCGGGCAATGGAAAAGAACTCAGCGAATCGGAAATCCTCAAGTTCGTTGACGCATACATAGATTCCTTCATCGTTTGGGACATTATCCTTTTTTATTATCACAATCCAAGCGCCGTCGAAAACGCTGCCAGCTTGGCCAGCCGCTTAGGCCGGGCTGACAAAGACGTTAAAGCCAGCCTGGTTGAGCTGGCAAAAAGAGACGTTTTGGTGGCCAGTGACGGAGGCACATTCATATACTCTCCCGCTCCCGAATTAGCAACGCGCATCGAGTGCTTCAACAACGCGCTATCCGTCAGTAGCATGCGCCTGACGATTCTAAGCCAGGTCCTTAGCAAAGGAAAGGGCCGGCCGTGGAAACAAGACTAGAGACGGGTATAAAAGGTCTCGACGCGATGCTCGGGGGCGGCCTTTACGCGGGGACAGTCACCATAGTTCGGGGCGCGCCCGGCACCGGTAAAACCAGCTTCGGGATCGAGTTCCTGGCCAATGGCATTGAAAAGTACAACGAAACCGGTTTGTATGTAACCTTTGAGGAGTTCAGCGAGCAGATATTTCGCGACGCCGCCTCGTTGGGTTTCGATTTTCGCAAATACCAGGAGAGCGGTCAGCTCAAATTCCTATTCTCAAGCCCCCGCGTTTTCGCCAAGCAGCTGCAGGAACCGGGCGGCGAATTCGACCGGCTTCTGCTGGAAGGCAATGTTAAGAGAATCGTCGTGGACTCGATCAACAACGTCATCGAGGACATGAAGCCCAAGGACACCAGGGAGTTTCTTTATTCCTTCATCAACGGTTTGCGGCGGCATAGAACGACTGCCATAATCCTGCAGGAAGATACGCAGTTATTAGGCGACGGGTGTGTCGAGGAATCGGGTTTGTCCTATATAGTAGATTCGTTGATCCAACTTAGGTTCATCGAGATTAAGTCAGCTCTTCAGCGGGCCATTGTAGTCATCAAACAACGGGCGACTAAGAACGACAACCAAATCCGCAAGTTCGAAATAACCGATCGCGGCATCGTAATCGAAATGCCTTTCAAAGGCAAAGAAGGCCTGATGTCGGGTTCCCCCAGAGATATCGCCAAACGTATCGAGGAATTCTACAAGTAGTTATTCCAGGTAATCTTTCAACTTCTGACTGCGCAAAGGATGTTTCAGCTTGGCAAGCGTTTTGGATTCGATCTGCCTGATCCGTTCGCGGGTAACCCCGAACTCCCGGCCGACTTCCTCCAATGTCCTTGGATGCCCGTCCAACAGTCCGAACCGGTATTCGATAACGCGCCGTTCGCGCTCGTTAAGCGTGCCGAGGACCCCGCGAAGGTGTTCCTGCAGAAGCGCGAATGAAGCCGCCTCAAGTGGCACGGTCGCTTCCCGGTCCTCAATGAAGTCACCTATATGGCTGTCCTCTTCCTCGCCAATCGGAGTCTCTAAAGATACCGGTTCCTGCGAGACCTTCAAAACCTCCTGAACCTTCTCGACCGGCATATCCATGGCTTCAGCCAACTCTTCGGGTAAGGGTTCGCGCCCCAGATCCTGCAGTAGTTGACGCTGCGTGCGGCTGAGTTTATTAATGGTTTCCACCATATGAACCGGGATGCGGATTGTCCTGGCCTGGTCGGCGATAGCCCTGGTAATAGCCTGACGGATCCACCAGGTGGCGTAGGTTGAGAACTTAAACCCCCGCCGGTAATCGAACTTTTCGACTGCCCTTATCAGACCCAGGTTCCCCTCTTGAATGAGATCCAGGAATAGCATGCCCCGGCCGACATAGCGCTTGGCTATTGATACGACCAGCCGAAGGTTAGCCTCAACCAGCTTGGACTTAGCCCGCATATCGCCTTGCTCGATGCGCTTGGCCAGCTCGACTTCCTCGGCCGCGTTCAGCAGCGAGACTTTTCCGATTTCCTTAAGATACATTTTGACCGGATCGCCGGCGGCGACCTTAACCGCGCCGTCATCGTGACGGGCGGCGGTCTCCGCGGCACGCAGCTTTGCCGCTTCGCGCTCTTCATCTATTTCTTCCAGGTCCTGCCCCGCGATCGGCTCCAGGACGCTGTCCAGCGGCGTTCCGTGCAAGCCCGGCAGGACCTCAGCCTCCCCCTCCTCGGCTACTTCAATGCCCATATCCGCCAGTCTGGCGTAGATATCCTCTATCTGGTCGGCGTTGAGCTCTATTTCCTTGAACGCCTCGGTGAATTCGTCAACGGTAACGAAACCTTTTTCGCGGCCTGTCTCGATGAGCTCTTTTATCTTCCCGGCCGCCGCCTCTTGAACGGCGGCGCCTTCCGGCACGGCGGGCTCGTTTGGCGCTTTCGCTTTATCTTTGACCTGTGGTTCTTCCTTAGTCTTCGTTTGCTTTTTCTTTTTATCAGCCATTCTGGGCTAATATCTCCCTTCGCTCGGCTTCCAGTTTCAGAAGACGGCTAAATAATTCATCGTGCCTCGCCGCGTCTAACGCCGAGTCGACTTTTTGCATTTCAGCCTTCAATGTATTTATTCGCCGCGCGATTTCAAATTCCTTGATGCGCATCATAATATCCGCCGAAAATCTTTCAATGTCGTTCGTTTTTATGTCCTCCGTCGAAAGCGCCGTTACGGTCTGCCGGTCGCCTTCATCCGATAGTCTGCCAACCAGCCGACCGGCGTCAACGCCACCCTGGCCTGCGTATTCCTCTTTTATCAACTCATATACCGATCTAAGATCGGGGTGGGAAAAGTGTTCCGCGGACAGGTTCTCGAGAATCTGCCCGGAGCGTTCCGGATATTGAAGCGTAAGTTTAAGCACCTCGCGTTCGACATTTCTGGCCGGATCGCGTTTGGCCGGTGTGGCCGCCGGCGCTTGGCCTCTGACCGGTTCTTTCTGGCGTGAGTATTTCTTGAATTCGTCAAAAAGGGACTCGTACGACAATCCTAGAAAGTCGGCCACCCGCTTAAGATACTCTTCCCTGGCAACGGGGCTAGGCAGTACAGCGATTATTTCCATAGCCCTGGCGGCGGTCTTTTGCATGCCGGCGACCGTCTTGGTGTCGGCGCCGACAAAAACAGAGTTCAAACAAAAATCGACCAGCGGTTTGGCGCTTTTGATTAGCGCCTTGAACTCCTCTGCGCCTTTCTCAGTAACGAATTCAGCCGGGTCGGAACCGGGCGGCAGGGCCGCGACAAACATATCGAGATGTCGGCTTTCCGTCAGCTCCGCAAAGCGGCGGAACTCCGGACCCAAATAGAACTCCCTCATAAGATCCAGACCGCGCTCGGCCGCTTTCCGCCCTGCTTCGTCGGCGTCGAAGACAAAAACCACCCGGTGGGTGTATCGGGCGAGTAGTTTCAAATGATCGGCGCCTAAGGCTGTACCCAGTGTCGCGACTACATTCTCAACGCCTTTATCCATGAGGGCAATAACGTCCGTGTAGCCTTCAACGATAATCGCTTCCTTTTCTTTCTTTATGGAGTCTTTGGACCAGTTCAAGGCGTATAACGCCCGGCTTTTATGAAAAACCGGCGTTTCCGGGCTGTTTAGATACTTCGGCGTACCCTCTTCGATAATCCGTCCGCCGAAGCCGATTATCTTGTCAGTCAAATCTAAGATCGGGAATATTACACGTCCGCGAAAGCGGTCGTACGCTCGGTCCGGGTTCTTTTCCGACCTGACAACCAAGCCGGCGTCCATGAGTTCGTTTGTCTTGAATCCTTTGGCCGCCGCAAATTTGGCGAACGCCTCCCATTCGTCCGGGGCGAAGCCCAGCTTGAAACGGTCGATAACCGAGGGGCCGAAGCCGCGGCCGGCCAGGTAACCGAGGGCTTTCTTGCCCGACGGCTTCTTCAGGGCTCCGGAAAAGAACGCCAGCGCCGCCGCATTAGCGGCGTACGTTCTGGCCTGTTTGCCCTCGTCGGCCTTACGCCCCGGTGTTCCCTCGACAAAATGAAGCGTGTAGCCGACCCTGTCGGCAAGAGTCTTGACCGCTTCCGGAAAATCCAGGTTCTCCGTTTTCATTACGAAAGAAATGACGTTGCCACCCTCTCCGCAGCCAAAACAATGATATGTCTGCCGGTCTGGATTGACGACAAAGGAGGGTGTCTTCTCGTCGTGAAACGGGCATAAGCCCTTGAAGGTGCGGCCGGCCTTTTTTAGCTGAACCTGGGCGGATATGATATCGACGATATCGGCTCGTTGCCTGACTTCGTCAATGTCTTCATCTCTTATCAGGGGCAAGAATTATCACTCGCTAACAGTCTCTTGTCAGGTATTTTATTTATTATTTCCTATTTATTATTTAATGTTAGCCTTCCCAGACGCCGGGCATAAACAGATGAGTGTATTTCTTCAGCGCGAACGGATCGGTCATACCGGCCAGATAGTCGATTACTCGCGTGGGGAGATCCGCCCCGACGGCCGCGCCTTGTTCTTCCGGTAGCTGATCTGGATGTTCTATATAGTAAGAGTATAGTGAGCGCAACACGCCAGCGGCTTTCGCCTCCTCGGTCTTGGCTTGGGAGCCGACATAGACGTTTTCGAAAAGATATGCTTTCATGGCTTCCATGCTCTCGTACATCCCCGCACTCATCCGGATATCGTCCTCGTCGGTAGAATTCTTAATCAAATCAAGAACCATGTTGTTTATTCTGACGCTCCCAACAAGGCCGAGAACGGCAATCAAGTCAGCCGGCAAGTCCTTTTCTCTCAAAATGCCAGCCATCAGGGCATCTTCTATATCATGGTTAATATATGCGATCCGGTCGGCCAACCTGACCACCCGTCCTTCTAAAGTCGCGGGCATCAATTCTTCGACGTGGCAGCGAATGCCGTCGACTACTTCCCAGGAAAGATTAAGGCCTTCCCCGCCGTGTTCAAGAACCTGGACGACGCGCACGCTCTGTTCATGATGTTCGAATTTCCTATCTGTATACGGCGGCTGCCAGGCGTCTTCTCCGGTGTGCCCGAATGGGCTATGGCCAAGGTCATGGGCGAGGGCGATCGCTTCCGTTAAATCCTCGTTCAAACTCAGCGCCCGGGAAACGGTTCTAGCTACCTGCGACACTTCCAGGGTATGAGTCAAACGTGTCCGATAGTGGTCGCCTTCCGGGGACAGGAACACTTGCGTCTTGTGCTTCAAGCGCCGGAAGGACTTGGAATGGATGATCCGGTCGCGGTCGCGCTGAAAGCATGCCCTGATGTCGCTTTCAACCTCGGTGCGTTCACGACCTTTTGATTTGGCGCTTAACTGAGCTCGAGGAGAGAGAAACTGGGCTTCCCTCTCCTCGATCATTTCTCTGATATTCAAGTGCAGCCTTTCGTTGCAGATATTTACCAGGTGAGGTCGTCTTTCTCAGCCAACTCGTTGCCCGTTAACTTGTCCACCATAATCCGCTGCTCGACCTGCGCGACCAGTTTCCGTGTCGCTTTGACGGCGTCCGGATTAACGGAAATCGAATCTATCCCTGCTTTGACCAGGAAAACCGTGAAGTCCTCATATACGCTGGGGGCTTGGCCGCAGATGGAAACGGTTTTACCGTCGCGGTGCGCGGCTTCGATAAGATGCTTGATGGCACGTTTGACGGCCAGATTCCTCTCGTCGAAGATATCGGCCACGGTATCGTTATCGCGGTCGCAACCAAGGATCAGCATGGTCAGGTCGTTTGAGCCGATTGAGTAACCGTCGATGTACTTATTAAACTGGTCAGCCAGAATGATGTTGCTGGGAATCTCGGCCATCAGCCAAACCTTGAAGTCGGCGTTTCTTTCCAGACCTTCCTCGGCCATTATTCCGACGATCTTCTCCGCTTCGGCAACCGTCCGGCAGAACGGGATCATGACGTGCACGTTCTTTAATCCAAATTCTTCTCGAACCTTACGGACAGCCTTTACTTCAAGCTTAAAGGCCTCCTCGTATTTCGGATCATAGTAGCGGGAGGCACCGCGCCAGCCCAAAAGAGCCGAGGGCTCTTCCGGCTCGAACTCGTCGCCGCCCTTGAGGTCCCTATATTCGCTGCTCTTAAAATCACTGAAGCGAAGGACGATCGGCCGGGGAGCCATGGCGGCGGCGACCGTCCGGAAGGCGTCCGCCAGCTGGTCGACGACCTTTTCCGGGTGACCTTCCTTGATAAGGTATAACGGGTGCTCGTGAATCGAGGTCGTCCAGATGAACTCCTCGCGCATCAAACCGATACCGTCGCACGGCAGAATAGCGTACTTCTCGGCCAGTTCCGGATCGCCCAGGTTCATATATATCTTGGTTCCCGTTACGGGCGCCTGCTCTGCCGCGACGACTTCGCCGACGGCCGCGGCTGCTTGTTTCTTAACCGCTTCCTCAAGGATGCCTTCATATACGACACCGTTCTTGGCGTCGACCGTAATATCGCCCCCGTTTTTGATCGCTTTTGTCGCCGGCGTGCCTTTGCTCTTTGTTCCGACGATGCAGGGGATGCCCATTTCCCGACTGACTATAGCCGCGTGACAGGTCATGCCGCCTGAGTCCGTAACTATCGCCGAGGCCTTACGCATGGCCGGCACCCAATCCGGCGCGGTCATCTCGGTTACCAATACTTCGCCGTCTTTGAACTCGCCGATCCGGTCGGCGGTCGGGATTAAGTGCGCTTTACCCGCGGCCAAGCCCGGCGATGCCGGCAGGCCTCGAACGATTACCTTTCGGTCGGTGGTTGTCGCCACGGTCGCTTCCTCCGCTTGTGGTTCGCCTGCCCTCGCCCAGACGGTCTCGGGACGGGCCTGCAAGATAAACAGCTTGTTAGTGCGTTCGTCAACAGCCCACTCAATGTCCATGGGACGTTTATAATGCTTCTCAATCGCGTTGGCGAATTTCGCCAGTCCGATAACTTGATCTTCCTGAATGCAAGGAATGTCGGCTTTCTTGGCGGGCACGTCTTTTTCGACGGTGCCGCCTTTCGGATCGCGTAAAAGCATGACCGGTTTGTGGACGATGTTTTGACGGACGATTTTCAGGCTTTTTTTGTCTACGGCGAACTCGTCAGGCACGACATTGCCGCCGACTACATATTCGCCCAATCCATAGCTGCCCTCGATTAGGATCACCGACTGATCACCGTTGCTCACATCAAGCGTAAACATGACGCCAGCCGATTTAGAATAGACCATCATCTGCACCGTCGCGCTCAAACCAACCGACATGTGGTCGAACCCTTTCTGCACCCGGTAGTAGATGACGCGGTCGGTGAACAGTGAGCTATAACATTCCTTGATCTTCTCGACAACTTGGGAGTCGCCGTGAATATTCAGATATGTCTCTTGCTGTCCGGCGAAGCTTGCGTCGGGCAGGTCTTCGGCAGTTGCGGATGAGCGCACGGCCACGAAAGGTTCTTTCTCGCCGGCCTTCTTCGCCAAAGCGCGGTAAGATTCTATGATTGATTTTTCCAGGTCGGCAGGCATCTTGGCGTCCATGATCATCTTCCGGACCGCCTTGCCCACTTTCTGGAGAGCGTCACTATTTTCGATGTCTTTGAGTTCGGCCAGCTTGGCGGTCATTTTTTCCCTCAAGCCAGCCTTGTCGATAAAGTGCCAGTAAGCCGTCGCGGTCGTCGCGAATCCGTACGGCACCGGGACCTTGGTCTTCGAGGTCATCTCACCTAGAGACGCCGATTTCCCGCCAACTAGCGGTACGGCGTCGATGCCGAATTCGTCAAACCACAGAACGTATTCCTTAGCTTTATCGCGTACTACCATGGGCCACCTCCGAATCAAGACACGCGTTTTAGAGACTCATTGTATATCAGGCCAAAGGCCTAAACAAGCATTTACGTCAGCGGTTGAGCGACCGCCGGAAAGCCCATGATTATCTCCTGGGCGATCTCCTCGACGGCTTTGCCCGTCACGTCTATCGTCCGGCAACGCAGCCGCCTCATCAGCTCCGTGCTGAACCTGATTTCCTTCAAGATATAGGTCGGGTCGGCGTATTGCGCGTCGGAGAGTTCGGGCATGACTTTAAGCCGCCGGATACGGATATCGTGCAAGCGTTTGGGGTTGATGGTCAAGCCGATTATCTTCTCCCTGTCCATCTTGAAGAGTTCCTTCGGATACGGCAACCCGTAAACCAGAGGAATGTTGGCGACCTTCCAACCGCGATAGGCCAGATAAATGCTCAAGGGCGTTTTGCCGGTTCGGGACACGCCGACCAGGATAATATCCGCTTTTTTTAGGTCGTCGATTTCGGAGCCGTCGTCATGGCGAACCGTAAACTGAATGGCGTCGATCCACTGGAAATATTCTTGGTCGAGACGAACGATCGGGCCGGGTTCCGTTGACGGCGCTTTGCCCGTGACCGTGTCCAGCGCGTCCAGGGCCGGGCTTAGAACATCCAGCGCGTTTATTCCGGCAGCTTTGATCTCACGGCGGAAGAAGTCGCGGAACTCCGGCTTGACCAGCGTGTAAAAGACCACAGCCTTGTCGATCTTAGCCCGTTTGATGACCGTTTCCAACCGGTCTTTGTTGTTTACGGCCGGCACCATGATGATATTGAAATCGGTGTCGGGGAACTGCCCGGTCGCCGCGCGGGCTACGCGCTCGGCCGTCTCTCCTGAGAAATCAGATACGGCGTAGATGGTTACAGGCACTATTCGCCAATCCTTATGATTTTTGAGAAATCGGCAACGGCCAGATAAAGCCGGGTCGTCTTCTTAAGGAGCGACAGGCGATTGGCCCGGATCTTCTCGTCCTTGTCCATAACCAGGACGTCGTCGAAGTACTTGTCAATGGCCGGCCGCATGTTTGCCAAGGCTTTCATATAGGCCAGGACATTACCGGTCTCCAGGTATTTTTCATACGCCGCTTCGCCGGACTCGGCCGCGGCCAGAAGTTTTCCCTCAGAAGGATGCGTGAACCTGGTCGCGTCGACGTGTCCGTCTTTAGCGGCTTTGGACAGGTTGTGGCACCTCTCAAAACCGGTCAGCACGTCGTCCAAGACCTTGGCGCCGATAAGTCCGTTCAGGACCCGAGCCGTGGACTCCAAAGCCGCCAGGTCGTTCAACTCGCCTTCCAGGACGGCGTCGGCTACGTCGTAACGGTAACCCTTGCTGGTGAAATGGAACTTAAGCCGCCCGCGGAAGAAGGTCTCGATGTCCGCGAACACGTCTCCCGCCGACCGTGTCTTAACCTTTTGTCTTTCATAGAGAAAGAAGGCCTTAGCGATGAGCGGTTCAAGCTCCAAGGGCGATCCCTTGTCGAGGATAACGGAAACAATGGCCTGACCTTGCCGCCTCAGCGCGTAAGGGTCTTCGCTGCCGGTCGGAATCAGTCCGATGGCGAAACAACCCACGATCGTATCCAGCTTATCGGCGATGCTGACGGCAATCCCCGTCTTAGTTGCCGGCAATTTATCGCCGAAGTTGCGAGGCAGATAATGCTCGGAAATGGCACAGGAAACGGCTTTGGGATGCCCCTCGTTCCTGGCGTATTCCTCGCCGATGACGCCTTGCAGATCCGGGAACTCCCTGACCATGCTAGTGGTCAAATCGGCTTTAGCCAGCTCAGCCGCACGTTCGGTTTCCGCGACCTCATCGTCGGCATAGTCTAGCTGGTCGGCGATTTCGGCGGCCAACTTCTTGATACGCTTAGTCTTCTCGAAGACCGTGCCAAGTTTGTCTTGAAAAACGATGCCCTTTAAATCGGCGACCCGATCCGCCAGAGTTTTCTTTCCGTCCTCGTCAAAGAAGAACAAGGCGTCGGCCAGGCGCGCTCTGATGACGCGTTCATGCCCGCTTCTGATCAGATCAGCCGAGTCGACCGGGCCGTTATGGACGACAATGAAACGAGGCAGCAGCTTACCTTTATCGTTCTCTATCGGGAAGTATCTTTGATGGCTTTCCATGGCGGTTACGGTTACGCAACGCGGCAGCTTCAAAAACGTGTCGTCAAAGGTCCCGACGATAGCGTTAGGCGTCTCGACCAGGAAATCGACTTCCTGCAGAACCTTAGTGTCGGCGACGCGGCCGCCGGTTATTTTTGCCGCTTCGTCAATTTTCTTGGCAATCAGCTTGCGCCGCTCAATGTGATCGAGGACGATTCCGGCTTTGGCGATTTTCGTAAGATAGTCCGCCGGATTCTTGACTGTAATTGGCTTGCTGTTTAGATTGCGCGGGCCATAGGTGACCGTGCCGGCGTCGATCATCTCAAACTCAATCGGCAGTTTTGTGTCTCCTAAAAGAGCGACAATCCACCTGACAGGCCGGGCGAAACGCGTTTCGTATCCGGCCCAGCGCATGGACTTGTCAAACTCCAACGACATAGCGAGTTTTCTTAGCGCGCCGGGCAGCACCTCGACGGCCTTTGGCGCCGGCTTTTTCTTAATCGCGAATACATATTCCCCCTTGCCTTCCGTCCTGATGACAAGCTGTTTAGGGTCTACACCCTGGGATTTCGCGAAACCGACGACAGCTTGGGTTATCCGGCCGGCCCCGTCGTAAGCGACAGCCCTGGCCGGACCTTTGACCATAACGGTCGTTGCCTCGCCCTCGGCTTTTACGTTCTTGACCAAAACCACCAGACGCCTTGGCGTCGCCATAACCTTGATCTTCCCATGAGGGACGCCGGTTTCAACCAGCAGATTCGGCGCCTTTTCTATCAGCTGTTTAACGGCCGACTCACAGGCGCCGGCGGGCAGCTCCTCCACGCCGATCTCGAATAAAAGGTCCCGCTCAGCCACTGTTATTCTTCCCGGATTTGGACAGGAGCGGAAATCCCATTTCTTCGCGCTGGGTTAGATAAGCGGCGGCGCAAGCCTTGGCCATCCCGCGCACACGGCCGATGAAGCCCGCCCGTTCGGTCACGCTAATGGCGCCCCTCGCGTCCAGAAGGTTAAAGGTATGCGAGCACTTCAGGCAGTAATCGTACGCCGGCAGGATCAAACCCGCCTTGATGGCCGACTTTGACTCGGCTTCGTACATATTGAATAGGTCGAATAGCATAGACGTGTCGGCGACCTCGAAGTTATAGGTCGACCACTCGACCTCGCTTTGGTGATGAATCTCGCCGTACTTTATGCCCGCCTTCCATTCGATGTCGAAGACGCTGTCGACGCTCTGGATATACATGGCCAACCGTTCAAGCCCGTAGGTCAGCTCAACGCTGACCGGTTTGACGTCTATGCTTCCGACCTGCTGGAAGTATGTAAACTGGGTACATTCCATCCCGTCGATCCAGACTTCCCAGCCCAATCCCGACGCGCCCAGCGTCGGCGATTCCCAATCGTCTTCGACGAACCTGATGTCGTGCTTCTTTATGGCGACCCCCAGGGATTCAAGGCTCCTTAGATACAGGTCCTGGATGTCGTCAGGGCTGGGTTTCATGACTACCTGAAACTGGTAGTAGAACTGCAGACGGTTTGGGTTGTCGCCATAGCGGCCGTCGGTGGGACGCCGGCTCGGCTCGACATAGCAGACGTTCCACGGCTCAGGGCCTAGCGCACGCAAAAACGTCGCCGGATTGAACGTTCCGGCTCCTACTTCCACGTCATAGGGTTGGACCAGCAAGCAACCCTGCTTGGTCCAGTAATCAGACAGCTTGAGGATAATCTCTTGGAAGTTCAAGGGTTATTTAAGCTCCTTTGGTATTGGTAAATAGTAGCAAATCACGTGGTCGTCTGTCGAGAACAGGCGTCTGCACTGGGGTCAGGCACGGGGCCAGGCCCCGTGCCTGACCCCCTTTCGGGTTATATGTCCAGGAGCCTGGGGCTTTTTAGCTTGCGGTCAAGGTGGTAAGCGACGAACATTTCCGTTAACCGGGCGATGCCCTTGACGTTGTCAGCGTTAAAGTCCAGCTCCTGCCATCGCGCCAGCGGCGTATCCAAGGCCTGCTCAATGTGGGCGCGGGTTTCCGGCGAAACCGCTACCGCCTCCGGGTCGCGCGGCAGGCAGCCGTCGCACAGCAAACCGCCGTATTTCAGGCTGAAATACGCTTGCTCTGAGGCCTCCGGCAAAGGCCCGGCGCAAGCGGGACAGCGGGACAAGTGCGGCCGGTATCCCAGAATCACCATCAGCTTCAACTGAAAAACAGTCAATAACGTCCGGTAGTTGCCGGCGGCGTCCTTCAGGCACTGCAGCGCGGCCAGTAACAACGAAAAGGAGTCGTACGATTCCTCGCGCTCCTGGCCGACCTTGTCGATCAGCTCCAGCAAGACCGAACCGTACTTGAGTTTTTCCAGGTCGGCGCGGATTTCCTTAAACGACATGATGATTTCGGCCTGCTGGATGATGTCGAGCGATTTGCCCTCGTAGAACATCATATCCGCCACGGTAAACGGCTCCAGCGTCCCGCCGAATTTGCTCTTGGTCTTCCGGGCGCCCTTGGCGACCGCCCGTATCTTACCCCGGCTGCCGCTGTATAGAATGATGATCTTGTCCGCTTCACCCAGTTTGAAGGTGTTCAGAACAATCGCTTTGGCTTTATAAGTAGGCACTTTCTATTCGGCGCATTCTTCCAAAATAGGGACGGCGTGAGAGGTGCCGATGCGGGTGGCGCCGGCCTCGATGAGCTCGAGCGCTTTGTCGCAGGTTTTGATGCCGCCGCTTGCCTTGACGCCGACGTCGAAACCGACTATTTCCCTGATCAACTTGACGTCTTTGGCCGTAGCCCCGCCCGATCCGAAACCGGTCGACGTTTTCACAAAATCCGCGCCGGACATTTTAACGATTTCCGAAGCCTGCCTTTTCTGCTGATCGGTAAGATAGCAGGCCTCAATGATGACCTTGATCGTAATAGTCTGGCCGAGCTGAGGTTCTTTGGCGCGGGCCAGTTTGACGACGGATTCGATACCTCTTTTAACCAGCTCCAACCGCCCCGACTTCAAGGCGCCGACGTTCATAACCATGTCTATTTCGTTGGCGCCCCGCCCGATACAGTCCAAGGCTTCGAAGCTCTTGACCCGGACCGTCGACTGGCCCAGGGGAAAATCAACCACCGAGCCGACTTTCACGTCGCTGCCTTTTAACAGATTGACGGCCAATCCCACGTATGCCGGATTGACGCAGACGCTGGCGACATGGAATTCCTTAGCTTCCGCGCACAGCTTCCGGATTTGTTTTTCGGTGGTGTTGGCCTGCAGCGCCGCGTAATCGATCATTTTGGCAAGTTGAAACCTATTTACCGGCATAGGCTTGTCCTCCTTATTCTTCCGTCAATCGGGTGATCGCGGCCTCTCGTTTGCGCCAGTCCTTCTCCACCCCGACCCATAATTTCAGATTCACCTTGGTCCCCAGAAGCGCCTCAATATCGCGCCGGGCGCGGGTGCCGACTTCCTTCAACATAGCGCCGCCTTTACCGATGATGATCCCCTTCTGGCTGTCCCGCTCGACAAAAATAGCGGCCTCTATGTCAACGATGTTCTTGCCCGCCCGCTCGGACATCTCCTCGATTATCACTGCTACACTATGCGGAACCTCTTTTCTTGTCAACTCCAGGATTTTCTCCCGGATGAACTCGGCAACAATGAAGCGCTCCGGCTGGTCAGTAAGCATATCTTGAGGATAAAGCAAGGGTCCTTCGGGCAGCAGCCCGACTAACGCGGTGACAAGAATGTCTACGTTTCGCCCCGTTCTGGCGGACATGGGGATTATGGCCGCGAACTCTCCGAGCCGCTTTATCTCTTCCTCGCGCGCCGCGACCTCCCGGTTGGTGAGCTTATCGATTTTATTCAAGGCGACAATTGCCGGGGTACCGGCGTTCTTGACATGTTCCGCGACATATTGATCGCCCAGACTGTCTTCACGAGTCGCGTCGACCAGGAATAAGACCGCGTCGACTTCCGATAGCGTCCCGACCACCAGCCGGTTCAGCCTGGCGCCAAACACATTATGGGCTTTATGAAAGCCGGGCGTATCGACGAAAATTATCTGGACGTCAGGACGCGTGATGATACAACGGATAGTGTTCCTCGTCGTCTGCGGTTTCCGGCTGGTGATGGCGACCTTGGCGTGAGCGAATGTGTTGATAAGAGTCGACTTGCCGACGTTGGTGCGCCCGACCACCCCGACAAACCCGGAGCGGTGTTCCTTGAATTCTCCCATCAGCCGCCGTCCCCCATATCCAACCGCAGAACCAAGCGATCCTCGCCCCGGCCGTACTTCTCGCGATGTTCGTCAACGATCTTGAAACCGGCTTCCTCATAGATTTTTATGGCAGCTTCATTGTCAGGCCGGACGGTTAGCTCCAGGCCGTGAACGCCCTCTTCTCGCAATAGTTTGATCATTTCAGCCAGAAACCTCGCTCCCAAGCCTTGCCCCCGCCACTTTTCGATAATCCCGAAACCGGCTAGATAGACGGTTTCGGGGTCGTCCCAATCCCTGACGACTTGCGCGGTCCCGACAAACTTGCCGCCCGCCTCCATGACATAGTTGCGCCCGTGTTCGGCAAATATCGGCAGGTCCCACTGCCTGAAACAACATTCTTGATGAATTTCGCGCTCACGTACGGCCAGTTCCTCAAGCGCCGCCGCGTCAAGCCGGCCCGTATGTCTAATGACGATCTTCACATTTCTTCCCCTCGAGCTTGAATGCATGAGGCAGATACTTGGTGAGTTTTTTTACGGAGATACCGCCGTCGGCGTTCTCGGTGATGATTTCCAACTCCGGGTCGAATTCCGCCAGACTCTGCAGACACGCGCCGCAGGGAACAACGGGGTATTGTTTGCTGTTATAGACAGCGATCTTTAGGAATTCCCGTTCGCCCTCCGAGACGGCCTTTGCCAGCGCCGCCCGCTCGGCGCATAACGACAATGAGTAGCTTGAGTTTTCCATGTTGCCGGCGGTATAGACCAGGCCGCTGTCGGCCAAGAGCGCCGCCCCCACTTGGAAACCGGAGTATGGAGCATAGGCCTTGCCGGCCGCCTCCTTAGCCATGTTTAAAAGCTTTCTGTTCTCTACCATCAACCCCGCCCCCTCACCTGGAAAAACGGATTGACCTTTATCTCCCGCCCGAGCCGCGTCGACGGTCCGTGTCCCGGATAGACGATCGTTTCCTCCGGCAATAGCCTTAGCTTGTCGAGCGAGTCCAGTAATTGATCGACGCTTCCGCCGGGAAAATCGGTCCGGCCGACCGCTCCTTCGAACAGCAGATCCCCGGAGAATATCGCGCCTTCTGTCAAAACAGAGCAGCTGCCCGCGCTATGACCGGGCGTATGCATAATCTTAAACTCCAGCCCGTCTAAGTCGAACTTCATCCCGTCGGCCAGTTCTTTATCAGCGAACGGAAGACTGTCGGCCGGATGACCGTAGATGGCGCCGCCTTTGGCTTGTTTCAGTTCCTTCGCCGCTTGGATATGGTCGAAATGCGCGTGAGTCGTGACGATATAGGTGAGCTGAAGCCGGTCTTCCTCAAGCGCCGAGATTATCTTACCAACGTCTTCGCCCGGGTCGATGACCATAGCTTTACCCCCTTGAACGGAGGCCGCTATATAACAATTCGTCTCCAGGGGCCCCACCACTACTGTTTTGATTATCATCCTAGCTCCCAGTCTAAGTCGGCAGGACGCGGTAAGCGTCGAACACGCCGTCGATCTTCTTTATATTCAGCAAAACGTCCTTTAACAGCGACACGTTGCCAACCTCGAAGATAAGTTTGGTCGTGGTCACGTTCTCGCGATCTATAGCCACGGACGCGCTCATGATGTTGATGTTGTATTCGGCCAGCACATTGGTGATATCGCGCAAAAGTTTGGTCCGGTCCAGCGCTTCCACCTTAACCTCGACGGGAAAGGCCGCCGCCACCTTGTCGGCCCACTTTACCTTGATGAACCGGTCGGGTTCGTTCTTCAAATCCTTAACGTTCGGGCAGTCGGAGCGGTGGATCGAAACCCCGCGGCCACGGGTGATGAAGCCGACGATCACGTCCGGCGGCACGGGATTGCAGCATCTGCCTAAACGTACCAGGACGTCCCCCAATCCTTCGACAACCACGCCGCTGCCGCCTGGTTTGCCGGCTTTCGCCCTGGCCCGAGCCGCTTCCTTGATCGACTCCAGCGTGACTTTGTCTTCCGGCTCTTTCGGCGCCTCCCCGGTGAGTTTGTGCATAATCCGGTTGACGATGTGGGTAGCGGAGACCGCCCCGTTGCCGATGTTCAGGTATAAATCGTTGACGCCTTCAAAGTGCGCCTCGCGGGCGATCTCGGCCAGCAGCTCGTCGGCCATCGCTTTCTTCATCGCCAAGCCTTGTTTGCGGACAGCTTTCTGCAGCGCCTCCCGGCCGAGCTCCAGGTTCTCTTTTTTCTCAATCCTGGCGAAATACTGCCTGATCTTGTTCTTAGCCCGGTTCGTCTTGACCAGGTTCAACCAGTCCCGGCTTGGTCCGCTGCTCGATTTTGAGGTCATGATCTCTACCGTATCGCCGCTATCGAGCTCGTAACTCAGCGGGACGATCCGCCCGTTTATCCGGGCGCCGACGCAGGTATTGCCGACGTCGGTATGAACCGTATAGGCGAAATCAAGCGGCGTCGCGCCGCGCGGGAAGCTTAGGACCTGGCCTTTGGGCGTAAAGACATAAACTTCGTTCTCCATCAGGTCGATGCGCAAGGTCTCCATGAATTCCTTGGGGTCCTTGACCTCGCTTTGCCACTCCAGCATCTGCCGGAGCCAGGCCAGGCGCTCCTCGAATTCGTCCCTGCCCTTTTCGCCTTCCTTATATCTCCAGTGGGCGGCAATGCCATACTCGGCCGTCCGGTGCATCGCCTTGGTCCTGATCTGGATTTCCAGATGCTTGCCTCCCGGTCCGACGACAGTCGTGTGGAGGCCCTGGTACATGTTGAACTTGGGCATGGCGATGTAATCCTTAAACCGGCCGGGTATCGGCTTATAGATGGCGTGGATGGCGCCCAACGCCGCGTAGCAGTCCTTGATCGAATCAACGATGACGCGGATGGCGATCAGGTCGTAAATCTTGGCGAACTCGACGTGGTCGCGAATCATCTTACGGTAGATACTGTAGTAGTGCTTGGCCCTTCCTCTGATCTCCGCCTTGATCTTGCTTTTCTTCAGGTCGTCCTTGATGGCGGCCATAATCTCATGTAAGTACGCCTCTCGCTCCTGAGCCCTCTGACTAACCAGATGAACGATTTCGGCGTACTGCTTCGGATACAGGTTCAGGAATGCCAGGTCCTCAAGTTCGTCCTTGATCTGGTACATTCCCAACCTGTGGGCCAGAGGCGCGTACACATCCAAAGTTTCCTGCGCCTTAAGGCGCTGCTTCTCCGAGCTTAAGTGAGACAGCGTCCGCATGTTATGAAGACGGTCGGCCAATTTGATCAAAATCACCCTGATGTCCTTGGCCATGGCTACGAGCATCTTGCGAATGCTTTTTACCTGGTCTTCCTCGGATTTCTTAAACTTGATGCGGCTGATTTTGGTCACGCCGTCCACCAAAGCCGCGATTTCCGGACCGAATTCCTTCTCGATCTCGGCGACGGTGGCCGAGCTGTCTTCAACCACATCGTGTAGGAGCCCCGCGGCGATTGACGGGGTGTCCAGCTCCAGGCCGGCCAAAATCTCGGCTACGCCAAGCGGATGAAGGATATACTGCTCGCCTGACTTTCGGAACTGGTCCGTGTGGCTGCGGTAAGCGAACTCATAAGCCCGTTTGATGAGCTTGATATCAACGTCTTTGTTGTATTTCTTAACCTTCTTTATAAGGCCTTCTACCATGAGCCAAGTTTAGCATAGGTTGATTGTTTGACTTGGTTTACTAGACTATTCTACAATTAGAGTGCTTGACGAGCGCGAGCGTTCAAGCCGTTGGAGGGAACTGCCGATAAAGAGCTAGTAATTATGAGAACGACGAAAGGATTCACACTGAGAAGGCTCGTTAAGACAAAGGCAGTCCGACTTATTTCTATAGCGTTGATGATGGTCCTGCCGGCCTCGTTTTTCGGCGGCTGCGCAGTGGGTCAGGTCGTCCAGCCTTTTTCTCCCAAGAAAGTAACTCCTGAATCATATAATCCCGAACCCGTATGGAACGGTAACACCGATCCAACGCTACTGGCCATTCAAGGATTGAAACGCCAATCCGGGCAGGCCACTCCGCCGGGTTCCGCCACGCCAGTTTCAACGACAACCGGCGGTACATCGGGTGGAGTCACTCCGGTGCCGGGGCCGGCCCCCGGACCGACGCCGACACCGTCACGTGTCTGGTCCCCAAGCGATCCGATTTGGGGATATGTCTTGGATAGGCTGAGCGGTTTGCCGATTCCCGGCGCCGTCGTCACCCTTTACAACTCACTCGGAACAGTTATTCAGGCCTACTCCACCGGCGGTGACGGAGGTTTTTCGTTTGTCGGTCTCCCGGCTGGGTACTACAAGATTGCGGCCTTGAGCAGCAGTTATACCACAATTCCACTCTCCAGTTACAACTTCTACTACAGCGGCGCGCAAATTATTCACAACCTGGAACTCTTAAGTACGGGGATGCCCACTTTGGTGCTCTCCGACCAGCCCGATAAAGTCGGAACGTTCGGCTACGCCTATCGCACCCAGCAATATGTGGCTTCCCAACAAAAAACATACACGGGCATCTTATTCACAGCTCCGAATGGAAGCGCCATCGATTTTGGCAACCTGGCGACGGGCAATTACACCACCTATGCTGAATACTGGTTTAGCCTACCGGTGCCGTCAGTCAATGACATCGGTTACGAAGGTTATTGGATTACGACAGAGCAGTATGGGATAGTCTCCGGGGTCTGGGGCAGTCTCACACAAGACAAGGTAGAACGGCAATTTTATGATTGGAGCAACTACACGGGACAAACCTGGTTATCCATCGATCGCGACGCGGGCGGCGCTTTCTTGTCATCTACAACAGGCTACGTGCCGTTTTGGGCGATAAACCGCACGACCGGACAAGTCCTGATGCGTGTTTGCCCGAGAGACCCGTTGGTCTTCGTCGCCGCCGCTAAACTGCAGTATGACTATCATAAGATAACGGCAGCGCCCTTGGTCAATAAGGTTCAGACCTTCGGGACAACCCCTAACAACAGCACATATCTTGAGATAAACGAAAACGTCTACGTGAACGCCGCGACCAGCTCAAAGTGGCTGCCGGCAAATTCGGGCATAGCGGTCATACCCTGGGCGTCGTATGTTACCTCGATTCCGGCTTGGTATCGTTTCGATGTCAGTCCCGGACCCGGCTCTACGATAACGGTTACCGATCAAGCGGGCCATACCACACTCGCGACCGTACCTTAAACCGCTTCTCTACCCCTCGACAAGCTCGGGGAAAACTCGCTATAAGCTCGCTCGAAGATTATTTGCTAGTCTCAATCGCAGTCTATTACTAGCGTCTTTTCTTCTTTTTTTTCTTCTTGGCTTTTTGGGCCGCGGACATTTGCGGCTTGGGAGCGGTTAATTCAGCGGATTCTACGGATGTTTGGGCGGGAATCGCACCCTCACCCCAATCCTCTCCCCTCAAGGGAGAGGGAGTTTCAGCAGGTGGAGCAATAGGCGTCTTAGCTTGGGGAGCGGAGGCCAGCTTTTGACGGATCAAACGATAACGTTCTTCCGTTTCCTTCCACATCGCCAGGATGGGGCTGGCGATAAAGATTGACGAGTAAGCGCCGGACATCAGACCGACGAACATGGCGAAAGCGAAGTCCTTCAAGGTCTCCCCGCCGAACAGCAACAGTACAGTTACCGGTATCAAAGCCGTTACCGACGTATTGACGCTCCGCATCAAGACCTGGTTGATGGAGTCATTGGCCATGATCGAATATGTCCGCTTGCCGATCAGCTCCGTGTTCTCTTTAATCCTATGGAAAACAACAATAGTGTCATATAACGAAAAACCGAGGATGGTTAACAGAGCGGCCACTGTATTAGAAGTAATCTCTGTCGGAATCCAGGTCAGGCCAACTTTCGTCTCCAGCAAGCCGACGGCCGCATAAATACCGACAACAATCAGGGCGTCATGGACCAACGCGACAATCGCCGCGACAGCCATCTTAAACTCAAACCTAATACTAATATAAAGAAGCAAAACCAGAAGCGAAGCTAAAAGAGCCTTGACGGCACCTGCGCTGACCGTTTTGCCCGTCAAGAGCGATTTGATACGCACCAAGATGTTCCCGTCGGTGACTTGTTTGCCCCAAACCGGTCCAATCTCACGTGTGCTGATGTCCGCGACTTTAAATTCCTTCTTCAGAGCACTGGTGACCACGGAACGCGTATTGGCCGATAACCGCGGTGTGCGGATAAAATACTCGTTCCCGTCACCAATAGGCTGAATCGTTGCCGACCCGAGTTTGAGTTTATCCAGCACAGCCCGGACTTGCGCCACCGAAGGTGTCTTATCGAACCGTACGGTGTACTGGTTACCGCTCTGGAACTCAATGCCCCACTGCAGCCCGCCCAACAGGACGGCAATCAGCCCGACCAGGATGATTCCCCCGGAGATGCCGAACCACAACCATTTGCGGCCAATAAAGTTAATGTGGAAGCGATGATACACCTTAGCTCGCCCCCTTCATACTGGTAAACCAGCTCTTTTGCAGAGGTTTGTAGTTGAGCACATAGCCAAGCATTGGTTGTAGAAAGAAAAACGTGATGAAAAGGTCAATTACGACGCCTAGCATCAGAGTGAACGCGAAACCGCGAACCGGTCCGACCGCCAGGACATACAACACAAAAGCCGTGATAAAGGTAACGAAGTTGGCGTCGACCATCGTTAGAAAGCCGTGTTTGAAGCCGCCTTCATTGGCAACGCGGAAAGTTTTGCCATCGGCTACCTCTTCCTTGATGCGCTCAAGAATAACGATACTTGAGTCGGCGGCGACGCCGACGCTTAAGATAATGCCGGCCAAACCCGGCAAGGTCATGTTCCAATATAACCCGATAGAGTTGCCGTACGTCCCGAAGAAAGCGGCAACGCCGAAAACGACCAAGGCAAAGGCGGTTAAGGCGAGGGTGGCCAGGATGCCGAGGCCACGGTAATATATAAGAAAATATACGATAACCAGAAGGAAACCAATAATCAGCGCAGTTAAACCAGCCCTGAGCGAGTCTCTGCCGAGCGTCGCACCGACCGTCTGGACGTCGGACATCTCCAGTTTGACCGGCAAGGCGCCGGTTTGCAGAACCAGCGCCAGGGTGTTGGCTTCTTCGGTCGTAAAATTGCCCGAGATTACAGCCCGTCCGTTGTAGGTTTTTGATTGGATGACGGGTGCCGATTGGACCGAATCGTCCAGAACGATCGCCAGCTGTTTTTGATAGGTTTTGACGGCCACTTCGTCAAAAAGTTTACCGCCCTCCGCGCTGAACGTGATGTTGATTTCGGCTTTGTTGAACTGGTCGAATCCGGTCGCGGCCGAAGCCAGAGCGCTCCCTGTCATCAAGGTCGGCCCGACACGGTATTTTTCCTTTTTGTCCTTGTCGACGATAACGGATTCCTTGTCCGATGTCGGATTCTTTGTCACTTTAAGCTTGCTGCCGCCGATCGGTTCGGTCTCCAAAACTTCACGGAACTCAAGCAAAGCCGTCTTGCCGATGATGGCCAGCGCCTTGTCAGGGTCTTTGATGCCCGGCAGCTGAACCTGTATGAATGTCTGACCCTCCCGGATAATACCAGGTTCTGCAACGCCCAGCTTGTCCACGCGCTGGCGGATAATGTTCTCCGCTTGGTCCATGGACGCCGTGGTTACCGGCGCTTTGGCCGAGCCCTTGGCCTCCAGTTGTACGCTAGCGCCGCCCTGCAGGTCCAGACCTAGTTTAATAGATTTATCGACGGGATAAATAAGGTAGGCTGAAACCACTACAATTACCAGCGAGAGTATCAGAAAACCAACGTATTTTGACCTGTCTACCAAAACGCCTCTTTCTAAACTAGTACCGAACTATAAGAGTTTAACACCATTGATAACTAAACTGAAACGGGCGTTCAGAAACTCCGCCGCCCGCTGGCACATCTCCATTCTGGCCAGGAATATCTCAAAGTATTCCATTACGTCGCTAATCGTCGTGTCTATATCGAGTTCCAGGATTAGCAGCCTTTGCGCTTCGTCGACTCGCAGGAAGGACTGCTTGGCCGCGAAGTTTACGCGGTCGTGGATATCAAACGTTTCTTGATCCTGGTTGCGAACGCGCGTCACGTGGACGTCGCTCTTATCGGCGATCACGACCGCCGCGCCGATCTCGCTGGCCGTCCAGCCGGTGTCTTCCTCGTGGTTGCCGATGGCGTTCATAATCAAGGCGATCTCGCCGAAGTCCATTCCCTGGTCCCGAAGAATCCTCTCGGCCAGAACGGCGCCCATCTGCTCGTGGTCCTGGCGGCAGACGACGTTGCCGATGTCGTGCAGATACCCGGCCAGCTCTCCAATGTCCACGGTTCGCTGCGGAAAGCCCAACCTGGCCAGTATGTTCTTGCTGATGCTGGCGACCAAGCCGGCGTGCCGGAAACCATGTTCCGTATAACCGTATTTCTCCATAAAGTCGTCGGCATGGGTGACATAGAGCCTAACGTCAGAGCGTTTCTCGATATCCTTTAGCGTTATCGGATTGATTTTATTTTCCATCCCCGGCTTCTTTCTTGTCCTCGCCGGAATCCGGCTCGCGCCGCATGACAATGGCTTCCTTGGCCGCCTTGATGTCTACGCCGTCGGCGATCGTCAGGATAACCCAGTTCTCCTCGACCTCTTTAACCACGCCGAATATCCCGCCGTAGGTGACGATTTCATCGCCCGGCTGAATCGCCGCAATGACCTCGCGGCGTTCCCTCGACTGTTTCTGTTGGGGGAATATGAAAAGGGCGTAATAGATTCCTAAAGCCACGGCGAAAAAAATCAGCGGGCCTAAGATTTGCTGCATGCTTTGACGTCCTCCTTAACACGCTCAATCAATGTGAACACAAAGTATAAATTATGGCACGTCATCAGGCGAAGAGCAAGGGTCTCGCCCGTCTTGTACAGGTGTTTCACATAGGCGCGGCTGAAATTGCGGCAAGTGTAGCAGCCGCAGCCCTCGTCTAACGGACCGGCGTCGTCTGTATTCTTCGCGTTCAAGATGTTCAGCCGCCCGTCTTTGGTAAAAGCCGTGCCGTTGCGCGCGATCCGCGTCGGCATGACGCAGTCGAACATGTCCACGCCGGCGTGAATCGCTTTCTCGATCCCCTCCGGATCGCCCAGGCCCATAAGATACCTGGGCTTATCCGCCGGCAGGTGTTCGACCGCCGCGTCCAGCGCTTCCCACATCTGTTCCCGCGGCTCCCCGACGCTCAATCCCCCGATTCCGTAACCCGGAAAATCAAGATCGGTAATAGCCAACGCGCTCTCCCGCCTCAAATCCGGGAACACGCCGCCCTGGACGATGCCAAACAAGGCCTGACCTGTATCACTATCGTGCCCTGGAGTACGATAGTATTGGGTGGAGCGTTGGGCCCAATCCAGGGTGCGGGCGTTGGCGCGTTGAACGTGTTCGCGGTCGGCCGGATAAGGCGGGCACTCATCAAGAACCATGGCTATATCTGACCCGATAGCCGCTTGGATGTCGACGACATCCTCGGGCGTCAGGAAATGCTGGGAGCCGTCGATCGGGCTTCTGAATTTGACGCCATCGTCGTCAATCTTGAGGATATGACTTAAGCTGAAGACCTGATAACCGCCGCTGTCGGTCAGGATCGGACCGTCCCAGCGCATGAACTCGTGGAGCCCGCCGAACTTCTTCAATAAATCAGTGCCCGGGCGCAGGTAAAGATGATATGCGTTGGACAGAATCATCGTAGCGCCGGCTTGCTTAAGTTCGTCAGGCGTCATAGTCCGAACCGCGGCCTTGGAACCGACCGGCATGAAGACAGGTGTTTCAATCTCGCCGTGAGGCGTCGTTAAGCGGCCGATCCGGGCTTTGGTTTTTGACGACGTGGCGGTTACCTTAAAACTTATGCCCATTATTGGTTTAAACTGATGATTTCCCGCTCACCCACGGTAAACCGGCGTCCGCCAAGGTGCAGAAGAGGCAAGGCCGTCTGGAAATCCAGTTCGCCGTTTTTCCAGAACTCGTCTTTGACGACCGCGTTGACGACGCGCCCGACGACAATAGCATGATCGCCCGCGTCTTTCTCCCACTCCAACTCGCATTCGAAATAAGCGGCGCTGTCGATAACATACGGCGCCTCAACCTTCTCCGACTTACCCGGCCTGAGTCCTGTGTGTTCAAGCTCGCTCTCCCCCTTCGGCAGCGGATCGGCGCACTTCCACACCGCCGCGACCAGCCACTCCCCGGGGATGTTGATAACGAATTGTTTTGTTTCCCTGATGTTGGCCAACGTATGGCGCTTGTAAGCCGAGGCGATCGCCACCAGCGGCGGATCGACGCTTACCGGCATACAGAAGCTGAACGGCGCCGCGTTATGGTTGCCCTCTTTGTCGACCGTGGTGACCAGCACCGTCAGCCGCGGCGCCATCGCGCGATACCATTGTTTGGGTTCTAGCTTCATAACCTACCCCCTATCTCATTATCTTTTTCTGCACTATGGCCGTATTGACATGAATCTGAATCAGATCATCTAAATCGCTGGCATAGCCGCCCGCCAGCACTGTCGCGACGGAGATGCCCTTGGCCTTAGCCGTTTTGAATACCAGCTCGTCCCTCTTTTTCAAGCCCTCGATGGTCAGGCCTAAGCCTCCTATCTGGTCATACCGGTACGCGTCAGCGCCAGCGACGTAGAAGATCAGGTCCGGGTAGAACCTGGCCAGCGCCCCGTTTAGGCCCGTTTCCAGCTCTTCCAGATAGACCGCGTCACCTGTCTCGTCCGGCAGGCCGATGTCAATGTCGCTGGGCGGCCTGAGCGCCGGATAATTGTGTTCCTGATGAATGGAGAAGGTAAAGACGTCGGACTCATCGGCGAAGATGCCGGCCGTGCCGTTGGCTTGATGAACGTCGCAGTCGATTACCATGGCGTACCGGATGGTCTTCTCGGCAATCAGCTTGCGGATGGCGACGGCGTGGTCGTTGATAACGCAAAATCCCTCGCCGTGGTCGGGAAAAGCGTGATGAAAGCCCCCACCCAGGTGATAACAGGCGCCTGTCTCCAAAGCCAGACGGGCGGCCATTATGCTGCCTCCGGCCCAGAGCCAGGCCGCGGCGACCAGCGCCGGCGAATACTTTATTTCCAGCGCATATAGCTCCTGAGCGGTTAGCGTCCCGGTTTTCAGCTTGTCAACATAGACGGGGTTGTGCGCCAGTAGGATATCGGCGTCGCCGGCCGGCTCCGGCTCAAGAAAGTCGGATTCCGAGAATTCCCTTAAGGCTATGAGTTTCTCTTTAGTGAGCCTGTATTTGGCCATCACAAAAACGTGATGACCGACGTCAACTTCGTACTTAGGCGAGTAGATTATTTTCACAGTCGACTCCTACCGGACAGGTCCCGCACTTGGCCTTGATGAGGTCGGCCGGGCAGTGTCTCTTGCCCAACTCCACCAATAACGCATGATATTCCTTGTATAGTTCGACGTCCACGGGCAGATTACGCTCGAAAAACTTCTGCAGTTCATGATAACCGTCGAGTTTCGTTAAACCGACGCGTCCGACGATGCGCTTGGTATAGGCATCGATGACAAAGACAGCCCGGCCGCCGGCGTATAAAATGATTGAATCCGCCGTCTCCGGGCCGATTCCCGGACGTTACAAAAGCTGATGCCTGAGCGTCAAAGTCGGCGACTTAAACATCTTATCCAAATCGCCGTCCCATGTCTCCATCAGCCAGACGGCCAAGCCCTTTATCCGGCCGGCCTTTTGGCGAAAGTATCCCGCCGGCTTAATCAGCTCAGCTAACGCCGCCTCGTCCGCCCCGGCCATTTCCGCGGGTTCCAGCAAGCCTGAGCGCTTTAACGCCGCGATCGCCTTCTCAACGTTCGTCCAAGCGGTATTCTGGGTGAGGATGGCGCCGGTTATTGTCTCAAAAGCGCCGTCACCCGGCCACCAACCCTGCTGCCCGAAGCTATCCAGCAGACGGGTGTACAAATCGATGACCAGAAAGGGACCTTTGCCCCTCGGTTTAATGCGGCATTGTCGGGCCATTTACCAGTCAACCTCTAGCTTAACGCGGGGATCGGCTCCCGGATCTTCGTCCGCCTTACGCCTGGACGTATACCAGACATAGCCCTTTTGCACCCCGTGCAGATAGACGCCTTTGGTAAGTTCGACGTCGTGCCGGTTGTACTCCTTGACCTCGTCTTTTTTTCCTTCCCGCCAGAGCCTGGGCATATCGCCTCCATACCCGCTTTTGGCAAAGCCGATATTGTTCCGGGTCAGGTTGTTCAGGCTGACCATTTCTTGCGTCCGACAATAAATATAGGCCCACGTGTCCAGGGTTTTCGGGACGAGTTTGGGGAGCAGCCGCTTGTCGTCGTAAGGCGTCAGCACCGGATAGTCGAAACGCAGAAGGTTGTGCCCGACAATGAGGTCCAGGCCGGACAGGACGTCGATCAAGTCGGAGGCGTCTTCTTCCTCGTAGAAGCAGCAGGGCTGGTCGTCGACGATTAGACCGGCGACCGACAACCTCAATTTCTCCAGCCCGCCGCGGCCGCCGACGTCGGCGAACAGATTTTGGGTTTCGATGTCAAAAAAGCCGGTGCTCAAAGTATCACCATCGTGTCGCCGAAGCTATAGAAACGGTACCTTTCGGCGACCGCTTCCTTGTATGCTTTCATTATAAGCTCGCGTCCGGCGAAGGCACAAACCAGCATAAGCAAGGTCGACCGCGGCAGGTGAAAGTTTGTGACCAGAGAGTCTACCGCTCTGAATTTATATCCGGGATAGATGAACAAGTCGGTCGCTCCGGCCCCGGCTCGAACCGTCCCGTCGGCCTTGGCCATAGATTCCAACACCCGGGCTGAAGTCGTCCCGACCGCGAAAACACGCCCGCCGGCGCAACGGCATCGGTTAATAACCCCGGCCGCGGCGGCCGGCAGCTCAAAGGCCTCGCTGTGCATAATATGGTCCTCAACCTTGTTCATCCTGACCGGTTGAAATGTGCCGGGGCCGACGGTTAGATCGACCGCCGCTAGCTCAACGCCTGCTTGTCTGATTCTTTCCAGAAGTTGCGGCGTAAAATGCAGGCCCGCTGTCGGCGCCGCGACGCTTGTCTCCCTGGCGGAATAAACGGTTTGATATCTTTCGGAGTCGGACAGGGGTTGGTGGATATACGGCGGCAACGGCACCATTCCGACCTGCTTGATGACATCCAGCGCGTCGCCGGTGAATTCCAGACGCACGCTGCGGCGGCCTTCAGGCAAAACGCCCTCGATGACAGCCGTTAACACCGGCGGGTCGAACTCTACGCGCGCGCCCGGCTGCAGCCGTCGTCCCGGTTTGACCATAGCCTCCCATGTCCCGTCAGGTAAAGGCGCGATGAGCAGGATTTCAACGGCTCCTCCCGAAACTGCCCTGTGACCGAGCAGCCGGGCCGGCATAACCCGGGTTTCGTTGACGACTAAACAGTCTCCGGATTCAAGATAGTCCGGCAGGTCGTGGAAGACATGATGCGTGATCTCGCCGCTCAAGCGGTCAACCACAAGTAAACGGGAAGAATCGCGCGGCTCAACCGGTTCCTGGGCGATCAGTTCCGGCGGCAGAGAATATTCAAAATCGGCGGTTCTCATCCCCCGGCGAACCTTTCCTCTTCGGAATAAATGCAGCCGCAGTATTTCTGACTGTACAGTCCCATCGTTCTCGCTCTGCGGCGCCCTTCCCGGAAACCATCCCGCCAGTCTTCGTAGAAAAAGGCGACGCCGGTTTCGGCAGCCGCCGCTTCCCCAGCCTCTTTTAACTCCTCATGCCTTTGATATGGGCTGACCAACAGACTGGTCGAGAAGGCGTCATAGCCGCCCTGAGCGGCGGTCTCGGCCGTTTTCCCAAGCCGCATCCGGTAGCAGACGGCACAACGGTTTTCTTCCGCGAAAATCGTCTGGCGCAGGTAATTCTTATAGTCGTAGTCTTCCTCAACGGCTGTCAGCCCGGCCCGGCCGCAATACTCCCGAAACGCCTGGTTACGGCGGGCAAATTCTGAATATGGGTGGATGTTGGGATTGTAGAAGAAAGCGGTCAACTTGTGGCCCTGTTCCCGAAGCGTCTCGGCCGGATAGATCAAACACGGTCCACAGCATGCGTGCATTAATATCTTCAAAACAGTTTGGCCTCATCAGACATGGTCAATCCGAAATGCTCGTAAGCCCGTTCGGTCGCCACGCGACCCCGCTGAGTGCGTTTAAGCAGGCCGAGCTGCAAAAGGTAGGGCTCGTAGACTTCCTCGATCGTCTGGGGCTCCTCTCCGACGGCGTCGGCCAGGGTGTTTAAGCCGACCGGGCTACCCTTGAATTTATCTATAAGCGCCTTCAGAATCCTGATATCAAGCTTATCCAGCCCTAACTTATCGACCTCAAAGAAAGACAACGCTTTGGCGGCCAGCTCGCCTGTTATCGTCCCGTCCCCTTTGACCTGGGCATAGTCGCGCACCCGTTTGAGCAAGCGGTTCGCTATCCTGGGCGTGCCGCGTCCGCGGCCGGCGATTTCCGCCGCTCCGGCTTCGTCGATAGCCACATCAAGGATGCGGGCCGCCCGTTTGACGATTGCTTTTAAATCTTCGGGGCCATAATAGTCAAGACGAGCCGTCATGCCAAAACGGTCTCTCAAGGGGCTGGTGATCAAACCGGTCCTCGTTGTCGCTCCGACCAGGGTAAATCTAGGGACGTCCAGTCTAAGCGAACGGGCGCTTGGCCCCTTGCCGACGACGATGTCGATCTTGAAATCCTCCATCGCCGGATAAAGGACCTCCTCTATCTGACGGTTTAAACGGTGAATCTCGTCAATGAACAGGACATCGCCCGGTTCCAGGTTGCTAAGGATCGCGGCCACGTCACCCGCCCGCTCCATAGCCGGACCCGAGGTGCTCCTTAAGGCAACCTCCAGTTCAGCGGCGATAATGCCGGCCAGAGTGGTTTTACCCAAGCCCGGCGGACCGCACAACAGAACGTGGTCCAACGGCTCCCCGCGGTTCTTGGCTGCTTCGATCAGGACGCCTAAATGGTCTTTTGTCTTCGCCTGTCCGATAAACTCGGTCATCCTGCGAGGACGCAGGGTAATGTCTAGTTCTATTTCTTCCGGTATTTCCTCCGGATTTAATATCCTATCTTCTAAATCTGGCATTTTCTCTTCACTCGTCACTAATCACTCTTCACTATACTTGGGACAGGTTCTTCAAAGCGTACTTTAACACGCTTTCCAAAGCCGGGGATTCTTCCTCGGGATAGCCTTCCAATGCGCGGCCCGCTTCCGCCGCGGAGTATCCCAAACCGACCAGGGCCTCTTTGGCTTCAACGAACGCGGCCAGAGCGCCGGGCGCCGCGGCGGCGGGCAGACCGGCTTCTTCCGCCGGCACCAGCTTCTCTTGCAGCTCGAGCACCAACCGCTTGGCGCCCTTTTGTCCGACGCCGGGAATAGTCGTCAAGGCTTTGACGTCGCTGCCGGCCAGGACCTTTACCAAAGCGGCCGGCGGAAACACGCTTAGGATAGACAACGCCAGTTTAGGCCCGAACCCGCTGACACAGATAAGCTTTAGAAACAGGTCCTTTTCCTCGTCGCTGGAGAAGCCGAAAAGCTGCATCGTGTCTTCTCTGACATGAAGATAGGTGTGAAGGCTTGTCGTTTGGCCCGTTTCCGGCAGACCGGCCAGTGTATTCAAAGAAACGAAAGCCTCGTAGCCGACACCGCCGACATCAAGAATTATTCGATCGGGTTCTTTTTTGACAATAGTGCCGGTGAGGGAGGCGATCATTGGACCGCCCTTTCGATTTTTCCTGTCAAGCGACGGCTAAACGAATGGCAGATCGCCACGGCGAGCGCGTCCGAAATGTCGTCGTGCCCCTTCAGTTCTTTAAGATTCAGCAGCGTTATTACCATAGCCTTGACCTGCTGTTTGTCGGCCGCGCCATATCCGCTGACGGCTTGCTTGACCTGAACCGGAGTATACTCGGCCGTGGCGAGTCCGCTGAGGGCCGCGGCCAGCAAGATAACGCCTCTGGCTTGCCCGACGGCCATGGCGGTCCGAGAATTGTTGCCGTAGAAAAGCTGTTCCACCGCTATCGCTTGCGGCTTATGTTGTGTCAGAAGGTTAGAGAGACGATTATAGATGGCTGTTAAGCGATCGGCGTCGGATGTGCCGGGCGGCGTTTCAATCAGGCCGCATTCCACCAACGACAGAGAACTGCCATTCTCACTGATGATGCCGTAGCCGCATCTCGCTGTGCCGGGATCTATGCCCAGTATGACCATCCGTTCCCCCGTTTCCTGCGGATTCGTATTCGTTACAGGCTCTTGGCGACGGTTTCGAGGATATCGTCGGGGATATCGAAATTCGCGTAGGCGTCCTGGACGTCGTCTTGTTCGTTAAGCGCGTCCATCAGCCTGAGAACCTTTCGCGCGCCGGCTTCGTCCAGCTTGACCGTTGTGGCCGGAAACATGGTAACCTCGGCCGACTCCACGGCCATGCCTTTGCCTTCCAAATAGCTCTTGACCTCAGTGAAAGAAGCCGGATCAGTAAGGATTTCGAAGTGGTCGTTGCCCGCCGTAACGTCTTCAGCGCCGCCCTCGATGGCCGCGTCCATGATTTCTTCCTCGGTCCGGCCGGCCGATTTCTGCACGAGAATCACGCCCTTCTTGTGAAACATCCAGTTGACGCAGCCCTGCTCGCCCAAGCTCCCGCCCGACTTACTGAAGATGTTGCGGATATCGGAGGCCGTGCGGTTACGGTTGTCGGTCAGAACTTCGACCATCACGGCAACACCGTTAGGACCATAGCCCTCATAGACAATATCCTCGTAACTGGCGCCCTCGAGCTCGCCGGTGCCCCGCTTGATGGCGCGATCAATGTTCTCGGCCGGCATGCTGTTCTCTTTCGCCTTATCAATAGCCTGGACCAGCGCGGCATTATTCTTGGGGTCGCCGCCGCCGTTCTTGGCCGCCACGGTGATGGCGCGAACAAGCTTGCTGAACAGCGCGCCTCGCTTCGCGTCGGTCGCGCCCTTTTTGTGTTTGATGGATGCCCATTTGCTATGGCCGGACATAAAACCTCCAGCGTTGCGGTTAGTCGTTAGTTGTTAGTAATTAGTCTAATTAAGAACCGCCAGCTTAAAACCACACTAACCACCAACTGCTAACCACTATTCTTTATCATGTCGATGAAGTATTCGTGGATTCGCGTGTCTTCCGTCAGCTCCGGATGGAACGCGGTCACCAGAATGTTTTGCTCCTCGGCCATGACTATTCTACCATCATATTCAGCCAAAACCGTAACCTTGGGACCTGCTTCCTCGATCCACGGCGCTCTGATAAAAACGCCGGTGAAGGGCTTGTCGAATCCGGCGATTTCCAGGGGGGCTTCAAAGCTTTCCTGCTGACGTCCGAAGGCGTTGCGCCGGGCTTCTATGTCCATAAGTTCCAGCCAGGGCGGCGTCCCTTCATAAACACGTTTCGCTACGATTATAAGACCGGCGCAGGTGCCGTAGACGGGTTTGCCCTGGCGGGCGAAATCCTTGACGGCCTCGATAAAACCATACTTGACCATAAGCTTGCCGATTGTGGTGCTTTCTCCGCCCGGGATGATAAGTCCGTCAAGAACCTCGAGTTGTCCCGTCCGCTTAACCGGGACGGGTTTGGCGCCAGCCTTAGAGAGACAGGCGGCGTGTTCCCTCACGGCTCCCTGGAGGGCGAGAACGCCGATTGACGGGCCGCTAGGCACTCGGCCTCCTTACCGGCCGCGTGTCTGCAACAGGTCTTTTTCCTCGATGTCAGCGATATTCAGTCCTCGCATGGGGTCGCCGATGCCCTTTGACACCTTGACAAGCAGCGCGGGGTCGTTGTAGTGAGTCGTCGCCTCGACGATAGCCTTGGCCATCGCTGACGGATTGTCGGACTTAAAAATCCCTGAGCCGACAAATACACCGTCCACGCCAAGCAACATCATAAGCGACGCGTCGGCCGGAGTCGAGATACCGCCCGCGGCAAAATTGACGACCGGCAGTTTGCCCGATTTTGCGACCTCCCTGACCAGCTCGTAGGGCGCCTGAATCTCTTTCGCCGCGCTCATCAGCTCCTCGTCGCCTAACACCGTCAGCATCTTTATTTCGTTGGTTATCGTCCGCATGTGCCGTACCGCCTCGACAACGTTGCCCGTACCGGCTTCACCCTTGGTCCGGATCATCGCCGCGCCTTCGCCGATACGGCGGAGCGCCTCGCCCAGGTTTCTGGCGCCGCAGACGAAAGGCACCTTAAAATCCCACTTGTTGATATGATTGTCCTCGTCGGCCGGCGTAAGAACTTCGCTTTCGTCGACGTAATCCACGCCCAAAGACTCTAAAATGCGGGCTTCCGCGAAATGCCCGATCCTGGCCTTGGCCATTACGGGGATGGTGACGGCTTTCATAATATTTTCGATGATCGCCGGATCGGCCATTCTGGCCACGCCTCCAGACGCCCGGATGTCGGACGGCACCCGTTCCAACGCCATAACTGATACCGCTCCGGCGTCTTCGGCGATTTTTGCCTGCTCAACATTGGTGACGTCCATAATAACGCCGCCTTTTAACATCTCGGCTAAGCCGGTTTTTACCCTTAGTGTTCCTTCTTTCGCCATGATAGAACGACCTCCAAACACGGGTTTCCGCGGTTTTGATAACTGTGATTATAGCACATCAAGGCAGGAGCGTTTCTCCCGCGGTTAGAGTAATATCCCAGCTTGAGGGTATGATTTCCAGCCAAATCTGGCCGCGGTTAAACTCAATCGGGCGGCCCTCGGCGTCCAGGAACATTGTCCGCCCCGAAGTCGAGGATTTCGTCCACCTTCCTTCAACGGCGACACCGTCCCTAAAAACGACCGCTTTCCCCTCGCCGACAAGCTCCATGCTGTCCGTGCCTCCCAAACCGTACTCCTCGCCGTCGTCGGACGAATAATAATTTACATACATGACGACGACATTTTTCGGCCCGAGTTGTCTGCCGCTGACCGCGTCCGTGAAAGGTTCGCCGGCGACGAATCTGAGATAATTGTTGGTCACGTAATCGTAATCGTATCGGGTGTCGCAGTCGGCTCCATAGGGAATCTCAACAGATACAGTCATCCCGGCCTGCCCTTTCTTGGCCGGCTTATCAGCTTTGAAAGCCCAGCTGTCAAGCGCGGCAACCTTCTCCAGCTCTTCCGCCTGCGCCGCTTTATGCAGCCGCGTCGTCGTAGTGTAAACGTTATGCGGCGCATACTTATCATCGTTTCGCCAGTAAGCGTCGCCGAAAGAAAATTCGTCTAGATCGGCGATCGCGCCGTCTTTGTCACGGACCCAGGCGTCGCTGCCGCCGACGTGCGCGAACAGCGCGTCATATTCGTGAATAAAGATTATGTCCTGCTGGCGGGCGCTTCTGACAGGGCCGATCTCATCGGCGTCCCGACAGAGGTAAACAACCGCAAACCGGGTTATGCCCCCCTCCGCCATCGACTCGATAACAATGTCTGCTTGTTCCAGTCCGGACTGCGGTCTGGCTTCCAATAAGTTTTCGACCTTAACGATCAGTGGCCGGCGGTTGATCAATTTCTCATCCTTGACGACCGAACCGTCTAAAGGACAGGTGGCCAGGCGGCCCGGGACTTTAACGGGATTCAAAGCGGACAGATTTAGCCAATCCTGCAGAATTTTGCCGTCGAAGAAGTAGAAATAAACCGCCGCACCGGCAATTGCCAGCAATAGAAACAAGCTTGTCAGGGCGATGATTAGACGTTTTTTCCTGGATGCGCCGCGTTTCTCGGGCGCGCCGTCGGATGCTATCCGCGTCCGCCGGCCGGACTTTGAGCGTCTGCGTTTTCCTGTCACTCCCGTCTACCTCGCGCTCTTCTCCAGGACTTCGGCGTATACTTCCCAGTAACATTCGGCCATTCTCTCGGGGCAGAATTCACGCTCAACGTGCTCGCGGCAGGCTTTAGGCGAAATCGTATCCACCTTTTTAACGGCTTCAGCCATCTCTTCCGCGTTATCGACGATGAATCCGGTCTTACCGTCAACGATGACTTCCGGCACCGAGCCGTGCCTGAACGCGATAACCGGCGTTCCGCAGACCATCGCCTCTATCATCACCAGGCCGAACGGTTCTTCCCACCGGATCGGGAATAGGAACGCTTTGGCCTTGCTGAACAGCTCGAGCTTCCGCTCCTGGCTGATCTGGCCCTCAAAGACGATCTGCTCGCCATCGATCTCGGGCTTGACCTTTGCGTTAAAGAATTCTTCGCCCTTTGGGTCCAGCTTGCCGGCGATTATGAGTTTCATACCAAGTTGCTTGGCCACTTTGATGGCTGTATCGTGCCCTTTGACCTCCCATAAATTGCCAAGTGACAACAGAAAGTCCTCTTTCTTATCAGAAAACGGATACTTCGCCAGGTCGATGGCGTTATAGACGGTCCGAGTGAAATTAAGGCCGGGGATTTCGCGCTTCTGCGCGTCGCTGATCGGCGTATAGAACTGATTGTCCTTATTCTGCTCAAAGAATACCGGATTCTCGGGCACAAAATAATTGTTGTGCAGCGTCGTCACGACCGGTTTGTCGACTAACCTGGCCATAGCGATGCCGGCTGACCCGGCGTGGTCGTGGATAACGTCGAACTCGTCGGCTTGACTGTAAGCCCAGGCCACGTGGGTTTCAGGGAAACTCGCGGATCCGGAGGAAAAGCCGACCGCCTTCGGATAAATCCAGCGGAGCTTGGCATCGGTAATCGCGTCACCGGTTGCGAACAGGGTTACGTCTTTGCCTTGCCGAACCAATTCCCCGACGGTTAAGTTGACAACAACCTCGATTCCTCCGTACTGCTCCGGAGGGACGCGCACCCAAACCGGCGCGACAACCGCGATCTTCAAATATTTGTCCCCTTTCGCTAAAGATCCGGTATCTGACCTGCCCATAAGAAAAGAGCGGGAGTTGATTTATTATAACACTCCCGCTCTTTTCTTGGAACTCCGGGCCTGTTCGCCCGGGTGTCTTACGGCACGACCCTTTTTACGCTGTGCTTACGGTGTTACAGGGGCGTTGTTCGGGGGCAACTCTTCAGAGCCGCTACCGTATGACTGGTTGCCCGGATAGACCGGACACTGGCCCTTTCCCTGACCTGGGCCATTCTTGTACTGGCCGCCGCCGCGGTTTATCATACCCGGCCCGTTGCCCTTCCGGCCGTATTCCTGGGCGTAATAGCCGCGGCTCATCATTCCCTGGCGCCCGTCGCCGCGCGACGTAAAACGTCCGGCTAAGAAGCCGGTGCCGAACGCCGCAATCAAGATGCTAAAACCGACGAATAAAGCTATCAAACAAATTACTACCTTGGCGGCGATGTGCGCGCAAAAATACGGATGGCCACTCAACGGAACTTCAGGTGTCGCTTCAACCGTTGGCGCTTCCTTTTTTGCTGGCATATCCCCTCCTTCATGAATTTCTTACTCTACATGTCCAATTATCGGACCCCTTTGTTAAGAAGTTATGAATATGGCGTTGGCTTTTGGTGCCGGTTTTCATACAATAGTGTTTATCCGCGTTTACCCCTTTAAGGAGGTCTTTCATGAAGGATCACGCAACTAACGCGATCAGGAACATCGCCCTCGTCGGCCACGGTGCGGCCGGTAAAACCACCCTGATGGAAGCCATGCTTTTCGACGCCAAAGCCATAACCAGGATGGGGTCGATCGAGAACGGAACGACTGTTTCCGACTTCGAACCGGAGGAGATTAAAAAACAATTCTCGATCTCCGCGGCCATAGCGCCGTGTGAACATGGCGACGTTAAAATCAATATCATCGATACGCCCGGGTACGCCGATTTTATCGGCGAGGTTATCGGCTCTCTGCGGGCGGTCGACAACGCTTGTTTCGTAATCGAGGCGGTCCATGGCCAGGGCGTCCAGACCGAGCACGTCGCCGAACTGGTCAAGAAGGAAGGTTTGCCTTCGCTTGTCGCCATTAACGGTATGGACAGGGAGAACGCCGATTTCTTCGCCCGCCTGGAAGAGATCAAACGCTCGCTTTTCAAGGACGCGACTCCGTTGAGTCTGCCGATCGGCAGCCAGGCGGAGTTCAAGGGAGTTGTGGACTTGATCAAGATGAAGGCGATTATGAAAGACGGGTCGGAGAGCGAGATACCCGATGATATGAAGGGACAAGCCGACGAGTATCATGAAAAAATGGTCGAACTAACCGTCGAAGTCGACGATAAGCTGCTGGAAACATACCTGGAAGAGGGCGAAGTCGATGAAGCACAGTTACGCCAGACGCTAAGACAGAGTATCGGCATGGGCCATTTAGTGCCGGTTGTGGCTACCTCGGCGTCTGCCAATATCGGAGTGGCCACGCTTCTCGACGTGATTTCAACGGCCATGGCGTCTCCGGAAGACAGACCGGCCGTTATGGGAATCAATCCCAAGACCAAGGACGAGGTGAGCCTGGAAGCAAGTATGTCCGGCCCGCTCGCGGTGCTTGTTTTCAAGACCGTCAGTGATCCTTACGTCGGCAAGCTCGATTTCGCCAGAGTCTTCTCGGGCGTCCTAAAAGCGGACTCTCAGATTTACAACTCAACACGGAGCAAAAAAGAAAAGGTCGGGCACATCCTCCAGGTAAAAGGGAAAACGCAGGAGGACATTAAGAGCGTCGTCGCCGGCGACATCGCGGCGCTGCCAAAGCTGGAAGGCACTTTTACCGGGGACACGTTGTGCGAGGAAAGCAAGCCGGTGACGCTGCCCGCCATCGACTTTCCGCAGCCGGTCTTTCCGATGGCCATCTTCCCAAAGACACGCGGCGAGGAAGACAAGCTGGCCACCGCCCTTCATAAGATGCTTGACGAGGACCCGACCTTCAAAATCTCACGCGACGCCAGCACCGGGCAAAGCCTCGCCTCGGCCTTAGGCGATATGCAATTGGAAATAATCGTCGACAAATTGAAGCGTAAGTTCGGCGTGGAAGCGAAGCTGGAACTGCCGCGGGTCCCCTATAAGGAGACTATTGCCTCCGCCAGCAAGGCGCAGGGTAAATATAAGAAACAGACGGGCGGCCACGGCCAATACGGCGATGTGTGGCTGGAAGTCGAACCCTTGCCGCACGGTTCCGGTTTCGAGTTCGTCGATAAGATCTTCGGCGGCTCAATCCCTAAAAACTATGTCCCGGCCGTCGAGAAAGGCGTCAAAGAGGCAATGGCCCAGGGCATCGTCGCCGGCTATCCGGTTGTTGACATAAAGGTAACCGTCTACGACGGCTCGTTCCACCCGGTTGATTCCTCGGATATGTCGTTTAAGATCGCGGCGGCTATGGCTTTTCGCAAGTGTATGGAAACCGCCCAGCCTGCCTTGCTCGAACCGATCGCCGACCTGGAAGTCGTCGTGCCGGAGGGCTACACTGGCGACGTGATCGGCGACCTTAACGCCAAGCGCGGCCGAATTCTGGGGATGGAGCCGTCGGACAAGAAACAGGTAGTGCGGGCAACCGTTCCGCTGGCCGAAATGAGAAGATACGCATCCGAACTGCGCTCGATAACCCACGGCCAAGGCGTCTATCATCTGGCTGTGTCTAACTACGAACAAGTACCGCCGAATGTAACGGAGAAGGTCGTCAAGGAAGCGCAGGCGGAGAAGAACGACTAATTAGAGATGCCGGTTGGCGGCGGCCAGGAACCAGACTTTATAACCCTGGCCGATCTGTTGCGCCTCCGCCATTTCCTGCAGCGCGGTAAGCTGCGCGGACGCCCTTTCGGTTGCCTGTTTTAGACATAAGGCGTCCGCCCGGGCGCCGGACATAAAAATCGCTGTTTGCTCGTATGCCTTGGCGGTATCCCCCGCTTTGCTTATAAAGCGTTTTAGGTCCGCGGTGTCTTTCGAATATATGCCGACGTTGGTTAGCTCCAGCTCTCCCACCTGCAGCCAGTCGATGCTGTCCGCCAATGACGTTTTGGCGTCGGCGATCGCGGCTTGCAAAGCAGCATAGTCGGCCGCTTTTAGGGCGGCGTCCGCTCTGGCAACGGCTGTTACGATCTCGCCGTCGGATTTGACGACGACCGCCAGGTGGCCCCAGATATAGTTGTCGCTTTTCAGCTCCTTTAGCGCTGAGCGCGCGGCCGTGACTTGCCGAGAGGTGGCCGCGTTTTCCTTTGCGGACACTTCAAGATCGTTTATCCGGCTAGCCGGTAAGTATGATTTTTGCGCTTCTGCCAGTCTCCGGCGCGCCGCCTGAAGGTCTTTCAATGCTTTCGCCAGCGTCTTATCAGCCGAATCGATATCCTTGGCGACGGCAGCGGCGGCAGGGTCACGATAATTATCTACCTTGTACTGGCGGTTAGCGGCCAAGTCGGCGGCTATGCGGTTCAGCTCCGCCGTCTCGTCGAAAGCCAGGTTCCGCCATCCTTCAGGCAAGGCCGCCGTTGTCTTAAGCGCGGTCTCCGCTTCGGACCGGGCCTTCTTGGCATGCGCTAAAGCCGCGATTGCCTGATTCGTCCGTTTCGTCATCGCCGGCCCGTAGAAGAAGTTCCAGGCGAATACACCGGCGATCAGTAAAATGGACGCGGCCAATGCGCAGACATAGATAACTGTTATTTTTTTCACGCCGGTTCCCCTTGAGCCAGCCTCTTTAAAGCCCGTCCGAGCTTTATAAAGTCGTGCCTCAACGGTTCCTTGTCGTCGACCAAATCGGCGATTATCACATCAAGCCCCATGGCCCGGGCCGCGTCAGCGTCGAAATCGACTGCCTCCGCGATCTCGCCCTCGGACGTGGCTATGCTGTCAGGTATTCGCCCGCCTTGAGCCAATACGGTGTCTATGAGCTCCGGAGGCGCGTGTTTGCCCAGAGCCTCCAGATAGTCGACTCCCGTCATAGCGAAGGTTTCCTGGCGCATATTCATGATGTTAAGGACAAAAACCTTCCTGGCTTGTGACTTAGCAATGGCCTCGGCGACACTGTGAATCAGAAGATTCGGGATGATGCTGGTAAACAGGCTGCCGGGCCCTATCACGATCAGATCGGCTTGATTGATGGCTTGAATCGCCGGCGGATAAGCCGCGGCGTCGCGAGGCTCCAAATGAATGCGCCGGATCTGTTCGGTCCTGGCGATACGGGCTTGGCCGGCCAGGATGGAACCGCCGCCCAAATCGGCGAACAGGTTTACGTCGTCCAGGGTTGACGGCAAAACACGCCCTTTGATATCCAGCATGGTAGACAGCGCCTCGATAGCTTCTACGAAACCGCCTTTATAGTCGGCCAAACCAGCGATAATAAGATTGCCTAGACAGTGTTCAGCCAGCGTCCAGCCCGTCGGAAAACGATACTGAAGTATCTCTACCAGCTCAGATTTTTCAGTCGGGGCCAGGGCGACCAGACAGTTTCTAACATCGCCTGGAGGAAGCATCCCCAGCTCTTGTCGCAACTTTCCTGAACTGCCGCCGTCGTCCGCCATTGTGACAATGGCGGTGATTTCACCGACCCAGTCCTTTATAGCCTTGAGAACAATCGGAAGACCTGTCCCCCCGCCGACTGCGACAGCTTTGATACCTAAAGTCGCCGAATTCACTTAGACGTCTCCCCAGGCATCGATAAGTCCCTGCCGACATCACGATGTCTTAAGTTCACGTTATAGTCCTTGGATTTTAGAAAGGTGTAGATCTCCTCCGCCAGCACTACAGACCGGTGCCGGCCGCCGGTGCAGCCGAACGCGACAGTAAAATGGGTTTTACCCTCCCGCGCGTAATTCGGCAAGAGAAACGATAGCATGCTCTCGGACTTCTTGATGAATTTATCTGTTACCGGCCGGTCGAGGACATACCGTTTGACCTTTTTGTTCTCCCCGGTTAGTTTGCGAAGCGCGTCGACGTAGTAAGGGTTTGGCAGAAACCTGACGTCGATAACGATATCCGCGTCCATCGGCAGGCCAAACTTGTACCCAAACGACATCACGGTGATAGCCAGACCGGCGCTGAAACTTCCTGGCCGGAAACGCGTCATGACTTTTTGTTTAAGTTCCAACGCCGACAGCCCGGTCGTATCGAGGACCACATTGGACGCTTCTTTAATATCGGCCAACAGGTCGCGTTCCCTATTCACGCCCTCGACAATCTCACCGCCTTTGGCCAGTGGATGACGCCGGCGCGTCGCTTTATAACGTTTCACGAGAGTCGCGTTGGCCGCTTCCAGAAACACGATGCGGTACTCGATCTGCTGCGTTTTCAACTCGCGCAACGCCTCCCACAAGGCGTCGAAAAACTTGCCGCCGCGGACATCGATTACCAAGGCAACCTTCGACTTCGGCGTCCCGGGAAGCGCGACCATCTCGGCGATCTTTGGAATAAGCGCGGGGGGCAGATTGTCGATACAAAAATAGCCTAAGTCCTCGAAGCTATGGAGAGCTTCCGACTTGCCCGCTCCGGAGAGTCCCGTTATGATGACGAATTCGACTTTTTCATCCGGTTTGTTTACCATGCTCTATCCTTCCCCTGAGCGGCCCTCTCCTTATTCAATAGCTCCCTTTTACCGTCGGTTCCGCCGCGGAAGCCGCCGATTGTTCCGTCGCTCTTGACGACGCGATGGCATGGCACTTCCGGCGCGAATGGATTCTTGTGCAGCGCGTTACCAACAGCTCGCGCCGCTTTCGGCCGGCCGATCTCGCGAGCCACCCAGGCGTAACTCCGTATTTCGCCCTCCGGTATGCGTCTGACGGCGTCATATACCAGCATCTCAAACTCCGTCGGTTTTCTCATAGTCTTATGATAGCAGACAGGGATGACTGTTAATGGAGAGCGCGGTATATCGTTTCCGCCAGGATTTTTGAAATCCCCTGAACTTGTGCCAGTTCTTCTTCGCTTGCCTCCATAACACCGCCCGGACTGCCAAAATGTTTGATCAAAGCCTTCTTTTTAGCCTCACCGACTCCCGGAATAGTATCGAAAGACGAGGCCAGCATAGCCTTTACGCGTAGGCTCCGGTGATAAGTCACGGCAAAACGATGGGCTTCGTCGCGCAGATATCGGATTACATTCAGGGAGGCCGAATTACGGGACAAGCGGAGCGGTTCGTCCCGGTCCGACATAAAGATCTCCTCTTCCCGTTTGGCTAGAGCAAACGTCGGAATATCCCGCAGTTTTAGCGCGTCTTCGGCGATTAGAGCCGCGGTCAATTGGGGCTTCCCCCCGTCCAAGACCAGCAGGTCCGGCCGAGCCGCGAATTTGTTTCCGGGTTCGTCGACGCCGATGTGCTTAAGCCGGCGCTTCAATACCTCGACCATTGAGGCGAAATCGTCCTGTCCAGAAACCAATTTGACGCGGAACCGCCGGTACTCCGATTTCCTGGGTTTACCGTTCTCGAAGACAACCATACTGGCAACGGTCTCGGCTCCTTGTAGGGTCGAGATATCAAAACACTCTATCCGGAAAGGCATAGAGGCCAGAGCAAGATCCTTTTTCAACTCGCCGAGCAGCCAGGTGGCCCGCTCTTCCCCGCCCCGGCCGCGGACCCGGTACAGCTCGAAAGCGTACTTAGCGTTGGTCATGGCCATCTCGACAAGTTTTTTCTTCTCGCCCCGGACCGGCGCCAAAATAGCTACTTTCCGGCCGCGCTTGGCGGACAACCAAGCCGCCACCACGTCCTGCTCCGCGATGGCTTCGGGCAGGAGTATCTCAACCGGAATCGACTTTGCTTCTGAATAGAACCGCTCGACAACGGCCCCCAGAATGTCCTCGTCCACTTGTTCCTGGTCTAACGCGTACCCGCGGCTGCCGATGAGCTTGCCGCCCCGGATAAACAGAATCCTCGCGTAGACAGCCCCGTCGCCAGAGGTAATCCCGATAACGTCACGGTCGTACTTGTCCCGGCTGACGACCTTTTGCCCTTCCATGAGGTATTCGATGGCCTCTATCTTGTCCCTGACGGCCGCGGCCTTCTCGTACTCCTGAGCGGCGGAAGCCACCGACATCTTAGACCTAAGGTCTTTGAGCACACCGGGGTTTCTTCCTTCCAGAAAAGAAATCACTTTCTTGATGACCTGACCATACTCGGCGGCGTCCATGGGGACCGAACCCGGCGTCAAAGCCCATTTGACGTGGTAATCTAAAAAAGGCCGTGATTTGCCGGCCGGGCGCTGCCGGGCATAAGTGCGAATCGGATAAAGCGATCTTAGGATATCCAGCGTCGTCCGCAAGGCTCGGACATTCGTGTACGGCCCGTAATATAACGTGCCCCGTCGGTGAAGCTCTCTGGTCACAAAGACGCGAGGGTACTCCTCCTCGACCGTAACGGCTAAATACGGATAACTCTTATCGTCGCGCAAATCGCTGTTGAAAGGCGGGTTATGCTTCTTAATGAGAGTCTTTTCCAGAATGAGCGCCTCCACTTCCGTAGTTGTCACGACGATGTCGAAAGAGACGATTTTGTCCATCATCAGTTCGATCTTCGGGCGATCGTGATGGGCTTTTTGCCAATACGAGGCGACTCGTTTGCGCAACTGTCTAGCCTTGCCGACGTACAACACCCGGCCGGTCTTATCCTTAAACAGGTAGCAGCCCGGCGCCATGGGCAGGTTCTTCAATTCTTCCCGATAAGTGTTGTTGGTCCTCAAGCCGGCTCTTTTCCCTTGATCTCGATAGTTTTGTTTCGGGATGAATGCCCGCGGAGAATAGATATCATGGACGGAGCGACTCCAAAGTGTTTCGCCAGAAGTTTGACGACCGCCTTATTGGCTTTACCTTCTTCCGGGGCAACGGTCACGTAAACGCGAAAGACACCGTCTTTCTCGACCACTTTTCCGGCGGCGGCTTTGGGTGTGACCTTGACGTCGATAATCAACGTTTGTCCATACCTATAAATTTTTCGCTGGTCATAGTATCATTATACAATGACCGAGGCAAAGAATAATAACGATATCCTGGAACCGAACACTATCGAAGCCGACGTCGCCACCCCTGAAGCCACTCTGGTCGAACGCGGTTTCCGTCCTGGCGCGCTGTTCGCCTCGCTGACCCATCGCGACTTTCGATTCTTCTTAAGCGGGGCTGTGTTATCGAATATCGGCACCTGGATGCAGATGGTCGCCCTGGGCTGGCTGGTGCTGGGTTTAACCGGTTCCGCTTTCTATGTCGGCCTGGTCAACTTCACCGGGAACGTTCCGGTAACGTTTCTCGTCCTTTTCGCCGGCGTCGCCGCCGACCGCCTGGACCGCAAAAAGCTGATTATCTGGTCCCAGGTTGTCATGCTGGTGCTGGCTCTCATACTCGCGTACTTGACGCAGACAAACACGATCAATATCCCGTCAATTATCTTGCTGAGCATTGGTTTCGGCCTAATGACAGCCATAATGTTCCCCGCCTGGCAAGCGTTTCTGTCGGACATCGTCCCTAAGAACGACCTGATGAACGCGATTGCGTTGAACAGCGCCCAGTTCCACATGGCGCGCCTGGTCGGCCCGGCGGTAGCCGGTTTGGTCCTGGCCGCCTGGGGCGCCGCGGCCAACTTCTACATAAACGCCTTCAGTTTCATAGCGGTCATCCTGGCCTTGATGGCCGTACGTCCCGACCGTCATCCAAAAGCGCCGGAGTTCGGCGTCATGAGTCACCTGAAAGAGGGGTTTGAGTTTGTGCGCGGCAAACCGGTCATCCGAACCCTCTTGCTGGCGGTGGGCACAATAACGTTATTCGGAATGCCGTACGCGACGCTCATGCCCGTCTATGTCAAGAACGTCTTGCACCTGGGCGCCAGCGGCTTTGGCTTCTTGATGGCCGCCAACGGCGCGGGAGCGCTGGCGGGCGCCCTTCTGGTAGGCGCGCTGGCCCCGCATGTGAAACGCGAAACGCTGATCAAGGCCGGCTCCACTATGTTCGGAGTCGCGTTGGTTCTGCTTGGCTTCGTCAGGCACGTCGCGCTGGCGGTGCCGGTGCTCGTGCTGTGCGGCGCCGCTTTTCTGATGACCAACTCGGCCATCAACACCTCGCTCCAGTCTTTGACTCCGCGGCGGCTGCGCGGTCGCGTCATGAGCATGTTCGTGCTGATGTTCATGGGAATCATGCCGTTCGCGGGCCTTGTTTTCGGCGCGGTGGCGGAATGGACGGGCGTGGCCTACGCCATCGCTATCGGCGGTTGTGTAACCGCTTTCGTCGGCTTAACGCTTATTCTTCGTCCCGCTCTGATCAGGCAAGACCAAGAGACATAAAACTAGAAAAACGTCTGCCACAACAGAAGCGCGGAGAAGACGATCATCGTAGCCACCGTCGCCCAACCGACCAGATTGGCCCAGAATCCGTTGGTATTTTCACCCATCACGTCCCGGTTGTTGCTGACTAACACCAGCGCGATAACGAGAAACGGCGTCACTATGCCTTGCAGAACCTGGGAATAGAAGAGCATAGCCATCGGTTTGACGCCGGCCAGACTCAAGGCCGCGCCAATCATCAAAGATAGGGTCAGAACGACGTAGAAACCGCGCGCGGTCGCTGGCTTATCTCTCAGAGATTCGTTCCAGCGAAACGTGTCGCTGACAACATACGACGTGGTCAAGGCCAGAACAGGCACGGCAATCAGTCCGCTGCCAATCACGCCGATGGTAAACAGCAGATAACTGGCCTGGCCGGCCAGCGGTTTCAAAGCAAGCGCGGCATCGGCCGCCGTCCACGAGTTAACATTGCCGACATGACCGTAGAGAACAATCGCGCCGGTCAGGACAATGAAGAAAAAGATGAGCGACGTATAGATCATGCCGATACGAACGCCCAGCGATTCGTCTTTCAGCTCGGCTAAGGTTTTCTTTTCCTCGATTTCTTCGTTCGTCTGCCAGAACAAGAGATAGGCCGAAATCGTCGTGCCCAGCAAGGCCACCGCCGCCGACAGGAAAGTCGGTTTTAGCTGGGCGGTCGGTAAAAAGGTCGCCTTGGCGATCTCTCCCCAATTTGGATTGGTCAGAAAGACAGTCACGACGTAGACAAGCAAAATAGGCGTAATGAAATACAAGACGCGGCTGACCTTGGCATAGCCTTCCTTCAGCAATACCCATAAGAACAGAAGGCCGATGGGTAGCAGAAACCAAAGAAAGTGAACTCCGGTGAAAAGTTGTATGACAGCGGCCATACCGGCCATGTCCGCGCCTAGCGTCGCCGTATTCGCGATGACGACAAGCACCATTACAATCACGGCTACAGTCCGCCCATAGTGATTCTCGATGACTGTGTTCAGACCTTTCTTGGTAATGACGCCGACGCGGGCGGACATGTCTTCAACGACGATTAGCATCGGTAGAGTTAAGGGGATTAGCCAGAGCAACGCATATTGAGTCAGTGCTCCGACCTGGATATACGTTACGATGCCGGACGGATCGTTGTCGGCCGCGCCGGTGATGACGCCATCTTTCGCGAGTATAAAATAATCGCGTATGTGACGGCGACGCTTATACAAGACCTAGACCTCCACTGACGGCGCCTCGGCTTGTTTCGCTCTGGCTAACGCTCCTTGTCTTAGAGATCCGGCTTTCATGAAGCCCCATAGCATTAAAGCGGCGCCTACCATTTCGGCTGGATATAAACCAACACTTTGGCCCGCCCTGGCCATGGAGCCGGCGCCGGCAATAACCAGCGTACCCCCCGCGATCAGCACGTTTGCCCAGGCCCGGTAGGCGTACTCACGTTTGGCGGCGAATAGAATGACCGAGTAGATCGCCCCGCCAAGCAGCGCCAGGGTTCCGGGGATCGTACAGGCAAACGAGAACATCCTGACAGTAGTATCCATGGCAGCGCCCCCGACCGTTATCCCGGGCACCAGCTTATCCATGTTTACTGAAGAAGTGAGGGAGGCAATCAGAAAAATCGTGGTCAGGGTAAGCGCGTAAGCTAAGAACAGATGGCCCCAAATCCTGCGTTTGAATATCAGATAAACGGTTCCCAGCCCCAGATAGAGGACAAGCACCGCGGCCATGACGTAGTAGACCTTATATACCCAGGGGTTCCAGCTTTGCGCGAATTCCGAGTAAGCCTCGATGCAGGCGCTCACGCCGTAAAGGAACATGCCCGCCGCCCAGGCCAGCTGCTGCGGCTTACGGCGCTCCAGATATTGTCTTATAAGCAAATAGGTAAAAACGAGGCCGGTTATTGCCGTTAGCAGCGGCCAGATCCAATGAGACCAAAAGGCATCCATGCTAAGCCTACAAAATTTCTTTGAACTTCGTCTTCGGGGCGCCGCAAACAGGACAATGATCTGGCGCTTCCCCCGAGTGCACGTGGCCGCAATAACCGCAGACAAAATAGGCGATCTCGTCATTGTTCCCCAGACTATCGGCGATTTCCTGGTATAGGTTGGCGTGTTCATGCTCAACTTGGGCGACGAATTTTATATACTGCGCGACGTCGTCGTCTCCGGCCGCGTCCGCGTCCGCCATGAACTGCGGATACATTTTTTCATACTCGTAAGTTTCACCGTCCACGGCAGCTGCCAGATTCATCTGGGTATCGCCGACGCCGCCGATAAAATCCAGGTGTTTGTGCGCGTGGACGGTTTCGCTCTCGGCTGCCGCTCTGAACAGCTTGGCTGCTTGGGCATAGCCTTCTGCGTCCGCCTTCTTGGCAAAGGCAAGGTATTTACGGTTTGCCTGGGATTCACCGGCAAACGCGTCTTTCAGATCGTTGGCGGTTTTTTCTCTGATTCCCATATTAACTGCCCCCTCTTACTTTTACCTCACCGGCTGTGATAACATCGTGCTGGTTTTATGATAACCCAAACCGGTTGTTTGCGTATATGGGCTGTGAAGTGGTATTATGTTATTATTCCCCGACAAGTTGCGGAGGCAAAATGCGCTTTAGAGCGCTGATGGCAACACTTCTGTTGATGAGTTTAACGCTGGCGGCTGGATGTGCGGGCGCCAAAGGGACCGCTCCATCGCTGGACGGCGAAGGTTCTTTAGTCGCTACGGCCAAACCCGCTTCTCCGAGAAACCTTAGGGCGCAGTCAACCGACAAAACCATTACCCTCAACTGGGACATGGCTGCCTGGGAAGATAGATACACTTTTGACATCTACCGCTGGCAACCCGGCCGCGAGCCGATGCTGCTCGATTCGGTGCCGGCGGGCGTCCATGTATACACGGATCCGAGCGCGACGGCAGGCCGCTATTATTTTTACGCCGTTGTTTCCAGAAACGTCGGGGCGTCGCTAAGCGATTCTTCCGCCCAGATCGATAAGATCTGCCTTCAGCCTCCACCTGCCCAACCGGTCTTCGATCCGCTGACCGGTTACCTTCCTCCGGGGGCGTATTATAACGCTTCGTCTAAGGAATCGTGGATCCAACAGCGGTTGGATGAAATCAGAGACGCTCTGCCCTTTGTGTTTGTGACGGAGAAATGCGGAAAATGCGGCGGGGTCGGAATTATTCAGCTTCCTACCTCTACGGATGGTATACCCAATCTGACCTACTGTCCGGATTGCCAGGGGACGGGCTTAATTACAAACACATATCCCAGATCGTAGGGAAGCTACTTTACGATCTTGGAGATCGGCATCTCCAGTATGTCTTCCGCCCCGGCGCCTTTGAGCCGCGGCAAAAGGATGTTAACGCCTTTCTTGTCGACGACCGTGGTTACTTCGACGTAATCCTCGTCCGCCAATGACGAAACCGTCGGCCTCTTCATCGCCGGCAGAGCCTTCAACACGCTGTCCAGGTTCTTCTTAGCAACGTTCATGGATAACAACACCCGGCCGCGCGCTTCAATCACGCCCAGCAGCAAGGTCTTTATTTCCTCGATAGCCTTCTTCTTGTCCGGATCGTTCCAGGCGTCTTTGTTGGCTATGAGGAGCGTCGGGAACTCCCCGATCACGCCGATGACTTTTAGCTGGTTCCGCGACAGAGTAGCGCCGGTTTCCGTCAGGTCGACAACAACATCCATCAACTCGGGAATCTTGGCCTCGCTGGCACCATAGGAATAAAATATTTTGACCGGAATCCCAAGCTTGTCAAAGTAAGCTTTGGTCACATTGGGGAACTCGGTCGTTACCCGGCTGCCCGGTCTGATCTCCTCCGGCTTGGCTATACTTTCGGTATTGGAGACGGCTATTACCATCTTTATTGTGCCGGCGCCGGTTTTGGCATACGGCAGCTCAGCTACCTTAACGACGTCCGCCCCGCATTCCTGTACACAATCCGCGCCGGATATTCCCAGGTCAAAATAGCCCTCGGCGATATAGGTCGGAATCTCCTGCGGCCGTAATATCTTTACCTTCTCGATCCGCGGATCATCAATGGTCGAGGTATACTCTCTGGCGCCCTTCATAACTTCCAGGTCCGCCTGGGCGAATAACTGAAGTGTCTGTTCTCCTAGACTGCCCTTCGGCAGCGTCAACTTTAACATCAAAAACCTCCCGAATACGTAATAACAGATTATACATTAAAGCGGGTCACCGCGTCATCGTCGGAACGGAATGGTCGAGGTTGACAAACAACGCTAAACCTTAAAGAATAACTGTGTGCTTCCCCCAAACAAAGGAGAATTAAGATGAAAGGAATTTGCAGGTTTTTCGTATCTACAACGATTATCGCAACCCTGGTGTTTTCGATCGGCTTGGCGGCGACTGTAAACGCGGCAACCGATAAAGACGGGGGCAAGGATAAAGTTGTCTTCATCCATTACAAAGACGGTACTGTAAAACCGGCCGGCGGGGGCGGCGGCAAGGCGCAAACGTATACGTTCCTGGCCAAGGGTGTGAAGTGGAAGGCCCTGCCGGTGACTTATGTGATCAATCCGACAAACGAAGACGGTCTTAGCAGCGATTTCGTCGCCACGGCGATTTCAGGCGGCGCCGAGGAATGGGACGCTTACACGAGTGACGAGCTGTTCGGCTCTTATTCGATGGACGTTAACGCCAGTTATGACGGCGGCGCTTCGGCGGACGGCCGCAACGAGATAGTGTTTGGAAGTTACCTTGATTCGAGAGTAATCGCCATCACTACGATTTGGGGCTATTTCGGCGGACCTGTCCAATACCGGTCTATTGTCGAGACGGACATCCTTTTCAACAACTACTTCTCGTGGGGTGACGCGGCTGTAGCCGCGACTAAAATGGATCTGCAGAACATCGCAACTCACGAAATCGGGCATGTTGCCGGCCTCGGCGACCTGTATACCACCAGCGCTCTCGAAGAGACGATGTACGGCTACTCCACCCAAGGCGAAACCAAGAAACGCACTTTGAACGCCGGAGACATCCTGGGCGTCAGAGCATTATACGGAAACTAACCTCCTCTTGTACGAGGGGACAAACGTTAAATAATTGGAGATGAGCCGTATGGGTAAGGACGACCAGAAGAATGTCATCAACATCGACATGGGCAGCGTCGAACCGGTCTATTCAAACATGGTCAATATCATTCACGGGCCGTTTGATTTTACCGTTAACTTCTTGCAGGTGAGTCCCCCGACCGGAAAGGTCGCTACTCGGGTCATGATGAGTCCTCAACACGCCAAGGCGTTTCTAAACGCGCTGGCCGACAATATCCGCAAATACGAAAATACGCACGGAGAAATCAAACTGGCCGCGCCCCAGCCTGGCCTCAACGAACCTAAGATCGGTTTTAATTAAGGTTTGTGAACCAGCTTTTGCTTCTTGTTTCTGATCCACAACGCAAGAGAATTAGCCGGTAAAGAAAGCAGCGTGTCAGTTCCTGCGATTCGACTTAATGGGTTGAATCCCAGGATGACGCTTTTAAGTTAGGGTCGGTCTCTGAATTCCGGTTTTTTTCCCAGAGCAGGACTCAAACATCCTTGATTGTGTCTTTTCTTGGACACATTCCCGGGAATGTGTCCAAGAGGTCTTTCATTTCAAAACACGCGCATGTGTCATATTTGCGCAGATGTGAAAATGAATGTCCGCTTGTGCCAATCGTTAGGGTGGGGCGGGACGCCAGTCTTGGGGGCTTTTTGTTTTTAGTCCCGCGGACTAGTCCACGGGTGCATTGGTCTCTGACCTGGCCCCCTCACCTTTCATCCTCTCCCCGTAGGAGAGAGGGATAGCCATTAATAAAGGTGCCTGGCGCACACTTTTATTTCTTCTTGAGTACTTGTTTGAGGAATTTGCCGGTGTAGGAGCCTTTGGTCTTGGCGACCTGCTCCGGCGTGCCTTCGGCTACAACTTCCCCGCCGCCTTCGCCGCCTTCCGGCCCCAAGTCGACCAACCAATCGGCCTTCTTGATAACGTCAAGGTTGTGCTCGATAACGATAATCGTATTGCCTTGGTCTACCAACCGGTTTAAGACCTCCAACAGTTTATCGATATCGGCGAAATGCAGGCCGGTCGTCGGTTCGTCCAGGATGTAAAGAGTCCGTCCGGTCGCCCTCTTGGAGAGTTCAGCCGACAGTTTAACGCGCTGGGCTTCACCGCCCGACAGTGTCGGCGCCGGCTGGCCTAGTTTGATGTAACCCAATCCGACGTCGTTGATGGTATCAAGCTTTCTTCTTATCGGCGGAATCTTCTCAAAGAATTTCAGCGCCTCTTCCACGCTCATATCCAAAACTTCGGCGACGTTCCGGCCTTTGAACCTTATTTCTAAAGTTTCGTTGTTGTATCGGCGTCCCTTGCACACCTCGCACTCGACGTATACGTCCGGGAGAAAGTGCATTTCAATCTTTATCTGCCCGTCGCCCCGGCAGTTCTCGCACCGGCCGCCGGAAACGTTGAAGCTGAACCGGCCCGGTTTATAGCCTCTTAATCTGGCTTCCTGCGTTTCGGCAAATAACTTCCTGATCTCGTCAAAAGCTTTGATGTATGTCGCCGGATTGCTGCGGGGCGTCCGGCCGATGGGCGACTGATCGATTTCAATCGCCTTATCGATTTGTTCCAGACCGACGATATCGTCGTGAGCCCCCGGGATAACTCTGCTTCTGTACAGCTTGCGGGCGATGGAGCGCCATAGGATATCGTCCACCAATGTGCTCTTGCCCGACCCGGAAACGCCCGTTACGCAGATCAACATGCCCAGGGGAAACGAAATGTCCATGCCTTTCAGATTATGTTCGCGGGGATTCACCACCGTTATCGTTTCACCTGCCGGGTGGCGCCTCGACGACGGGACGGCAATCTTTCTTTCCCCGGTAAGATACTTTCCTGTCAACGACTCCGGATTGGCGAGGATTTCAGCTAGCGTTCCCTGCGCGATTATGCGCCCGCCGTGCTCTCCGGCGGCCGGGCCGATATCCACGATATAATCGGCGTTTCTGATGGTCGCCTCGTCATGTTCTACCACGACCAGTGTGTTTCCCAAATCACGCAAAGCCTTTAACGTCTCTAGCAATCGCTGGTTGTCGCGCTGGTGCAAACCTATGCTGGGCTCGTCCAAAACATAAAGCACGCCAACTAAGCCCGAACCGATCTGCGTCGCCAGCCTGATGCGCTGCGCCTCACCGCCGGCCAGAGTGGCCGCGGCGCGATTGATGGTCAAGTAATCCAAGCCCACGTCGACCAGGAACTTAACCCGTCGCTTAATCTCCTTTAAGAGCCGTTCGGCAATAAAAGCCTCGCGCGCCGGTAGCTGTAATTCGTCCAAAAAGTTCATTAGGTCGCGCGATGACTTATCGGCCATTTCCACAATATTGATACCGCCGACCGTGACCGCCAGGCTTTCTTTTTTTAGTCGCGCCCCTTGACAGGCCGGACAGGGCGCCAGGCTCATATACTCTTCCATTTTTTCCCGGGCATAGTCGGAATCAGTCTCTTTGTAGCGCCTGGTCAGATTATTCATGACCCCTTCGAACGAGGTGTTGTGGGCGTGGGTGTAGCCGCTCATGCTTCGAAATTTGACGTAAACCTTGCGCCCGCCGGTGCCGTAAAGAATGACGTCTTGCTCATCTTTCTTGAGGTCTTTCCAGGGTTTATCCAGGTCAATGCCATAATCGCAGGCAACCGCCCTGATCATCTGGGGATAATAGTTAATGGTCGGGCCGGAATATGGCGCAACAGCTCCTTCTTCCAGAGACTTTTCCGGGTCGGGGACGATTAAAGCAATGTCCGGTTCGATGCGCGTTCCCAGCCCGTCGCACTCGGGACAAGCGCCGTAGGGCGCGTTGAACGAGAAGATGCGCGGCGAGAGTTCGCCGAAACTAAAACCGTCGTTTAGGCAGGCAAAATGAGTCGAATAGGTTTCCCGGTCAGGCCCGGTTTCGACGGCGATTATGCCGTCAGCAAGTTTTAGTGCGGTTTCCACCGAATCGGCTAGCCGGCGCTTCACGCCCTCTTTGATGACCAGACGGTCGACCACGACGTCGATGTCGTGTCTGACTTGCTTATCCAGCTTGATGTTCTCTTCCAAACCGTAAACTTTGCCGTCGATTTTGACGCGCACGTAACCTTCCCGCCGCAGCCTTTCCAGTAGGTCGCGATACTCGCCTTTGCGCCCCCGGACGACCGGCGCCAGCACGGATAGCTTCGTGCCCGGCTCCCGGCCCAAAATCTGCTCGATGATTTGCTGCGCCGTCTGCTGAGTAATTTGCGTACCGCAGACCGGACAGTGAGGGACTCCCACCCTTGCGTAAAGAACTCGCAGATAATCGTATATTTCGGTGATAGTGCCGACAGTCGAGCGAGGATTCTTGGTCGTGCCCTTCTGGTCTATGCAGACGGCGGGGCTTAGCCCCTCGATGGAGTCAACGTCGGGTTTGTTCATCTGGCCCAGAAATTGCCTGGCATACGCACTGAGCGATTCAACATACCGCCGCTCGCCTTCCGCGTACAGGGTATCGATAGCCAGCGACGACTTACCCGAGCCGCTCATTCCCGTCATAACGATTAGTTTATTGCGAGGCAGCTCCAGTGAGACATTTTTAAGGTTGTGTTCGCGAGCCCCGCGGATGATTATCTTTTCCATCTACTTCACTTGCCCGTATTCCTCTTCCAATAACGTAATCTCGTCGCGAAGCCGGGCCGCGTCCTCAAATCGTTCGCCGGACGCCGCCTCCAGCATCTCTTCCCGAAGCGCTTTGACCAGCATTTCCAGCTCGTCTTTCGCCGCCCCTTTGACTATTTTGGCAATCTCCCTTTTGCGTCCCCGACCGGGAATTTCGCCGGTCATTTGATTCGCGGCCAGGATGTCGTTAACCGCTTTGCGGATCGTCTCCGGTTTGATGCCGTGTTTTTTATTGTATGCCACCTGTATCTTACGGCGCCTATTCGTCTCGGATATCGCCCGGCCCATACTGGCGGTTATGTTATCCGCGTACATAATGACCTGGCCGTCGACGTTCCTCGCCGCCCGGCCGATTGTTTGGATTAGCGATGTCTCGCTCCGTAAGAAACCCTCTTTGTCGGCATCGAGAATCAAGACAAGCGAGACCTCCGGAAGATCCAGTCCTTCGCGGAGCAGATTTATGCCGACCAGGCAATCATACTCGCCGCGCCTTAGGGCCGTTAGAATCTTGACGCGCTCCAAGGTTTCGACGTCGGAGTGAAGGTACTGGACGCGGAGCCCGAGTTCGGTGAGGTAATCTGTCAGGTCCTCGGCCATTTTCTTGGTCAGAGTCGTTACCAGCACCCGCTCTTTCTTATCGGTGCGCTTCTTGACCTCGTTCATCAAGTCGTCCACCTGGCCAGTTGTCGGCCTTACGATAACCTCCGGGTCGACCAAGCCGGTCGGGCGGATAATCTGTTCGACAATCTGCCCGCTGACTCCCTTCTCGTAATCGGCGGGCGTCGCGCTGGTGAAAACGATCGGCCCCGTCCGCTCAATAAACTCGTCGTAGCGAAGCGGCCTGTTGTCCAGCGCCGACGGGAGGCGGAAACCGAATTCGATCAACGTTTCCTTTCGCGCCTTGTCGCCCCTGTACATCCCGTTCAGCTGGGGTACCGTTATATGGCTCTCATCGATAATCGTTAAGAAGTCCTTGGGAAAATACGACAGCAGGGTATCCGGCGGCTCTCCGGCCGCCCGCCCCGAGAAGTGCCGGGAATAGTTTTCGATGCCGTTGCAGTAGCCGACTTCCCTTAGCATCTCCAGGTCGTATTCGGTCCGCATCTTCAAACGCTGCGCTTCCAGCAGCTTGCCTGCGTCGTGAAGTTTCTTCAAGGTCACGTTCAGCTCTTTTTCTATAGAGGCCAGAGCTTTATCTACTTTCTCCGGCGCGGTTATGAAATGCGACGCCGGATAGACAACCGTATTGTCTAAGATGCGAAGCGTTTTCCCTGTCAACGGATCGATCTCTTCGATACTTTCCGCCGTATCGCCATCGAAGGCGACGCGGAGCGCGGTTTGCTGATAGGCCGGAAACACCTCCAGGACGTCGCCTTTAAGTCGAAACGTGCCGCGTTCAAGGATGTAATCGTTACGGTTATATCGTATCTTGATTAGTTTGTTTAAGACCTCGTCCTGGTCGTAATCGCGCCCCTTGTTGAGCAGGACGACTTGCGCCAAGTAGTCCTCGGGGGAGCCTAAGCCGTAGATACAGGAAACGGAAGCGACGATGACGACGTCGCGGCGGCTGAAGAGAGCCGACGTCGCGGCATGGCGCAGCCTGTCGATCTCATCGTTGATGCTCGAATCTTTCTCGATATAAGTATCAGTCTGCGGAACATAGGCTTCCGGCTGATAATAATCGTAATAGCTGACGAAGTATTCGACCGCGTTGCTCGGGAAGAATTCCTTGAACTCGCTGGCCAGCTGAGCGGCCAATGTTTTATTGGGGGCGATGACCAGAGCGGGCTTGCCTTGTTGCTCGATTAAGTTGGCCATGGTAAACGTTTTCCCGGAACCGGTGACGCCCAGCAACGTCTGAAACTCGTATCCGAGGTCGAACCCGGACTTTAGCTGCCGGATGGCTTGCGGTTGGTCTCCCGTCGGATTAAAGGGCGATACTAAAGTTAATTTGTCCATTATTACCTCTGCGGAGTGCTTAAGAAGCGAAACGTTTGACCGATTTAATCGACAGCCACAAGGACGCGCCGGCGATGAAGCCAGTGAAGCTGGTGATTATGGCCAGCTTTATGGAAAAACCGATTACGGACAGCACGCCGGTCGGCGCGGCCGTCCCGAAGACGGGCGTTATGGCATATGAAGCGGCGACGACCGCGGCCGTCACGATACCTGACAAGAAACCGCCGATAGCGCCCCATAGCGCCTGGGACGGCTCTAAATCCTCACCGAACGATTCGCTTAACCCCAGGAACATCGCCGCGAAAGGCAATGACGCTAAGGCTAAAATAATCCCGGTCGCGCCGTCCGTCAACCAGACGATAAGCGCGATGTCGGCCGGCTTTAACCACACAATAAGGCCGGCCCATATGCCCAAACCGGCCAGCGCGGCGACTGACCGGATGACCGGAACAATCTCGCGTTTGTTATCAAGGTTCCCGCCCACGCCGCCACAAAGCAGCGCGAACATACTTATCAGTAGTATGAAAAACGACAGATTCCCTTTGTTGACGCCCAGACTAGAAAACAGGAAATCAAAAACCTTGACGCCCGAAACATGAATAATCGTTAAGCTGGTCAGGAAAAGCAAACTTCCGATTACACCGGCGCCGCCGCCTTTCAAGACCTCCGAGCGCGCTTCTTCGGTCAAGAAGCCTGTTTTGCCTGGCTTTCCACTTGCTTCCTCGCCGGCCGTTATGGTGGTCGGCGGCCGTTCGACAAAACTATAAAAACAGAGATTACAGTTGGCCGCACCAACGGGGTTTTCCGCCCCGCATTTTGGACACTGCACTAAAGGTTCAGCTCCCTTTGAAGAAATCCAGAATCTTCGGCAATGATACGATGACGTGGTCGGCGTCTGACTCTTTATAAACACCTTTGTAGTTTAACAAGACTGTCTCGCACCCGGCGTTTCGTCCTGTGGCAACGTCTATTAAGGTATCTCCGGCCAAAATCGTTTCACGCGGTTCGACGCCAAGCCGCCGACATGCTTCAAAAACCATCGCCGGGTCGGGCTTCAAGGGCCACCCTTCGCCATCCCCAATCAGCGTATCAAACAAATCGTCCAGGCCAAAATGCGCCACAATAGTTACAGCTAGATCCTTGTTCCGGTTGGTCACGAGGCCGGTTTTTATGCCCGCTTTACGCAGGGCAGACAGAGTTACCGCGGTCCCTTCATAGACCTTAGTTCTGTCCCCGAATCCCTGGCGATAAAGTCGTTGATACTCGGCGACATGGGCTTCCGGTTCGGGCATAAACTCCTTAAGGAGCGGGGTTAATCCGACTCCGATCAGGCCGATGATCTCAGCGGGATCGGCCGGCGGCAGGCTTAGACGCCGTAAAAGCTCATTGACGCACCAGACTACCGCTGCGTCCGACTCGACCAGCGTGCCGTCGAGATCAAACAGTGCGGCCTTAGCCACTTTTTTCCTTTTGTCGTCGGCGCGCCTCGGCCAGTACACTCTGTGCGGCCTTAGCCAACGTTTCCAGGGAGCCGTCGTTAACGATGACAAAATCGGCGATTTTTGCTCGCTCCGCGTCCGGGAGCTGGGCTTCGATAACGCGTTGGGCGTCGTTCTCGGTCGATCCGCGACGCTCCACCAAACGCCAAATCCTGGTCTTTCGGTCAGCCATGACCACAACAATCATATCGGCCAGGCCGGCCAGGCCGGCTTCGACCATCAAGGGGATTCTAAGCAGAACAAGACCGTCCTGGGGCACCTTCGCCTCCGCCTTCTTAAGATCGCTTTGGATCCTCTCGGCGATTGACGGGTGCGTCAAGCCGTTGATAAACTCGATGTTCTCGGCCTCGGAGAATATTATTTTGCCCAGCTCAGGCCGGTTTATCGTTCCATCGGATTCAAGTATGGATCGGCCGAAACGTTCCACCAACGCGGAGTAAGCAGGAGTACCGGGAGTGACTACCTCCCTGGCGATTTCGTCGGCGTCAATTATGGCGTCCGCGGACGGCTTGAGATACTCCGTAAGAGTGCTTTTCCCCGAAGCGATGCCGCCGGTTATACCGATGACAAACACGGGTTTAACCCTCCGAGCCCTTGGACTCCTTCTTCATGTCCTCAAGAATAGCTTCCAGGCTGCCCGGTTCGGGCTTGTCCGCCGTCTCCTCTTCGGAGGCGGGCGCGGACTCTTCGTCGGCCTTAGCTTCGGGCTCTGCTTCCGTCGGCTTCTGCGCTTCTTCTTTCTGCGCTTCCGCAGCTTCCGGTTCCACTGCTTCCACGGCTTCCGGCGCTTCAGGTTCTTCCGCCTTCTGTTTACCCGCCGTATCTTCAGCGGAGGCGGGCGTTTCCGCCGCTTCCGCAGCCTCGGCGATTTCAGACGTCATATCCGGGTTGGTGAGCTCGGCCGCGTCGATTGCCTCGATGTCGCGGTCAACCGACTCGATATCGCGCAGCGCTTTTTCGGCCGCCGACTCTTCTTCCTCAACGGCTGGCTTGCCCTCCGTAACTTCAGCGGAGGCGGGAGGTTCCTTGATCGAAGGCTCCTCTTCAAGCGCTTCTGTTACTTGAGGCGCCTCAACAGCCTCAGGCTGCGTTTCTGCTACTTCAAGCGCTTCCACGACTTCGGGCGGCGCTTCTGCTGCCTCAGGCTCTGCCGGCTTCTGCACTTCTGCCTTCTGCGCTTCTACAGCTTCAGCGGTTTCAGCTTCTTTCTTGGCCAAGGCCTCGGCGGTCGCCGCCTTCTCCTCCGGTGACATAGCTTGTTTTAGACTTAGCGACAGTCGGTGGCGGTCCAGCTCTACGTCCACAACCTTAACGGTAACGGTCTGGCCGACCTCGACCACATCACCCGGGAACTCTACGCGGCTTTCCGCAAGTTCGGAGATATGTATTAGACCCTCTACCCCGTCAGAGACGGAGATGAAGGCGCCAAAAGGCACCAGTTTCATAACCGTGCCCTCGACAATCTCTCCGGTCTTGAACCGCTTGACGGTCTCCTTCCAGGGATCGGGCTGACACTGTTTTAAGCCTAAGGAAATCCGGTTGCGCTCTTTGTCTACGTCTAGAATCTGTACGGTGACCTCGTCGCCGACCGCCAGCACTTCAGACGGATGGTCGACATGTCCCCAGGACAATTCGGAGATATGTACCAGACCGTCCATTCCGCCGATATCGACGAAAGCGCCGAACGACACGATGGATGATACGGTTCCCTTTACAGTCTGGCCTTTTTCCAGCGTATCCAGCAGGATTTTCTTTTCTTCTTTGCGAAGCGTATCCAGAAACGCCCGGCGTGACAAAACAACGTTATTTCGGCTGCGATTGAGTTCTACAATCTTGCACTCGAACTCCTGGCCGATATATGTTTTCAGGTCTTTGACTCTGGTCGTATCGACAAGCGACGCCGGCACGAAACCGCGCAAGCCGATATCGACGATCAGACCGCCTTTTACGACCTCAATGACCTGTCCTTTAACTGTGCCGTCGATTTCTTTGATGGCGTCGAGACGCTGCCAGACCCGCTCGTATTCGGCCCGCTTCTTGCTCAGGATTAAGCGGCCGTCCTTGTCTTCCTTCTGCAGGACTAGAGCGTCGATAGTTTCGCCGATTTTGACGACTTCCTCAGGCGAGACGCCGTAGCGGATTGAGAGTTCTCGGGCTGGAATTACACCTTCGGATTTGTATCCGATGTCGATGAGGACCTCGTCCCTATCGACTCTGACGACGGTGCCTGTTACGATGTCACCGTCACTAAAATCCTTGATTGTCCCTTCATAATCCGGTTCGATCTTTCCTGTCTCTGCGTTCCTTAAAAAACCTTCTTCTAAGACTTCCTTCTCATTCTCTATATTCTCTGTCATTTGCAAATACTAGCGACCTCCTCTCGCTAGAATATAGTAACACATACGTTCACCTTGGCCATAGTCAGAAAAATTATTTGTCAATCGCTCCCCAATTCTTACCTACCCCGATATTGACCAATAATGGCGCGCGAAGAGGATAAGCGCTTTCCATACCACTTTTGACCAGCGTATACAGCTCCGTTTTCTCCTCAGGCGGCATCTCGAAAAGTAGTTCGTCGTGAACCTGCAGAAACATCCTGCTCCGGAGCCCTGTTTCCCGGATATCCCGGTCGATCTTAATCATTGCGACTTTTATGATATCCGCGGCGCTACCTTGGATGACGGCGTTTATGGCGAATCGTTCTCCCTGTCGCTTTACGTTGAAGTCCGACGACTTCAGCTCCGGGATATACCGGCGCCTGCCCAACACCGTCTCGACGAATCCATCTTCAGCCGCTTTGTTAATGACCTTATCGATAAACTCCCTTATGGCCGGGTATCTCTCAAAATATGTCGTGATGTACTCTTCCGCTTGGCTCGGCTCAATCCCTAAACGTTGGGAGAGGCCATAAGCGCTCATGCCGTACATCAATCCGAAGTTAATCTCCTTGGCAACACGGCGCTGGTTCTGCGTCACCTCCGCGGGCTTTACGTCCAACACCTCCGCGGCCGTGGCCGTATGTATGTCTTTTTCCGCTTCGAACGCCCGCAACATGTCACGGTCTTCGGCCAGGCTGGCCAGCACCCGCAATTCTATCTGAGAATAATCGGCGGCCATTAGGTTCCACCCGGGCACTCCCGGAACAAACGCGGCCCGGATCATCGTGCCCCATTCGCCCTTGACCGGGATATTTTGCAGATTCGGTTTTTCCGACGCCAACCGGCCGGTTGAGGTTCCTACCTGGTTAAAATATGTATGTATACGATTCGTTCGGGGGCTGACGAGCTTAGGTAGCGCATCCAAATAAGTAGATTTTAGCTTGGTCAGCTCGCGATATTTCAATATTTTGGCGACAATCGGGTGTTCCCCGGCTAATTTGGTCAGAACCGAAGCGTCGGTCGAGAAGCCTGTTTTGCCCTTCTTGACCGGCTTTAAACCGAGCTTGGCAAACAGGATACCGGCCAGTTGTTGGGTCGAGCTGATATTGAAATCCATGCCGGCCATTTCATAAATCTCACCTTCAAGCAGATCCAGGTCGCCGGCCATCCGGTCGCTCAGTGATTTCAAGGCCGCGATATCGATAGCCGCGCCGTAAGCCTCCATGCCTGCCAAAACGGTGCTTAGCGGAAGCTCGACGTCGTATAGCAGACGGGCCAATCCTCGCTCCTCCAACAGTTTTTCCAGCACTTCTTTTAGCTTGATCAGGCTGCCGGCCGAGGCGGCTGTTGTCTCCTGTTCCCCTTTTTCCGGCAACGTAGATTCAAGATAATACCCAACCTCTTCAGCGAGCGTGTAGGAACGGCGCCCCGGATCCAACAAATACGCGGCCAGCATGGTGTCGAAAACAACGTTCTCCGGAACAATGCCGAAAAGAGTCAGCAAATGCGTCTTGTCCTTAAGATTATGGCAGACTTTCGCGGCCTTTGGGCTGTTCATATACTCTTTCACGGCGACATCCTCGGGGTCGCCCCAAAAAGCGGCGCCGCCGGCGCAAACGATGACAATCCTTAAACCAGCCTCAGTGTCGTCCAGCTCAAAGCCCGACAGTTCCCTGGTTACACAACTTCGAAACTTGTCGGGATCTTCCCTGATGGTCTTAATGTCCAAAGCCGGAGGGGTCGGCCGCCGATCTTGCGCCGCTCCGCCCGAGAACAAAGTACCTTCAGGAAAGAGAACCGGATCGTCTAAACGGTTCAGTAGCGTTTTGAACTCGAGCTGCTGAAAAAGGGCTCTTAGTTCATCCTTGTTAGCGTTATGGCGCCCCAGGGCGTCGTAGCTGACGTCAACAGGCACATCGGGTTGAAGAACGGCCAGGTCCCGGCTTAGATATGCTTGCTCCTTGTTGGCCAGCAACGATTCCTTGAGTTTGGGTTTCGTGATTTCGTCGACGTGTTCGTAAATCCCGTCCAGCGTACCGAACCTTTGCAGAAGTTCGGTCGCCGTCTTATCGCCGACGCCGGGAACACCGGGGATATTGTCGGAACTGTCGCCTTTTAAGCCGAGGTAATCGGGAACGCGCTCCGGTCCGACGCCAAACCGCTCGGACACCCGGGCTTCGTCGTAGACAAACGTGTCGGTTATGCCTTTTTGCGTTGTCATAACCTGTACATGCGGATTAACCAGCTGCAGCGCGTCTTTGTCGCCGGTGACGATGAGGACATCGAAGCCCTCGGCCGGCGCCTCGACGGCCAGCTTGGCCAGGATATCGTCGGCTTCATAACCGTCAATCTCAAAACTTGCCACGCCAAGACCTTCAAGTACCTCTTTAGCCAGTGGGAACTGCGAAGGAAGATTGGCGGGGATGGCCGCCCGGTTAGCCTTATAGTCTACAAAGGCATGGTGGCGAAAGGTCGGCGCCGCCCGGTCCCAGGCAACGGCGACCGCGTCCGGCTTTTCCTCTTTTAGCAGCTTAAGCAGCATGGTGGCGAATCCGTAAACCGCGTTCGTCGGCTGCCCGTCGCGGGTAGCTATAGAGACAGGTAAGGCAAAGAACGCCCTGAACAGAAGGCTGTTGCCGTCAATAGCGATAAGTTTCTTGCGTTTAGGGGTCATATTGACAGTGTATCTTAAAAACCTTGTGGGGTCAGGCACGGGGTCAGGCCCCGTGCCTGACCCCCTACCAAGCGCAATCATTAACGAAAGTTGCATACCGTTCAATCATCTTGTCGACTGGTCCTGCGAACTGACTAAGAACCCAAGAAATCGTTAACCACCCTTGAGATACAGTCAACCCAGCTGTCTGTCTATAACTGCTCCAAGTATAATCCCCGGCCTCTTTCACCAATCCGGCGCGAACAGGATTGTTGACAATATACCGGCTGACCTCCAATAGATGCGCGTCCTTCTCTATCAAACGAGCCTTGAACCGACCCTGAAAAACATGACCAACTGTCCGATATCGCTTGTTGTATCGCTGAGTATATATCTGGTTGATATGCCGCATCGGCTCAGAGATATTCCCATTAGGGGTTTCGATGAGAAAATGATAGTGGTTAATCATAAGGCAATAGGCATGAATAATAATGCCATACCGCATAACCGCTTGCGCCACAATTTCCAAGAAAAGATCCGCGTCTTCTTCGTACCGAAATATCTCTTGCTTGTTGTTTCCTCGAGAGGTGACGTGATATATTGCGCCAGGAAACTGAATACGTAGGGGACGACTCATAACATATTAGAGAATATACGCTAAATAATGAAATAGCAATAGTCGTTGCGTAGAGCATGGGTCATTAGATGTCTTGGGGTCAGGCACGGGGCCTGGCCCCATGCCTGACCCCCTGTCTAAATGTTAAGATACGAGCCCTACCCCCACTGTTTAAAACTTAAAGCCTTTCTTCCGGAATAGCTTCAAGCAAGCGTCGACGACTTCCGGGTCGTAAAGTTTTCCCTTGTTCTGTTCAATCTCTTCCAGCGCCTTATCGATGCCCAAGGCCGCCCGGTACGGCCGGTGAGAGCTCATAGCTTCGACGACATCGGCAACGGCCATTATCTTGGCGCCGATTTGGATGTCATCTGCCTTCAGCCCGTTAGGATATCCGGATCCGTCTATCCGTTCATGATGTCTCAACACTATTTCGGCTACCTGGCAGGGAAGTTCGGCTGTTTTTAAGATGTCAAATCCGACCCGTGAATGAACTTTTACCATGCTGAACTCAATATCCGTCAGTCTGCCTGGTTTCGAGAGTATCTCTGACGGGATTTCTATCTTTCCAATGTCGTGGAGCTTGCCGGCGATACGGATGTCGTTGTATATTTCCGGAGACAGCTTCATCTCTTCCGCGATCGCGCAAGCCAATTGGGTGACCCTCTCCTGATGACCAGCAGTATACGGGTCTCGATGCTCGCCAACCGCCGACAGCGCGTTCACGGTGCCTTCAAGTGTTAATTCCAGCTGCCTGTATGACCTCGCCTGTTCTTTTTCGGCAGCCCGTCGATCAGTTATGTCATGGGATACAACAATAATATTACTGACGCCGTCCTCCTCAGTGATAGGTATCGCCACGTCCTCAAATAATCGGTAAGTCCCCTCATCCCCCAACGCTTTGTGCTCGAATTCCTGTTTTTTGTTCTCCGAACGACCCCACTTCAACGCATCCCTAAATATGGGAATAGACTTTGGCTCAACATAGTCATAAACAGAGTTACCTGTAACGTCCTTTTCGCTGTAACCTTTCGCATAATGATTCAAAAAGATATATCGGTCATCATCGTCGAGAATAGCCACGTAGTCTGGTATATTCGTAACAAGCAGTTTCCACCGCTTTTCCGATTTCCTTACAGCATCCTCGGCATGTTTGCGATCGGCGTTCGCTTTATGTTCGTCCAGAGCTCGTTCCACAGCGGCCGGCAGCAACGCTAAATGGTTCTTGCTGACATAGTCGCTCGCGCCCGCTTTCATCAGTTCGACCGCGCCCGTCTCTCCGATCTTCCCGGAAACCAAAATAAACGGCGCCTCAACATCTAATTTCTTCATAACCGCCAAAGCTTCCCGGGAATTAAAGCCCGGCATTTGATGGTCGCTTAAGATGACGTCGTACTTATTGCGCTCAATCGCCGCCATCATGACCTTTTCGTTTTCGACGCGGTCGCTGCTAACCTCATAACCGCCCTTTTCCAGAGCGATCTTCATAAGTTCACAATCATCGGCAGAGTCTTCGACCATCATCACGCGCAGTTGCTTCATCGTTCGTTCTCCTTATGTCTTGCCGACCTCTTGGCCACCGCCACTGTTATTTATTGTATTGGAAGGCTAAAGCCGATTGTCGTTCCCTTGTCTTTTTCGCCCTCCGCCCATACTTGGCCGCCCAAACGGTGGATGATTCTGGCGACCGTCGCTAAACCGATTCCCGTACCGGGAAATTCTTCTTGTGAATGCAGCCGCTGGAACGGCGTAAACAGCTTATCGGCGTATCGCATCTCAAAACCCGCGCCGTTGTCCCGGACATGAAACAGAAGTTCATCTTTATCTTGCGAGCAGTCAAACTCAATCTCGGCCACCGTCCGGCCGGCAGTAAATTTCCAGGCGTTGCCAAAAAGATTTTCCAACGCGATGCGTAGCAAGACGGGGTCTGTCCGCGCCGTCATATACTTTTGGATTTTGATGCTTGCCTTCCTCTTGGGATCCTTATCCCTCAAGAACTGGACGACCTCCTCGGCCAACTCGCTTAAATCGATGTCGCTTTTCACTACTTCCGTTTGGGTTGCTCGCGATAGACTCAATAAATCGTCAATCATCAAAGCCATCCGCTCTGTGGCGGCGCGTACTTTACGCAAATAATCCAGGGCTTTTTCGTCAAGGTCCGCCGAATAATCTTCCATAACTACCTGGCTGAACCCGTCAATACTGCGCAAGGGCGCGCGCAGGTCGTGGCTAACCGAGTAAGTAAACGCCTCGAGCTCAGCGGTCCGTTGCTTTACCATCTCTTCGAGATGGTCGCGGTGCTTTTCCAGCTCAGTTTCCGCGTTTACGCGCTCGGTGATGTCCCGGTTACTGGCTCGCCGACCCAACCACTTCCCCTCGTCATCAAAAACAGCTTGGCACACGTGCGAAACCCAGCGTTCCTCTCCGTCTTTCGTGATAATACGAAAGTCAATGGAATGGGGTGTATGAGATTCTAGGCTTTTCAGGTGCTCGCGGAAATCTTCCCGGTCATCCTGGTGCACAACCTCAACAAGCAGTTCAGGTTGTTTGTAGAACTCATCGGCTGTGTATCCTGTGCAGCGCTCACATGAAGGAGAGATATGGGCAAAACTGCCGTCGGGGTTTCTCCAGTATTCCCAGTCATAGGTGTAGTCGGAAAAAATCTGGAATTTGAGCTTACTCTCCCGCGCCTCTTCTTCGGATCGTTTGATCTCCGAGAAAAGAGGCTTGATCAGTACGATGCCCGCAAGCATGCATAAGGACAATACTAAGCCGATGTATTCCTGCAGGGGGTTCATCGTTATGTCTGTGGTGCTAAAGATTATGTAGTACGCCGATATTGCTCGACGGACTGCCATAAGGAACCATCCTGTAGATAACAAGCCCCAGGCCAGGCGGGTCTTTGTAATGCTTATTAACCTTAGGCCCATGACGGCCGCGGCAAGCTGGATCCCGCAGGATAATATCACTACCCATAACAGACTCATATGTTCACCTTTAGTCTTCGGAGAACGCGAAGCCTTTCTCGGTAAAAAGGATGACGCAGATATCGACTATCTTCGCGTCGTAGAGTTTTCCGCGGTGTTTCTTTACCTCGCTCAAAGCCGCGTCGATTCCCAAAGCCGGCCGGTAAGGCCGGTGGGACGCCATCGCCTCGACAACGTCGGCGACGGCCAGAATCTTAGCTTCGGGAATGATGTCTTTTCCCGTCAGCCCTAACGGGTATCCCGACCCGTCCAAACGTTCGTGATGCTGGTGAACAATGTCCGCAACGGGACGCTTGAAGTTGATTCCTTCGATAATCTTATACCCGGCGTCGCAATGTGTCCTGACAAGCCTATATTCAATATCAGACAACTTGCCCGGTTTGCTTAGAACCTCGCCGGGCACGTAAATCTTACCGATATCGTGAATCAATCCCGCCATATACAAACCGTCGGCTTCGTCCGCCGACAAGCCGGCTTCCAACGCGATCGCCATCGCTAGTTCAGTCACGCGGTTCTGATGCAGCGCGGTATAAGGGTCGCGTGTTTCCACTGTAGCCGACAAGGCCTTGATCAGGCCGATAAATGATTCCTCAAGCGACCCTATCGCTTTCTTAAGCTTCAGATTATGTTGACCTTCCTGCGCGACCATCACCGTGAACCCTGTTAGGAAATCCATCAGGTTCTTGACCTGTTCGTGAGTGACACGCGGCACTCGTTGCAAAGCCGCAAGATACTCGTCCTCATTAAACCCATACTTTGCCGCCTGGTTGACGAAATAGTCTGAATCGATTTTGTCATCAACGTAGAAGAATTGACCGGTGTAGATATTGCCGGCATGTTTGTCGCCGATAAATAGCGGCGTCACCACATCCCACAGACCATTCCTGCATTTATACTCCACATACTCACCGGGGCGAACATTCTTGGCGAGAAAAAGGTCACTTTTCGTACAGTTCTGTGATGTATGCAGGTTTAAGCGATGGAATCTGGTGCAGATGTCTTGCCAGCCCGTGGCCACCAGAATATGTCCTTTTGCGTCAAGGATGGCGGTCGCCATATTCGTCATCTTGGTGATGCTTTCAAGGATTAGTCTTAGGGCCGGCACATCAAGGATGTCCAGCAAGTCAGGTCCGACCCGAGCCCTTTTAAGTAAGGTAACAGAACTGGGCAAGTGTATTCGTTCACCGGAGGTTTTTCTCGCCTGTCTTGAGGTCTTCTTGCTCTTGGCTTTCACAGCCATTGCCGCCGCCTCACTCCAAAATGAAATATCGAGGGTTCGCCAGTATCCTAGCCCTGGAATGATTATTCGGCAAAATTGGGCAAAACATTAATATTTGCGCAGACTAATAAGCGTAGTAGCCGCCATAGGGACGCGACGAGGGGGGTGTCAGTTTGGTGAAATCGCGCTTCATTATGTCGTCGATGTCGAGATCAAAACTCTTGCAGAAGTCTTTGACGTGTTTCCTAAGCAGTTTATGGTCGGCGTCGGTCATCTCTCCGACCGCCGCCTCTTTGGCAAGGGTATGTTCCTCATAGCCGCCACGCAGGAAGATAGTTCCCCCATGCATGCCGGTGCCGGTAAAGTGGCCGGCGATGTTCTCACCTTTCTTCGCGTTCAGGCCTAATAGAATCTGAACACCCCCGGCCATGTATTCTCCGTAGAAATCGTGGGCTTTGCCTCCTACGACTATAACCGGGATCTGGTCTTCGTAGTCCTTCATGTGGATGCCTACTCGATAGCCGATATTTCCCAGAATATGGATGGTCCCGCCCCGCATGCCGTAGCCGATTACGTCGCCGGCGTCCCCATGTACGACGACCTTGCCGGCGTTCATCGTGTTGCCGACGCCGTCTTCGGCGTTATTGTTAACGACCACTGTCGGTCCGTCCATGAAGGCCGCCAGATCGTTGCCGGGAACTCCGATAATTGTTATTTTTACGTCCGCCCCTTGAAGGCCGTCCGCTATAAAACGCTGGCCGTTGACATTAAAAAGACGAATATCTTTCTCGCCAGCCCGGACGGCTTTCCGGACCATTTCGTTCAGTGGCCGATAATCAAGTCCGGCTGCGTCGATCTTTTTCATCGGCTCAAACGTTCCTTTCTAAGCGTTTCAGGAAAAATGGCGTATCCGAAGTTGTCGCTGATCAAGTCGTGCTTAAACGCTTTCACATTGACGCGGTCTTTAATCAAACCGGTCATAATGCCCGCGCGATCGATATCGCCGACGAAAACCGCGCCGACTACGCGATCTTTGTCCAGGATAACTTTTTTGTATGTGTTTGTTTCAGGATCGCTTTTCTGCAGTATCTCGTATTTCGGTCCGACAGCGTCATACATGCCGACCGTAATTGTCGGCAAACCGGAAACCTCAATAGAGTTCATCCCAAAGCTGCCGATATAATCCGTTATCCGGCCAGCCATATTCAAACCGGCCTTCTGACCTTGCTCGTAGGCGTTCGGCCAGATGGGCTGCGGGCGGCGTGTTTTTCTGAGGACGTCGAAGGTTTCCACGCAATCGCCCGCCGCGTAAACGTCTTTGACTGACGTCATGAGGTGTTCGTCGACCAGGATTCCGCGTTCTTTCGTGATTTTGGTGCCGTCGGTAAGCGCTGTGTTCGGCACTACCCCGATAGCCACGACGACCAGGTCTCCCTCGACATTACGGCCGCTTTTTAAGGAGGCGCCGACAACACTGCCCTCTCCGTCGCGGACGATGCCGGTCACGGTGTCGCCGGTCAATAGTGTCACGCCCAAGGCCTTCAGGTGCTCGCCGAACATCTTGCTGCCCTTCGCATCCAGAATCGTTGAGAGAACGCGGTCGGCCAGCTCGACTACGGTTACCTTAATACCGACATTTAACAGGCCTTCCGCCGCTTTCAAGCCGATCAACCCGCCGCCGATAACGATAGCCGTTTCGGCCTGGCGCGTCGCCTTCAGCAAGGCTTTGGCGTCGTCCCATTTGGTGAAGGTGAAAACGCCCGTGCCTTCCAGATTGGTGATGGGCGGAACAAACGGCGTACCGCCGGCGGCGATCAGCAGCTTTCCATACTTGATCTGCTTGGTCTTGCCTACGCCGACGGTGACCGTTTTGGCCGTCGTGTCTATTTTGGTCGCCGGAACGCCGAACATCGGCTCGACGGAATAATCTCTGTAGAACGTTTTAGGGCGATAATACATATTGTGCTGCTCGACCTTACCGCCTAGATAATAGCTTATCAAAGGCCGGGAATAGGTATGATAAGGCTCGTCGGAAATAACCGCGATGGTACCTTTTTTGTCGACCGAGCGGATGCCCTCGACGGCGCCGATGCCGGCGGCCGAGTTTCCGATGATGACGTAGTCCATCTTAGTCCTCTTCCTCTTCGATGATTATTAAGGCCTCGTTCGGGCAAGCCGCAACGCAAGCCGGTTCGTCCAGTTCTAAGCAAAGGTCGCACTTGCTGGCCGCTTTCTTGATCCTCTCGTCACGCTGGATGCCACCGTAAGGACAAACCATGACGCACATCCAACAGCCGACACAGCGTTCTTTGTCGTGCAGGACCGCACCGGTTTCCGGATCTTTGGTCATTGCGCCGGTGATACACGCGGTCACGCAAACCGGATCCTCGCAATGCCTGCACTGGAGGGCGAACGTCAGCGGCCGGCTTTCTTCGACGAGAATCCGGGATAGCGCCCGGGGCGTTTCTTCGTTAAAAGCGCGGATGATATCCTTCGATTTACTATGCGCGACGATGCAATGGATCTCGCAAAGCTTGCACCCGATGCAGACCTTCTCGTTGGCTATGATCTTTCTCTTCTTGGTCTTCTGTTTTGCTTTTGCCACTTTACTAGCGGCCCCCTCACCTTAATCCTCTCCCCGCAGGGGAGAGGAGACTATTATCATTCCCCGGCGTGCATGACGCCGAGGACGTCCATCTCACGTTCGTTCAAGGCGACCGCCCGTAGATGCAGACGGTTGCCTCGCAGCGACTCGACAGCGTTTATACCCATGCCGCCCAGAATCTCCTTGATCTCCAACGACCAGGCGCGCAGAAGGTTGTTCAGCCGGCGTGTTCCGATATCGGGATTGACTCTTTTGGTGAGGTACGGATCCTGCGTTGTAATCCCCCAAGGGCACTTGCCCGTGTAACATTTCTGGCACACGGTGCAGCCGACAGCGATCAACGCGCCGGTGCCGATGTATACGGCGTCGGCGCCTAATGCGATTGCCTTAACGATATCCGTCGAGTTTCTAAACCCGCCGGCCACGACGACCGAAGCCCACGTCCTGATGCCTTCGTCTCTTAAGCGCTGGTCGACCGCAGCAAGCGCCAGCTCTATCGGCATGCCGACGCTGTCTCGCGTCCTTGAAGGCGCGGCGCCTGTGCCTCCCCGCAAGCCGTCCAACGTAATAAAGTCGGCGCCCGCCCTGACAATGCCGCTGGCTATCGCCGCCGCGTTATGCACGGCGGCTATCTTCACGCCTACAGGTTTTGTGTACTCTACCGCCTCTTTCAGCGCGAAAATCAACTGTCTGAGATCTTCAATGGAATAGATGTCGTGATGCGGCGCGGGGCTAAGCGCGTCAGTGCCTTTGGGTATCATCCTGGTCACGGAGATTTCCGCGTCTACTTTCTCGCCCGGCAGGTGGCCGCCGATTCCCGGCTTGGCGCCCTGACCGATCTTAATCTCTATCGCGGCGCCGGCGTTCAAATAGTCCCTGGTGACGCCGAACCGCCCGCTGGCGCACTGGACGATCGTGTTAGGCCCATATTTGTAGAAGTCTTTATGTAAGCCGCCTTCGCCGGTGTTATACATCGTCCCGGAATCCCTGGCCGCGCGAGCCAGCGACTCGCAGACATTATAGCTGATAGCCCCATACGACATGGCGCCGAACATTATCGGCGTCTCCAGTTTCAGCTGGGGCGGCATTTTTGTTTTAAGTTTGGCTTGGCCGTTCTTGATATCAAACTCCAGCCTGTCCGGTTTGCGACCGATATACGTACGAAGTTCCATCGGCTCCCGCAAAGGATCGATTGAAGGGTTAGTGACCTGGCTGGCGTTTAATACAAGATGGTCCCAGTAAATCCGATGCGGGAGTTCGTCGCCGCAACTTGACAACAGCATCCCGCCGGTATCGGCCTGTTTATCAATATCCTTGACATAACGGTAGGTCCAGTTGGCGTGGGGTCTGATTGTCGAGGGGTGCGGGCGGACCACGATCGCTCTGGTCGGACAGTATTCGACACAGCGCTGACAGCCGACGCACTTCATCTCATCTTCACGCATCCTGTCGGCTTCAGGGTCATATGAATGTACCAGGAACGAACACTGACGTTCGCAAACGCGGCAGCGGATACACTTGTAATCGTCTCGTGTTACCTGGAATTCCGCTTTTGTTAAACCTTTAAACATACCTTAACGTCCTTAGAAATCTTGGCGCCCTTTTCCGGCTTGAGCCGCCCGATGACTGGTTCGCCGGCCGTCGGCATCCAGACTTTGTCCGGAGAAGCGATTTCCCTGATGGCCGCCTCTTCATTGGCGATGTAAAGGACATCGCCTTTCTCCGCGGCGACCAGGGGCCGTAGCTTTATGCGGTCATTAATGCCGATCATTCCCCCTGTGTGGCCGAGAATGAAGGCGAAAGGTCCGTTCAATAGACCTGAGCCATAGACCTGACGCAGAGCCGTCAGGGCCTTTCTTTGCTCTTCCGGCATGTGGTCGATCTGAACCCAGAAGGGCGCGGCCATAGCCATCGCCGCGATCTCGATCGGTAACCGGTGGCGCCGCAGCATCAAGTCGAACAGATAAGCGGTTACCTCCGTGTCGGTCTGCAGCGTGCATCTATAGCCGAACATCTCCAGGTAACGGCGGTTAATGCCGTAAGACGAGATCTCGCCGTTATGGATAATGGACCAGTCAAGCAAGGTAAAGGGGTGAGCCCCGCCCCACCAGCCGGGAGTATTGGTCGGAAAACGCCCGTGAGCCATCCACGTCCAAGCCTTGTATTCATCCAGACGATAGAAACGACCGATCGGGCCGGGATAGCCGACCGCCTTGAAGGCGCCCATGTTCTTGCCGCTGGACATGACGAAAGCGCCGGGAATCTCTGCGTTGATCTTCATGACCGCGTCAACGACGTAGTCTTCTTCCTCGCATTCGCTTAGACCTAGGACGTCCTCGTCAACCGAGAGGAAGTACCGCCACAGAATCGGCACGTTGGTAATGGACGGCGTCTTTCTGGTCGGAATCTCTTCCTCATGCTTAATCAGAAAGTAACTGTTGATGAGCTGTTCGGTTGCTTCTTTAGCGTCAAGATCTTCATATAGCATATGGAAGGCATAGTAATCCTTAAGCTCCGGATAGATACCGTAGGCTGCGAAACCGCCGCCCTGGCCGTTGCTGCGCACGTCCATGTTGCAGATGCTGGCGATGATGGCTTCGCCATCGACGCGCTCGCGGTTGCGGTTTATAAAACCTGTTAAACCGCAGGCGCTCATATCTTTTTCGTAACGATAGGTCACTTAATAAGTCTCCTTAAGATTAAAAATAGCCTAATTAATTAATCTTATGGCATGAAGGGGCGCTCGGTCAAATCAGAGTACAGGCAGGTATTTGTTGAGCTCGTACTCTGTGACTTGGATGCGATATTCTTCCCATTCCTTCTTCTTGATTTCGACGAAGCGGTTGAAGACATGGTCGCCCAGGGCCTTACGGACAAGCTCGCTCTTTTCGGTAAGCGCGATGGCCTCGCCCAGACTTCCCGGCAATGACTCGATCCCCAGCTTGGCGCGTTCCTTATCCGATAAATGATAGAGGTTTTTTTCCATCTGATCAGGCAGTGGATATTTCTTCTCGATGCCTTCCAGGCCGGCGGCCAGTAAAACAGCGAAGGTCAGGTAGGGATTGCAGGCCGGATCGGGGCTACGGAACTCCGCCCGCGTCGCTTTTTCTTTGCCGGGTTGGTATTCGGGCACCCTGATCAAGGCGCTTCTGTTACGCCGCGACCAGGCCACATAGACCGGGGCCTCGTAACCTGGGACCAGACGTTTGTAGGAATTGACCCACTGGGCAAAAACAGAAGAAATCTCGCGGGCGTGCTTGAGCTGACCGGCGATAAAATATTCCGCCGTCTGGCTCAGGAAATTCTCATCCTTCGCATCATAGAAAGCGTTCTTGCTTCCTTTGAACAATGACTGGTGGGTGTGCATGCCGCTGCCGTTCTGGCCGAAAATCGGTTTCGGCATAAAGGTCGCGTAGACGCCGGCTTTTTGCGCGATTTCCTTTACCACCAACCGGTATGTGACGGCCGCGTCAGCCATCGAGATCGCGTCGTCATAGCGCATATCGATCTCGTGCTGGCTCTCGCCTACTTCGTGATGGCTATATTCGATTCTGATGCCCATCTGCTCAAGGGCCAGGACAGTGTCGCGGCGCAGATCGGACGCAACGTCCAAAGGAGTCAGGTCGAAGTACCCGCCCTTGTCCAGAGTTTCCGTGCCGCCGCTTGTCCGGAAATAGAAGAACTCCAGTTCCGGCCCAACGTAGAAGTGGTCAAACCCCATCTTTTTGGCTCGCTCTAGTTGCCTTTTCAATACGTAACGGGGGTCGCCTTCGTACGGTTTCTTATCCGGCGTCAACACATCGCATATCATCCGGGCGACGCCCTGTTCCGTAGGCCGCCACGGCAGGATTTCAAAGGTCGACGGGTCAGGCATAGCGATCATATCGCTCTCTTCGATGTCCTGATAGCCGGTGATGCTGGAGCCGTCAAAGCCCATGCCCTGTTCTAAAGCCAGCTCGAGTTCGGATGCGGTAATCGCGAAGCTTTTCAGCATTCCTTGGATATCTGTGAACCATAGCCGGATGAACTTGATGCCCTTGTCTTTGACGGTCTTTAAAACGTAGTTCTTGTCCTTTACAGTCATTTTTTACCCCTTCGGTTTAATAGGTCTTATTTACCCGTATATGGCAGCGTAACCGTCTGTGAGAAATTCGCCTGCCCGGAATTCATGACACCACCGGTCACGGCTAGCGTAATTGGCAGACTCTCCTGCAGGCTGCCGTCCGGCAAAGTCGCCCTGACGCTGAAAGTGCCCGCCGGCAGGAAATTGAAAGCGTAGGTTCCATCGGCCCCGCTTGTCGTGGTGAGCAATATGGCCAGGGCGCCGATATTCTGCGCGTCAACTAAACCTCCGGGGACAAATGGTGGCTGAATTGCGCCCAACAGTTCGACGGGCGCGTTCGGGATGCCGGGTTCGCCCGGGTCCTGGATATGATTGTCGTTGTAGTCCCAAAAAACCGTTCCGGTGATGTTCCCGGAAACGTAGGACCCGATTATTATGGTCGGACCCGTCGGTGTGAACGGTAGGCTGGCCTGGGGGGATATACTAAGACTCCCAAAATTGTAGACGCCGAGCGGAGCCGATACGATGGCCGGGTAGGTGATACTCGAAAAAACAGAAGACGCAGGGAACGACTCCGTGTATGGAGTGCCGGCGTACATCGGCTGGCCCACCCCTAATGTCACGGTCCAGGTTATGGTATAAGGCGTGCCCGCCGGCAAGCCGGTTTGGTCAAAGGTAACGGGGATACTACCAATGACAACCTCGGCGTCAATAGCAATCGCGGCCGGCGCGCCGAAACCGTAAATCAGCATGGTCGCCGCCAACAGGATTCCGGTAAAACGGTATTTAGACATCATGATTCCCTTTTCAATGACAAATCCTCCGGTGAACAAACTCTATTGTACACATCTGGAGCGCGAGACTCTATACGCTTAGTGTTTCTTTGCTGGTATAATTTTGTGGCGTGCCGAGGTGGCGGAATAGGTATACGCGCCGGTCTCAAAAACCGGTGGGGGTGACTCCATACGGGTTCGATTCCCGTCCTCGGCACCATTCTTCGCAGTTGGACTCCGATATTCGTCTCCGTCCTTATCGGGCGCTACGAACGGCAGGCCATCTCTAGACTGTTTCTTTAGGTTCCTCGTAGACGCCTATGGCGCGAAGACGATCGTACCTCTGGCTCACAAGATCCTGGACAGGGATGGTCAGTAGCTTGGCCAGGTGTTTGTTTAAAGCCTTGTGAAGGTTCTCGGCGGTTTCGGTCGGCGAACGATGGGCGCCGCCGACGGGTTCTTTGATTATCTCGTCGATTAAGCCCTGTTTCTTCAACGCTTCCGCGGTCATCTTCAAGCGCTCCGCGGCTTCCGGGGCTTTAGCGGCGTCTTTATAGAGAATAGAAGCGCAGCCCTCCGGGCTGATGACCGAATACCACGAGTTCTCAAGCATTAGGAGACGGTCCGAAACACCGATGGCCAACGCGCCGCCGCTGCCCCCCTCGCCGATGTTGACCGCGATTATCGGGACTTTAAGCCGGCTCATCTCCAAAAGATTCTCGGCAATCGCCCAAGCTTGGCCGCGTTCCTCGGCGCCGACGCCCGGGTAGGCGCCCTGCGTGTCAATTAGCGTAATAACCGGCATATTGAACTTCTCGGCCAACCGCATCAGCCGCAACGACTTCCGGTAACCCTCCGGATGGGGGCTGCCGAAATTGCAGGCCACGCGTTCTTTAGTGCCCCGGCCTTTGTGTTGCCCGATGATCATTACCGACTGGCCGTCCAGAAAAGCGGGGCCGCCGATTATGGCTTTGTCGTCGCCGAAAAGTCTGTCACCATGGAGCTCGGTGAAATCGTGCCAAAGCATCTCTATGTAGTCGCGGGCTAGCGGGCGGTCGGGGTGCCGGGCGATCTGGACCCTCTGCCAGGGTGTCAGCTTGCTGTAGACCTTTGTCTTCAACTCGCCGATCTGCTTATCCAGCTCGGCAATCTCCGGAGACAGGCCTTCTTTGGATCCAGCTGACAATCTCTTCAGCTCCTCTATCCGCTTCTCAAGTTCGAGAATCGGTTTTTCGAAATCCAACGCGTATTCGGACAAATGCGTTAATTCCCTCCCGGCTTGCCTTGCAGCCGTTTGACTTGTTTCTTTATCGTTTTGGCTCCGCTGGTAACGCCGCGTTTGACTGTTTTTTGGACGCTCTTTTGCACTTTCTTGGCGGTCGCCGCGCCCGGAACGATATCGCCGACCAAAATAGGCTGGCTTCCGGCCGCTTCCGGGTTGCCCAACAGGAACAGGTCGAGCAGGGCGGCGATGGTGCCCTTTATCTTGCGGCGTTCGATGACCATATCTACCATGCCGTGGTCCAGCATGAACTCGGCGGTCTGGAAACCGTCCGGCAGCTTTTCACGAATCGTCTGCTCGATGACGCGGGCTCCGGTGAAGCCGACCAAAGCGCCGGGTTCGGCGATGATGACGTCCGCCAAAGCCGGAAAACTGGCCAGAACGCCGCCGGTTGTCGGGTGGGTAAGGATCGAGATATACGGCACGTCTCGATCGGACAACTTGGCCAGCGCGGCGCTGGTCTTAGCCATCTGCCCCAGGCTGAACATGCCTTCCTGCATCCGCGCGCCGCCCGACGCCGCGATTACGATCAGCGGATACTTTTTCCGCGCCGCGTATTCGATCGCCCGGGTGACTTTCTCCCCGACTACGCTGCCCATGGAGCCCCCGATAAAGCGGAAATCCATGACGGCGACAATGACGTTGCGCCCGTTAAGTTTTCCATAACCGGTGACGACCGCTTCATTCAAACCGGTGTTCCGCTGCGACGTCTCCAGGCTTTCCTCATAGGTCTTCTTGCCCGCAAAACCGAGCGGATTGGACGGAGTGATCTCGCCGAAAAGTTCCCTGAACGAGCCTTTATCGAGCATGAACTCCAGACGCTCGTGCGCGCTTAAGGGATAGTGGAAGGAGCAGCCCGGACAAACTTTCTGCGCGGCGTAGAACTCCTTTTGAAAGATTATTTCACCGCAAGCGGCGCACTTCGACCAGATACCTTCGGGAATGCCTTTCTTAACGCCGTCGGTGTCTGATTGCCTTTCGGGAACTTCTATGTAGGAGTCTTTGCCTTTAATCCAGTCGCTTATGCCCATTGGACTTATATTATGTTCCATCAGCCATTGATTATCAACACCGCCTGCAACTGCCTAAACAACAACCACTCCAGCGCTTTGGTGCGCTGGAGTGGTCTGTGATTGTTTATAAAATATCCTGTATTTGGTTTTAGCCGACCTGCGGCAGGGCGGCGATGGCGCGGGCTTCGTCCGCTTCTGAATACTCGTCGTCCTCGAGCTTGCCGTTCAAATAAGCGTCGTAGGCCGACATGTCGAAGTACCCGTGCCCGGTCAAGAGGAAGCAGAGGGTTTTTTCCTCGCCGTTCTCCTTGCAACGCATCGCTTCGTCAATGGCCGCTTTGATAGCGTGGGCCGACTCCGGCGCCGGGATGATACTCTCCGTCCGGATAAACTGCAGCGCGGCTTCAAAGACACCGAGTTGCTTATATGCTATAGCCTCGATGATGCCCTCGTGATGCAGCGCGGAGATAATCGGGCTATCGCCGTGATAACGCAAGCCGCCGGCGTGAATCGGGGCCGGCACGAAATCGTGGCCCAGCGTGTACATCTTGACGACCGGAGCCATCTTGGCCGCGTCGCCGTAGTCGTAGGCGTACAAGCCCTTGGTTAACGTCGGGCACGAAGCCGGTTCCACCGCAACTAAACGGACGTCGGTCTTGCCGGCTAGCTTGTCCCGAACGTAGGGCATGCTGATACCGCCGAAACTCGAACCGCCACCGACGCACCCGAAGATAACGTCGGGCTCGTCCTCAACCAGCGCGAACTGCTTCTGTGTCTCCTCGCCGATGATAGTCTGATGCAAGATGACGTGGTTCAATACACTGCCCAAAGAGTAGTGCGTGCCCGGATGCGTCACCGTATCCTCGACCGCTTCGCTGATGGCAAGGCCCAAACTGCCCGGATGGTTAGGATTCGCCGCCAGAGCAGCTTTGCCAGCGTTGGTTTCTGTGCTCGGGCTGGGCGTTACTCTCGCCCCATAGGTCTCCATCATCATATGCCGGTACGGCTTCTGCTCGTAGCTCGACTTGACCATATAGACCTGGCACTCCAAGCCCATGAGCTGGCAGGCCATAGACATGGCGGAACCCCACTGTCCGGCGCCGGTCTCCGTCGCCAGCCGCGTCGTGCCTTCCACCTTATTGTAGTAGGCCTGGGCAACCGCGGTATTTGTTTTATGAGAACCCGCCGGACTGCCGCCCTCGTACTTGTAGTAGATCTTAGCCGGCGTGCCCAAAGCCTGCTCCAAGCGCTTAGCGCGGAAAAGCGGACTAGGCCGGTAGAGCTTATAGACGTCCAGCACCTCCTCGGGGATATCGATGAACCGATCCTGGCTCATCTCCTGCATAATCAGCCCCATCGGGAACAGCGGCGCGAAGTCCTCCGGCCCGGCCGGCTTGAGCGTCTGCGGACTCAGCGGCGGATCCATGGCCACCGGCATATCCGGCAGAATGTTGTACCATTTCCTAGGCATGTCCTGTTCTTCTAAAATAATCTTCGTTCTATCCATACAAATCACTCCCTTCTTTTGTCTTTGCTTTTTGTTTTTGCTCTACCAAACACGTGACATTAGCCGGATGTTATTGTTTCTGATCCACCATGCACGAGATTTGCTGGTAAAGTAAGCCTCGTCTCAGTTCCTGCGATTCGGCATAAACAGCCGAATCCTAGGATGACTGTTATTGTATTAGGTTTTGCGCCATCGCGCCTCCTCGCCAATATACTTTACCGCATTTCCGCTTTAAGTTCGGAAATGAATCCGGCCGCCGAGGCGACGCCTTCCGCACCGCCGGCCGCTAACCTATCAATCAACGCGCTGCCGACAATCACACCGTCGGCCAACCTTGAAAGTTCCGCGGCCTGGGCCGCCGTCGACACGCCGAATCCGACCGCGACCGGCTTGTCCGTTGTTTGCTTAACTGTTTCTATGAAGGCGGGCAGGCCCGGCGCCAGTTTCGCGCGGCCCCCGGTCACGCCGGCCAGAGAAACGCAATAAACAAATCCGTCGCTGGCCTCGGCCGCCCCCCGGATCCGCGCCGGCGAACTTGTCGGCGCGACCAAAAAAACCGTGCCTAAACCCTGCGCGCCGGCGGCCGTCTGCCACTTGCCTGCTTCCTCAGGCGGCAGATCGGGCACAATCGCCCCGTCTACCCCGGCCGCGGCGGCGGCTTCGGCGAAAGGCTCCAGGCCATACCGGAAGATAATGTTGTAATACGTCATGACCAGGATCGGCGTTTGCGTTACCTTCCTGGCTTCGGCTACGGCTGCCAACGCTTTATTGGGCGTCATACCGCCGGCCAGCGACTCTTCCGACGCTTTCTGGATAGTCGCCCCGTCGGCCAACGGATCGGAGAACGGAATCCCGACTTCGATTAAGTCCGCGCCCGCGTCAGCGATTGCCGTAATCGTTTTGGCGGAATCGAGACCGCGTGGATATCCGGCCATAATGTATGTTATCAACGCGGCGTGCCCTTCCTTTTTAAGCGCCTCGAAAGTCTTGTCTATCCGGTTCATCAAGCTTCACCTTCCGAAGAATTCTGCCTTACGATATCCATATCTTTGTCGCCGCGCCCCGATAGATTAACCACGACATAGTCGCTTTCCCGCAGTCGCGGCTTAAGGATTTCCAGGTACGCCAGCGCGTGCGAGGATTCCAGAGCCGGGATTATCCCCTCCAGGCGGCACAAGCGATGAAATGCCTCTAAAGCCTGGTCGTCGGTCACCGTAACGTATTCGACCTGGCCGGTGTCTTTCAGATGGGCGTGCTCGGGGCCGACGCCCGGGTAGTCCAAACCGGCAGAAATGGAATGGGCTTCCTTAATCTGACCGTTCTCGTCCTGGAGAACGTAGCTTAACGAACCGTGCAGAACGCCGGGGTCGCCAAGCGTCATCGAAGCCCCGTGCTTGTCGGTATCCAAGCCAAGACCCGCCGGCTCCACGCCTATCAAAACGGTTCCCCGGCCTATGAACGGGTAGAATGCGCCGATGGCGTTGCTGCCGCCGCCTACGCACGCCACCAAATAATCCGGCGCCCGCCCCTCCGCTTTTTGCGACTGGCGTTTGATTTCCGCGCCTATGACCTTTTGAAATTCGCGGACGATTGTCGGATAGGGATGCGGTCCCATGACGGAACCTAAAACATAAAATGTTGTTTGCACGTTGGAAACCCAATCGCGCATCGCTTCGTTGATGGCGTCCTTTAAAGTCCGGCTGCCCGAGGAAACGGGAATCACCTGCGCGCCAAGCAACTTCATTTTGTATACGTTCAGCGCCTGGCGGGCTATGTCTTCCTCGCCCATATAGATCTGGCATTCCAGGCCGAATCTCGCCGCCGCCGTGGCTGTCGCCACGCCGTGCTGACCGGCGCCCGTTTCCGCAATTACCCTTGTCTTGCTCATCTTCTTGGCCAGCAGAACCTGGCCGATAGTGTTGTTGATCTTATGCGCGCCCGTATGGGTCAAGTCCTCGCGCTTTAAGTAGATCCGAGCGCCGTACCGGTCTGATAAGCTGTCCGCGCGGTAAAGCGGCGTCGGCCGTCCCGCATATTCCCTTAAGTAATAACCGAGCTCGGTTTGGAAAGAGTCGTCCTGCTGGTATCCGGTAAACGCCTCGTCCAGCTCTGCCAGAGCCACCATCAGAGTCTCTGGCACAAACTGTCCGCCATATTCTCCAAACCGCCCTTTTCTGTCTGTCATGAAAGTTCCTCCGTCCTTTTTACCGCCTTGATGAAATCGCGGATTTTCCGCGCGTCTTTTTTGCCCGGCGCTGATTCGACGCCGCTGCTTACGTCGACCGCATAAGGCTTAACCTTGGCAATCGCTTCGGCTACGTTATCGGGATTCAATCCGCCGGAGAGGATTACCGGATTATGCCCGGCCGCCCGGCCGGCGAGATTCCAATCAAATGTCCGGCCCGTACCGCCGGCCAGTCCCTCGACGAAAGCATCCAGGACGATCGGACCTTGGCCGTATTCTTTAAGCCCGGCCAGGCTGGTCTTATCCTTGATACGAAAGACCTTGACGGCTTTCCGTCCGAAAAGCTGGCAGTAGCCCGGTGTCTCAGAACCGTGAAACTGCAAAAGGTCCAGCCCGCATTGTCCGGTAATGTCCCGCACGGTGGCCGCGTATTCATCCACAAACACTCCGACTATCGATACGAACGGCGGCAATCCTTCGCAGATGCTCGCCGCTTCCTCGGGCGTTACCCGCCTGGGGCTGTCGGCGAAAACAAAACCTAAAGCGTCGGCTCCAAGCTCGATAGCCGTAATCGCGTCAGCTTTATTTGTAATCCCACACACCTTTACCTTAACCACTGACAACCGCCTGCTTGATGTCATCTATCAGCGCCTGCATATTGTCCGCTCTGATCAAGCTCTCGCCGACCAGGACCGCGTCAGCCCCGGCCGCTCTGACTCTGCCGGCCTCGCCCCGTCCGAAGATGCCGCTCTCACTGACCTTTAATATTCCCTCAGGCAAGCCGGGCAGCAATCGCTCAGTCGCGGCGACATCGGTTTCAAACGTATTTAGGTCGCGGTTGTTAACGCCGATGATACCGGCGCCCGCCGAGACGGCTTTCGACACGTCCTCCTCCGTATGTGTTTCGACCAAAGCGTGGATGTCGATGGCGTCGCATAAAGCGAGAAACGAGTTGAGGGTTTGTGCGTCCAGAAGACCGGCGATCAGCAGGACCGCGTCGGCTCCATATGCTTTCGCCTCGTAGATCTGGTATTCGTCGATGATAAAATCTTTTCGCATAACCGGCAGATCGGTAACCGCCCTGGCGGTCACCAGATCGTCTAAACCCCCGTCAAAGAATTCCCGGTCCGTTAAGACCGATAGCGCGTCGGCCCCGGCTAACTCATAGGAAACGGCCAACACGCCTGGTTCCATGTCCTTGGATAAGACGCCGCGGCTTGGCGAAGCTTTCTTGATCTCCGCTATCAAACTCAAGTTAGGGCCGCCAAGCGCGTCTTTGAAATCTCGGGCGGGGGCGATAAAGTTCGCGCGCAGCATCAAGGCCTCCGCCGAAGCCCTCTGCTTCTTATCTTCGATTTCCCGACGTTTGTGGGCGACGATTTTCGCCAAGATAGACATGTTAGTTTCCTTCCTCCGCGTATTGCCGGGACACGGCTACCAGCCGCGCCAGTTTGGCGCGAGCCGCGCCGCTATCAATGGACGTCGCCGCAAGCTGCAGACCGGAGCGCAAGTCCGTCGCCAGGTCGGCCGCCACCAGCGCCGCGGACGCGTTCATTATGACAATATCCCGCCGCGGACCCTTTTCTCCGTCCAGGACGGCTGTAAGATACTTGGCGTTGGCGGCCGCTTCTCCCCCTTGCAGGTCGGAGATGTCAGCGCGCGGCAGACCCAAATCTTCCGGCCTTACAATATAAGTTGATACCGAACCGTTTTTCAGCTCCGAGACCTGCGAGCTACCCAGCGTCGACAATTCATCCAGCCCACCGGCCCCGTGCACGACAAGCGCGTGAGTCGCGCCCAGATTACCAAGCACCAAAGCCATTGTCTCCGTCAAGGCCGGGCTGTATACGCCAAGTACTTGAGCCGAGGCGCCGGCTGGATTGGTCAACGGTCCCAGGATGTTGAAAACCGTCCTGATGCCCGTCTGTTTCCGCGCCGGCATTACGTATTTCATCGCCGTATGCAGAATTGGCGCGAACAGAAATCCGATACCCGCTTCCTCAATCACCTTGCTTGTGGCCTGCGCGTCCAGGTCGATAACAACGCCCAGCGCTTCCAGAACGTCGGCGCTGCCGCACTTCGAAGACACCGACCGGTTGCCGTGTTTGCCGACGCGCGCTCCGGCCCCCGCGGCGACGAAAGCGGCGGTTGTCGAGATGTTAAATGTCCCCGTTTCGTCCCCGCCGGTGCCGCAGGTGTCGACTATTGAACCGTCGCTTAACTTGACCGGTTCCGCTTTTTCCCGCATGACGGAGGCGAAAGCGGTTATCTCCTCAACGGTCTCCCCCTTCATGCGCAGCGCGGTTAAAAGCGCCGCGATCTGCGCGTCGGTCGCCGCGCCGCTCATAATCACGTCCATGACCTCTCTGGCTTCGGCACCGGACAGATCTACGCCGGAGACTGTCTTACCAATGGCTTTAGTTATCATTTGACTCGACTCCCTTTAGTTCGACTCGCCTTTAACGAGTCTGATGAAATTGGCCAGCAGGTTTTTACCTTCCTCGGTGAGGATGGATTCTGGATGAAATTGCACGCCCTCGATAACGCCCTGAACATGCCTTAAGCCCATGACGGTTCCGTCTTCCGTCCGGGCGGACACCTCCAGAAAATCAGGCAGACTCCCTTCATCCACAATCAAGGAATGGTATCTTGTCGCCTCGAAAGGCTGGGAAAGACCTTTGAAAATCGTTTTGCCGTCGTGGTGGATTGACGATGTCTGTCCGTGAACAGGATGGCCGGAACAGTAGACCCGCCCGCCCAACGCTTGCGCTATCACCTGGTGGCCGAGGCAAACACCTAGAATGGGGACCTTGCCGCCGAATCTCTTGACGATGGCTAAGGATATCCCGGCTTCGTCAGGCGTACACGGCCCCGGTGAGATTATTATTGCCTCCGGCGCCATATCGGCAATGATGTCGAGGGTTATTTTGTCGTTGCGGCAGACCTTCGTGGCGCAGCCCAGCTCAGCCAGATACTGAGCCAGATTAAAGACAAAGGAATCGTAGTTGTCGATTATCAGGAACACGACGCCTCCTCCGCCATCTCGATCGCGGTCAATAAGGCTTTCGCTTTGTGTCCGGTCTCGCGGTATTCAAAGGCAGGCTCAGAGTCGTAGACTATACCCGCGCCCGCCTGAAAATACGCCGACCCGTCTTTGACTACAATCGTCCGGATCGTTATGCAGGCGTCCAGGTTTCCGGCGTAACCGAAGTAGCCGACGGCCCCGGCGTACGGGCCGCGTCGCGTCGGTTCCAATTCGTCGATTATCTCCATCGCCCTGACTTTTGGAGCGCCGGAGACCGTACCCGCCGGAAAGCAGGCTCTAAGCGCGTCAAAGGCGTCCTTGCCTTCATCCAGGCGACCGGTGACCGTGGAAACCATGTGCGCGACATGCGAGCACCTTTCGATCTCCATCAGCTCGTCGACCTGAACGGTCCCGGGGCGGCAAACACGTCCCAAATCATTGCGTCCCAGGTCTACCAGCATGATGTGCTCGGCTTTTTCCTTACGGTCGCCGAGCAGCTCTTTCTCAAGCCGGGTGTTCTCCGCCGCGTCCGTTCCCCTCGATCTTGTTCCGGCGATCGGCCTGGTCATAACCTTGTCGCCCTCTAGCCTGACCAGCGGCTCCGGCGACGAGCCGGCGATCTGGAAGTCTTTTAACGACAGATAATACATGTAAGGAGCAGGATTAACCGTGCGCAGCGCCCGGTAAACGTCAAATGCCGAGGCCTCGATCTCCGTTTTGAACCTTTGGGACAGGACCACCTGGAGGATGTCGCCTTCGATAATCTTCCGACGGGCAGCTGAGACGACGTCGCGGAAATCGCTTTCAGAAAAAGTCGACTCCGGCGTTTTCTTCGGTGGCGATCCGTTGAAGGAAATGGGTTTCAGCCGGACGCCCGGCTTTTCCAGGCGGCTAACCATTTCTTCGATTTTCGCGGTCGCCGAGGCATAGGCCGCTTCGGCGTCGCCGTTGACGTGAGCGTTGGCGACCGCGGCAATGCGGTGTTTTAAATGGTCAAAGACGAATAGGGTGTCGGCCAGCATAAAAACCATGTCGGGCAGAGACAGATCGTCATGTGTGGCGTCCGGGATGTCCTCGAAATACCGAACGGCGTCATAGCTGATATAGCCGACGGATCCCCCGAAGAAAAGGGGTAAACCGTCGATAGCCGCCGGCGTGTAAGCCGACATGATCTGCTTTACGACTTTCAGGGGGTCTTCGGTCCGGATCGTTTCGACAATACGTCCGTCGCCGTCTTCTACGATGACTGTTCCGTTTTTTGCCTTGATGACGCGGCTCGGTTCGGCTCCCAGGAAAGAATAGCGTCCGAAACGCTCTCCTCCCTCCGCGCTTTCCAGTAGGAACGCGTAGCCGTCGGTCTTGAGTTTTAGAAACGCCGATACGGGCGTCTCCATATCCGCGACCACTTCCCGGTAGACGGGAATAAGATTATAACTGGCCGATAATTTTTTAAATTCGTCAACGTCTAAGTTGTACATGTCGCTCCCGCAAAAATAAAAATACCTCTCATCCCATATTGGGACGAGAGGTTTATCTCCCGCGGTGCCACCCAACTTCGTCCCGGTGTCTCGACCGGAACCTCGTTAAGCCACGCTAGCTTCGCTAGTTGTTAGCTATTAGTTATTAGCAATTAGTCTACTAAATACCAACTACCAACCACTAACTGCTGTTAATGGCCCTGCCCTTGATAACGGGGGCTGCCGTCAAAGCCTACTCGCCAAGTCTTTCGCTTTCGGTTTGCCTCTCCGGGGCCCAATCGACCGACGACTTGCGTTCCGCTTCCACCATCCGGAACTCGCTAGATGCCGTCTCTCCGGCCTACTTTCCCCTTCATCGAGTTTATGGCTATATTCGATTAATTAATAATTCTACAGGCATTTTTGCAATCTGTCAAACTTTAAAAAACCGCTTGATTCTCTCATCCTAGGAGTATAATTAAATTACAGTACCGGATATCCGGGAGCAGATATGGCGTGCGAGAATCCAACTGTATGGGGCGACATGATTTCGCGCTATACGGAAACGGGGGAACGGCGCCGGGCAGAAGCTATCAGGTTTGAAGGAACGTCCTAGAGCCAAATTCATGGAGTTCCTTGAGAGAAAACCCTGTAGGGTCGCTGATAGCGGTGCGAAGGCTCCCGGATTTCATTTCATGAGCGCCTCGATGGCGCGAATGAAATCGTGAACCCTCTCCCCTGGGGGAGAGGGCCTGGGTGAGGGTGATAACCCGACCCGGGAACCTTAGACGATTTCCTGGGTGAGGGGAATGCCCTGACCGGGAAACCTGGACGAATTCCTGGGTGAGGGGGATAACCCGACCCGGGAACCTTAGACGATTTCCCGGGTGGGGGGCGCAACCAATAGCCATAATCCTTTGGACACTCACGATTCTCTGGGGCGGGGTCATCTTTTATTTTTCCTCGCTGGCCGGGTCGCAGATCCCGTCCGTCATGCCCGACTTTATTCCTCACTTCATCGAGTATTTCATCTTCGCCGCCTTGACCGCGGCCGCCGTCTGGTCGACAAAAAAGGAATTGCCCGCCGGCCGTTTGGGCCTTTGGGCAATTACCATAACCGCTATATATGCCGCGTCGGACGAATTCCACCAGGCTTTCGTCCCAGGCCGCACCCCCGATGGCAAGGATTGGGCCGTTGACGTAGCCGGCGCCATCGCTGTCGCGGGGATTATCTATCTGGTCAGAGTTCTACGGTCACGCAGGTAAGCGTGCGCGAGACTCCTTCGATCTTTTGAATCTTGGCGACGATCAAGTCGCCGATGGCGCTGAAATTAGTAGCCTCGATATAGGCGATCGCGTCGTATGGACCGGTGACGGCGTTGATCATCTTAACACCCTGGATCTTGCTGATCCCTTTAACGATATCCGTCGCCTTGCCCGGTTCCGCGCTAATCAAAACAAAAGCTGTTACCATTGTGGATCACCCCCTTGCTGGAATTCTATCACTAATCCTCGAGAATACGGAAGAAACAGCTTCTTTCGCCTGTGTGGCAGGCCGGTCCGGTCTGTTCGACCTTTACCAACAAGGTATCCGCGTCGCAGTCGTACCTGATTTCCTGAACGCGCTGGACATTGCCCGACGTTTCCCCTTTGTGCCATAGAAGTTGACGGCTCCGGCTCCAGAACCAGGTATCGCCGGACTCGATCGTTCGAGCCAGAGATTTCCTGTTCATAAAAGCCAGCATCAGGACCTCGCCGCTGGACGCGTCCTGAACAATCGCCGGAATCAAGCCTTTCTCGTCAAACTTCAGCTCATCTAGGTTCATACGACCTCCTGAACAACAGAAAGACCGCGAGGAGTACAAAAACCGCGATGACTAGTTTCAAACCTGTGCATATCATCTCTGTTTTATAATCTAACCTCAATGCCGTTGTCTTTAAGGTACTCTTTCACTTGTCTGATGGTTAGCTCGCCGTAGTGGAACAGGCTGGCCGCCAGGACCGCGTCGGCATTCGCCTCAACAATGACTTCCAAAAAATGCTCCAGTTTGCCTGCGCCGCCGGATGCGATGACCGGCAGGTTTACCGCGTCGGTAATCGCCTTGGTTAGCGGGATATCGTAACCGTCTTTGGTACCGTCCCGGTCCATGCTGGTCAAAAGGATCTCGCCGGCGCCCTTCTCCTCGCACTTCCGCGCCCATTCAATGGCGTTGATCCCGGTCGGTGTGCGGCCCCCATTCAGGTAGATTTCCCAGCTGTCGCCGGTTTGTTTCGCGTCGATAGCGACAACGACGCACTGGCTGCCGAATTTCTCGGCGCCTTCGGTGATCACGGAAGGATCCTTGACGGCCGCCGTGTTGACCGAGATTTTGTCGGCGCCCGACTCCAGCATCCGTCTCATGTCTTCGATGTTCCTGATACCCCCGCCGACAGTATAGGGAATAAATACCTTTTCGGCCGTCCGCCTGGCTACGTCATACATAAGATCACGTTTCTCGTGCGAGGCCGTGATATCAAGAAACACCAGCTCATCGGCATCCTGGCGGTTATACTCGTTGGCCAGCTCCACCGGGTCGCCGGCATCCCGCAACTGGACGAACTCGATGCCTTTGACGACGCGCCCTTCCTTCACGTCCAGGCAAGGGATGATACGCTTAGCCAGCATCGCCGGCCGCCTTAATCGCTTCTTCCAGGGTAAACGCCTTTTCATAAAGCGCCTTGCCGACGATGACGCCTTCCACGCCTTCCGACTCGATGGCTTTCAAGGCTCTGATATCGTCGAGCGTTGCGATGCCGCCCGACGCCGTAACCGGAACGCCGACAGCCCGCGCCAAAGAACGCGTCGCCTGTACATTCGGGCCGACCTGCATGCCGTCCCTGGCTATATCCGTGTATATGATTCGCGACACACCCAACTCGGCCAGCTTCCGGCCGGCCTCGATGATGTTTTGGCCGGTGTCTTTCGTCCAGCCCTCCACGGCCACCTTGCCCTGTCGGCCGTCCAGGCCGACGACGATCCTCTCCCCGAACATCTCCAGGGCGCGATGAAAAACGGTCGGTTCGGTGATTGCGATGGTGCCTAGCACGACCTGACCGACGCCCATGTCCAAGAGGCGTTGTATCGCCTCGATTCCGCGTACGCCGCCTCCGAACTGAACGGGGATGTCCAGTTCCTGCACAATCTTCCTGACCGTCTCCAGATTCTTCGGCAGACCCTGAAACGCGCCGTCGAGGTCGACGACATGGATAATGTCGGCCCCGTGTTTCTGCCAGCGAAGGGCCATCCGGACGGGATTGTCGTCGTAAACGGTAACCTTGTCAGCCTGGCCCTGAAGTAGCCTTACGCATTTGCCGTCTTTAATGTCGATCGCAGGATAGATAATCATCGTATCACCATGTCTCTCTCGTTGGGCAGTTAGTAGTTAGTGATTAGTAAAACCAACCAACAACCAACTGCTAACCACTAACCACAGGCGGTAAGTCCGGCAAAATTCCTAAGAACTTGCAGCCCATGCTCGCCGCTTTTTTCAGGGTGAAACTGTGTGCCGAACACATTGCCCTTGTATACCGCCGAAGCGTAGGTTAAGCCGTAATGCGTCGTCGCCGCGATATTCCGGTCGTAGTCGGGCAAAAAATAATACGAATGCGCGAAATAGAACCTGGCCCTGGCCGGGATATCCTTAAAGATCGGAATGCCCGGCGTAACTGTTATTTCATTCCAGCCCATCTCAGGAATCTTCTCCGTATCCGGCAGCTTAACGACCTGCCCGTTAATCAAGCCCAGCCCTTCCAGGCGCCCGCCTTCCTCGCTTCTGTCGGCAAACATCTGCATTCCTAAGCAGATCCCGAGAAACGGGGTGCCCGCGTCAACAACCTTTCGTATCACCGCGTCCAACGACGTCTCTCTTAAAAACGCGATGGCGTCGCGAAATGCCCCTACGCCGGGTAACACGACGGCGCGGCTACTTAATATCTCAGCCTCGTCACTCGTGATAGCGGCCTTTATGCCAATGAATTCAAAAGCCTTTTGGACGCTTCTTAAGTTTCCGATCTCGCAATCGATTATCGATATCATGACAGCAAAGAGCCGAGAGCAGAGGGCCTAGAGCAATTCTCCCGGTCTTCGGCGTCTTTTCCTGGCAGCACGTTTTCTCCGGATTTAAGCATTTTCTCTTCGCTCTTAGCCCTACGCCCTAGGCTACAGGCTGCCTTTCGTGGATGGAATACCTTTGACGCGCGGGTCTAAGGCGGTGGCCATATCCAACGCCCGGCCGAGCGCCTTGAAAACGGCTTCGATGATGTGGTGCGCGTTATTGCCCGAAGCGAGCGCGCGAATGTGCAGCGTAAGCCCCATGTTTCCAGCCAACGCCTTGAGAAACTCCTCAACCAGAGAGGTGTCGAACGTTCCGATCAACTCGACCGGTAGATCGATGTCGTAGTTTAAATGCGGGCGGCCGCTTATATCCGCCGCGGCCAGGACCAGACACTCGTCCATCGGCAGCAGAGAATAACCGTATCTGGCAATGCCGGCTTTGTCTCCCAAAGCCTCGCCAAAGGCTTGGCCCAGGCAGATGCCGGCGTCCTCGACGGTGTGGTGCGCGTCTACTCCGGTATCCCCATCCGCTTTTATCGTCAGGTCGAAAAGACCGTGCTTGGTAAACAGGTCGAGCATGTGATCGAAAAACGGGATGCCTGACTCGATCGACGCGCTGCCTGAGCCGTCGATATCAAGTTCCACCGATATCTTGGTTTCCTTGGTCGCCCGTTCGACGACCGCCTGCCTGTTGCCCATCTATTGCCTCCGCGCGATAACCGCTTTGATGGCCTCGTTCACTTCTAATGATACTATATCCGCCCCTTCTTTCATGAACAACGCCGCCTCGTCGCGGCGGAGTGGATTAACGATAATCGCCGATAGAAACACGCAAGGCGACGCCGGGTCTACGTTGGCGTTCTTAACGGTCAAAAGGTCATCCATGACGTCGCCGACATACAAGGTCACCGCTCCGTCCAGTTTGGCGGCCAGCTTATGCAGCGCCGTCGGGCGAGGTTTGCGCATATCGGGATCGCTGCCGTTGTCGTAAAAAACCGCCTCGGAAGCGATGAATCCGTTTAGCCCGGCTCTTTCCAAGCCGACCTCCGCTTCCTCCTTGGTCCGGCCCGTTAGTATGCCTACCTTGGGCATGAACGGCTCCAGCAACGTCTTGTCCAGCAGGACCCTTTCCTCGTTCAAAAGCCCTTTGCGTTTGTTGAATTTAGGCTTGTGTCCGTAGAGCCGCTCGCAATAGTCAACGCCGCCATATAACTCCTGAAACAGCGTCTCTATCTTCTGCCTGTCAAAGCGCGCTTCCGCTCGCTCCCGCTTCCGTTTGTCCAAAAGAGGGAACAAAACGGTCATCGCCCCATGCATGCCGCCTCCGGCCCGGCCGGCCGCCGCTGTGAATTCCTCCAGAGTCATGCCCTGGGTGCGCAAGAGGTTGAGGTCTTCGGTATCTAGAAGCTCCGCTTTGGCCAGGTAGAACATAATGGCCGCGCTGGATAGATCCCAGTCGTTGTTATAGCCTCCGGCCAGTTTGAAAAGCTGCGTTTCCGAAGGCAGTACCAAAATCGCGTCACCGCTAAATCCAACCTGGCGCGTCAGGTACAACTGAACGGTCTGGCTGATGGCGACGCGGAATGAAGCCGAGACGTCGATGACGACGCCGTCAATGTCCAGGATAACGCTGTCGATCTGCGAGATCAGTCCGGTTTGGTCGCTCTTTAGCCAGATACGCGGCGTCGCGCGCTCATAACCGTCGGTAAGCTCGGTCGGCCTGTCGGAGACTCCGCTCACAGGGATTCCTTTAAGGCCGCCAGAAACGCGCTGTTCTCATCGGGAGTCCCGATCGTCACCCGCAGGCAATTCTCAAGATATGGCTTGCCGCTGAAGTTCCTTATCTGCACGCCTTTACCAAGCAGACCGTCGAATACCGCGTTGGCGTCGCGCTCCGTCCGAAACAGGATAAAGTTGGCGTAAGACGGAAACGGCTTGTTGCCCGCCATTTCTTCCAGCGCCATCAGCACTCGATCCCTTTCGTCGACTATCTCAGCGACCTTCCGCAGGACGGCGTCTTTTCTCTGCCAGACCAACGCGGCCGTGATTTGCGACAGCCCGTTTAGGTTGTAAGGCAGCTTCACCTTGTCCAATCCGGTGATAATCCCTTCGTCGGCCAGCGCGTACCCGACACGAGCCGCCGCCAACCGGAAGGCTTTGCTGAACGTCTTGACGACGACCAGATTCTTGTATTGTTTGATAAGCGACAGGCAGGTTTCGCCGGAGAACTCCCCATAGGCTTCGTCGACGACGACCAGGAAATCCCCCATCCGGCAGACTTGTTCGATATCGCTTTGAGGAATGAGGTTTCCCGTCGGATTGTTCGGACTGTTTAAAAAGACAATGTCCGGCTTATTCCGGTTGAAGGCCTCGCGCGCCGCGTCGACGTCAAAGCTGAAGTCTTTCTCCAGAGGAACTAAAACGGCTTCCGTTGAGGCGATCCGGCATAACACGTCGTGCATCGAATAGGTCGGCTCGAACAGCATGGCTTTGCGTCCGGGACCGCCGAAGGCCAATAAAAGGTCCAGGATGACCTCGTTGCTGCCGTTACCCGCCATGACGTTTTCCAGCCCGAGTTGGTACCCGTCAGCCAGGTTTTGCCTGAGCCACTTAACCCCGATATCCGGATAACGGTTGAAGTCAGTGCCGGCCAGCGTATCCAGGACGTCTTTGATAACTTCGTCCGGCAGATTCCAGGGATTCTCGTTGGAGTCCAGCTCAACCTGAGCGCGCGTCACCGGCACCGCGTACGGCTTAATGCCTTGTAGGTCGTCTCTAACGGGCGGCGTCTTCCTCCCGCCCGTGAACAGCGTTACCATTTTTTGATCCTAACGTCTATTGCCTTGGCATGTTCTTTCAAGCCTTCCGTTTCGGCAAGTTTTTTAACGTCCTTCGCCGCGGCTTTCAGCGCGTCCTTGGAATACCTGATCACGCTGGTTCTTTTAACGAAATCATTGACGCTTAGGGGCGAGGCGAAACGTGCCGTCCCGTTGGTCGGCAGGGTGTGGTTCGGCCCCGCGATGTAATCGCCAACGACTGCCGGCGTCCAGGGTCCTATGAAAATAGCGCCGGCGTTGGAAATCATCCGCGCGACCGCGTCGGCGTTCTCGGTAAGAATCTCCAGGTGTTCGGGCGCGATGATGTCGCTGATGGTCACGGCATCGTCAATCGACTCGACCAAAAGTATCTTGAAATTACCGTCGCCGACTTTCGCTCTTACGCTTTCAGCCAGATATTGGGCATTCGTCACCAGGATGGACAGCGCCCTCGGGTCATGCTCTGCTTGGGCCTTCATGTCCTGGGCGACGAAATCCGCGTCCGCGCTGGCGTCGGCGATAATCAGAACCTCACTCGGGCCGGCCAGCATATCGATGCCCGCCTCCCCGAACACCTCCCGCTTGGCCATCATCACGTATACGTTGCCGGGGCCAGCGATTTTATCGACCTTAGGAACGGTCGCCGTACCGTAAGCCATGGCGGCGATCGCCTGCGCGCCGCCGATCCGGAATACTCGGTCAACAGCCGTTACGGCGGCTACGGCCAGGATATTGGAATCGACCTCGCCGTCCTCGTCAGGCGGCGTGCACATGATTACTTCGGGCACGCCGGCGGTCTTGGCCGGCACGGCGTTCATAAGCACCGTCGACGGATACGGAAAACGGCCTCCCGGAATGTATAGGCCGGCGCTGTTCAGAGGCGTTACCCACTCCTCAACCAGGATATTTTCGTCCTCGAGCCTTACCTCGCCCGCTTTGGACGCTTCGCAGAAGCGGCGGATGTTGCCGGCCGACTCCCGCACGGCATCCATAAACGACATGTCGGCGCGACTCCTCGCTTCATCAAGCTCTTCTCGGGTGACTTCGAACTCGTCCGGAGCGATCTTGACGCCGTCGAACTTCTCCGTATACTCGGCCACGGCCTCGTCGCCACGCGTCCGCACGGCCTCCACAATCTCGCGAACGACCGGCAGCACCGACTCGTCGACAAGTGGTTTTCGACCTAATAGTTTTAGTATCTCGGCAGGCTTAACGCCGCCTACCACCTCAATGATTTCCATAATAATCTCAGTTTAGCATAGCTGTTGTTCTCGTTTTTTGTATATGTTCTTGCGGGACGCCCAGGATGACTCTTTTAGGCTGGGCCGTGTTTGCGGTAGACGTTGAGGTAGTAGCCGAAAGGCCAGCCGATAATCATCTGGATTCTGTACCGCTCATTCGTTGCGGGATCGGTCTTCTCGCGTTTGTTCCAGTCGTTCAGCAGCCACACCCAAACGGCCATCAAAACGATAGCGAAAAGAAGAATAAACCCGGCCAGGCAAAACAGGCAGAAGAGGATGGTTAAGTCGGATGTTGCCAGGACGTCCATCGGCTAGAAGCGGTATTTTTTCTGGAGGCTGTAGATTTCCTCCCTGGCGGATTGTCGGTAGTCCCTAATAAGCTTCGTCTGGCCGCCCATCATGAGCGATTTTACCGCGTCGACATCGGCTTTCAATTTGTCGCGTCCTGAATGCAGCACCGTCTCCCCTTCCTGGCCGAGCACCTCCAATTGAATGCGACCGCTGTTCGCGACATAAGCCGCTGTTGTCTGCTGAGCGATAGTTATGTAGTCGGTCAGGAAAGCGACGGTGTCGTCGTGAAACTTTTTCATCATCGGCGGCGGTTTGAGTACCTTTATTTTCTCCAGTCCCGCCGCCAGGCTGGCATCCCGCTGAATCAACACGTCCGGCGCGACGTTCCCGCCTCCCAGTTGGACCGCCCGTGCCGCGTCGTTCATATTGGCCTCGATTAACGCCAGGTCATGTAGATATTGAATGGTATCCAGCATGACAGTGGCGTAGTTATCGGCCGTCCTGACATAAGCTCCTGTTTTGTCCATGCACGGCTGGCATGGGTTTGGCGCGGTTGGCTGATTCATGAAAACGTTGCGCGTTTTGTGCAGCTCGCCTGCGTCCTTGCGAAGCTGATCGTTTAACGATGACGCGGTTAATCGAAGGTTGACCGGGTCGATTTCCGGATTCAAGGGGTCGGGTGTCTTGGTAACCAGCTCTGAGTCCCAGACTTTTTCGACTCTCTGGACGAGCTCGTCGGTCTGGGTGATAACGGGGTCTATCCGGCCCTCGCAATAAGCTTTGACGGCGTTACGTTCATAAAGGAAGTAAGCCAGAATAAGGACGATTGTCGCCATAGAAAGAGCGACTAACGACATAAGAGCGTCGGTTTTTATCGACAGGCCCCGGCCCCGGATTCCGCCCCAGCTTAGCCAGCGAAACATGCCCCTCCGTTCCTCGATGTCAACCTTGAATCGCCTTGTCACCTAAGAGTTCTTTTATTTCGGCAAACAAACCGTTGGCCCGGGTGATTTTGTAACCCTGACCTAACTCTAATACAGTTTCGGACGTTTTTCCTTTCACCTTTAGCACCACGGGACAGACCCCTGGATGAGAGGTCAGAATCTCTTTCAGCCGCTCCAGAAGTTGGTCGGAGAAGCGTCCGATATCCAGGTAAATCGTAACCGGACGCTCGGCGTCTTCCCGTCTGTCCAAAGGTTTTATCTCCATCGCCGCCAGCTTGAGCCGGCCCTCGGCTTCGTCCCCGAAACGGCCCCGACCTTCGTTTTGGTCGATCTTCGCCCGCACTAAAACGATGCCGTCTTTCTTGATCAAGTCTCCGGCTTTCTCCAGGGTGTTCGGAAACACGACCACCTCAGCCGTCGATTCCAGATCCTCCAACGTCATAATGGCCATGACGTCGCCTTTCTTAGTCATCTTTTTCTGCAGCTCGGCGACGATACCGCCGACCCATTTGATCTCGCCCTCCCGCATCTCCCTAAGCTGGCTAAGCGTCGCGTCCGCCTGGTTCTTCATTTGTTTTTCCAGGCCGTTCAGCGGGTGGTCGCTGACATATACTCCCAACATCTCTTTCTCGTATCCGAGCTTGACATCCTTGTTGAGCTCAACAATGTCTTCCCCGTTCGATTTGTCCCCCGCTTTAGACCCTTCCGTCGTGTCCTCGCCGAAAAGAGACCCTTGCCCGATCGCCCGGTCACGCTGGGTTTTGGCGCCGCTATCCATGGCCGCCTCATAGTTGGCCAGCAGCGCCCGGCGCGTACCGGCGAAATCAAACGCCCCGCTCTTAATCAGGCTTTCAACAGCCCGTTTATTGACAGCCTTCATGTCTACGCGCGCGCAGAAATCCTCGAGCGACTTGAATTTACTCTCGGTTCGGGCCTTGATGATGGCCTCCACCACATTATGGCCGACGTTCCTGACAACGCTTAGGCCGAACCTGATGGAATCGCCTACGACCGTGAAGTCTTTGTAGCTTTCGTTAATGTCTGGCGGCAAAACAGGGATTTTCAGACGCCGGCACTCGTTGACGTACATGACGACCTTGTCTTTGTTGCCTGTGACGCTGGTCAGGAGCGCCGCCATGTATTCGGACGTATAGTTGGCTTTAAGATAAGCGGTCTGGTTGGCGATATAGGCGTAGCATGTCGCGTGGGAAAGGTTGAAACCATAGCCGACGAAGAACTCGATCTTCTCAAAGACGCTGGCCGCGACCTGCTTGTCGTATCCTTTGGCCAGAGCGCCCCCGATAAACTTCTCCTTCTGCTCCGCCATGACGTCTTTGACCTTCTTGCTGATGCTTTTGATGAGCTTCTCAGCCTGGCCTAAGCTATAGCCCGCCATGACGTTGGCGATCCGCATAACCTGTTCCTGGTACACCATAATGCCGTAGGTGTCCTTCAGGATCGGCTCCAGGCTCGGGTGCGGGTATTCGATGGCCTGCTTCCCCTGCTTACGCGCGACGAAGTCCTTAACGACGCCGGCGCCCAGCGGGCCCGGCCGGAACAGCGCGATAAGCGCGATTATGTCTTCCAGCCGCTCCGGTTTCATTTCCCGCAGGAGCGAACGCATCCCCGAACTCTCCAACTGAAAAACGCCGATGCCGTCGCCCTTACGCAGCAGCGCGTAGGTTTTCTTATCGTCCAGCGGCGGATTGTCTATGTCCACTTCCACGCCGCGCGTCCTTTTAATGATCTTTAAAGCGTTGTCTATAACGGTCAGGTTTCTTAAGCCCAAGAAATCCATCTTCAGCAGGCCGATCTTGTTGGCGGAATCCATGTCGTACTGGATGACGATTTCCCCGTTGGACATGAGCTGAAGCGGAGCGTAATTCGGCAGGGGTTCCGGACTGATGACGACGCCGGCCGCGTGGATGCCCGCGTTCCGGTGCAAGCCCCCGATCGCCTTCGCTGTGTCCAAGACCGCCCGGGCCGATTCGTCCCGCTCGTATTCGTCGCGGAGTTCCGGCGACGCGCGAAACGCGTCCTCTATGGAGACGTCGATACCGTCCGGAATCAGCTTAGCCAGGCGGTCGGCTTGCGCATAAGGCATGTTTAAAACCCTGGCGGCGTCTCGAACGGCCATTTTTGCTTTCAGGGTGCCGAAGGTGATGATCTGGGCAACGTGGTCGGCCCCGTATTTTTCCGTAACGTAATCAATTACCTCTTCCCGGCGGCTATCGTCGAAGTCGATATCAACGTCGGGCAGGCTCACCCTTTCGGGATTGAGGAACCTCTCAAAGACCAGGTTGTACTTAATCGGGTCGATGTCCGTAATCTTCAATAGATATGACACCAGGCTGCCGGCGGCTGATCCGCGGCCCGGGCCCACCCTGATTCCCTGGCTTTTCGCGTAGTGAACGAAGTCCCAGACGATTAAAAAGTAGCCCGGGAAACCCTTCTCCATGATTACCGACAGTTCCATCTTAAGCCGGGCCTCAAGTTCCGGAGTAACCACCGGGTACCTTTCTACCAACCCGTCCCGGCAAAGTTTCTCCAGGTAAGAGTTGAGGTCGTAACCGTCAGGCACCTCATAATGCGGCAAGAGGTCGGTGTCGAAATCGATTTCCACATGACACATGTCCGCGATCTTCAATGAGTTGGCGACGGCCTCCGGGATGTCTGCGAACAGCTTGGCCATCTGTTGGGGAGTTTTTAAATAGAACTCATCGTTCGGCAGTTTCAGCCGGCCCGGATCGTCAATCGAAACGCCCGTCCCTATGCACAGAAGGACGTCCTGGGCCGCGGCGTCCTCCTTCTTTACATAATGACAGTCGTTGGTGGCAACGAGCGCTATACCGGTCTCTTTAGCGAGCGTGACCAGTGCCTCATTAACCTTTTTCTGCTCCGGCAAGCCATGGTCCTGGACCTCCAGAAAGAAGTTACCCTCGCCAAAGATGTCCTGGTATTCGGCGGCCAGTTCTTTAAGGGTAGCGGTCTGCCCGTCCGTAACAGCCTTCGCAATCTCCCCCTTCAGACAACTGGACAAGGCCACAAGGCCTTCTTTGTACGTCCTTAAAAGGTCTTTGTCCGTCCGCGGCCGGTAATAATATCCCTCGGTATAGCTCCGGCTCACGATGTGCATCAGATTCCGGTAGCCCTGATTATTCTTGGCCAGCAGGATAAGGTGGTTTAATCCTTCCTTGTAGCCGGTGCTTTTCTCCAGCCGGTTTTTGGTGACGTAAACCTCGCAACCTATGATCGGTTTGACGCCGGCTTGTTTGGCAGCCCGGTAGAATTCAATAGCCCCATACATAACGCCGTGGTCTGTAAGAGCGATAGCCGGAGACCCCGCGTCGCGGGCCGCGTTTACCAGTTCAGAAATACGGGAAGCCCCGTCGAGCAGGGAATACTCCGTGTGGACATGCAGGTGGGCAAACTCTTTCATGTTTTTTAGGATACCATTCCGAGAGCCATAGCTGATACAATATTTACATGTTTAAGATTTCCTACTCGGGCATCTCCGCCTACCAGCAGTGTCCCCGGAAATACCAATTCATTTACATTGACAAAGTCCCGACAAAGCCCGCGCCGGCGCTTTTTTTCGGCAGCGTCATGCACGAATGCCTGGAATATCTGCACCGCCCCGATGACGAGCAGGCCGAACCGCGCACCCTGGCTCACCTTCTGGACCGCTTGGATCAAGTATGGTCGCCGCCGGAGGAATTCGACGAGCCGACTTTGGAGGCGGGCGGATATAGCCGGGACCGGGCTGAGTTGCTGCTGACGGAATACTTTGAAAAAAACGTCGGTTTGGACGAGGGACGTAGCCGTGAGCCCGCGCGGGCGCTGGCGGTCGAAAAATATTTCAAGGCCGCGTTGGACGGGGACGTAGTAAGCGGTCTTATCGATCGGATAGACAAGGTTGACGGCGGGTATGAGGTCATCGATTATAAGACCAACAAGAAACTGCCGCCCGGTTATCATTACGAACGCGACCTGCAACTTCCCATCTACAAATGGGCGGCGGAGGAAGCTCTGGGGTATGCCCCCATCAAAAGAGTGTCATTCTTCTATGTCGTGCCTGAAATCAACAAGAAGGTCACGCCGCACGTCCACTACGATATCGAGGCAACTAAGCAGACAGTTCGGGACGTCATCGCCGAAGTGAAACGCGATATCGCCGCGAAAGAGAAGGAAAGCAAAGATTTCGAGGTCAAGCGCAATAACCTCTGCGACTGGTGCGACTTTAAACCCCTCTGCCCGCAGTTCGGAGCATAGAGCAGAGGGTGTAGAGCGGAGGGCAAGAACATACTCTTCGACCGAACTCTTGAATCCTTCAGGCTCATCGGTTTTCTCCTAATCCGTATTTGAATATGTTTTTTAAGCCCAACCCGGCTCTTGGAAGAGAGACCGCAAACGACCTTGATTCTACGGCATCGGATTCTTTCAAAACCCAGCCTAGCAAAATGCCTTGGGCCGCCCCGAATATAACCATCTTGGCAACCTTTGCGTCCAGGTCTTTGCGGTATATCCCTTGGCGCTTCCCCTCCTCCAGAATCTCTTCAATCATATCGATGAAATCCACGACTCTGTTTACGGTGTAATTGTTCAGGAAGATCGAGCTTTGCTTGACGTCGACAAGAAATATCTCCGCCAGCTCGCGGTCTTTTCTAAACAGATTGACTACCGTGGTGAACATCACCTTAAGCTTGTCGTTCGGGTCGTCGAGACGCGACATCTTGCGCCGAAGGTCGTCTAACATTCCGCCCCATTTCTCATCGAATAAAGCCAGCAGCAATTCCTCTTTACTCGCGAAGTAGTTATACAGGGTCCCCTCGGCCACGCCCGCATGACCCGCAATCTCGCTGACCTTGGTGTCATGGTACCCTCTGGCAACAAATGTCGTTAAAGCGGCGTTGAGTATCGCGGCGCGATTAGCCTTCGGTTTTGCCATGCTTAACTCCGATCTTTGATAAATGAGCAGTCATTCATTCCAGTTTAAGCGCCCCCCTTAGCGGTGTCAATTTACGATTTATCTGCGAGTTTGCGATAAAACCTGCTACTCGTTACAATACGTTAAGTGAGCCATTGCTCATTTATCTGACGGGTAACCAATCTAAAAGGAGGATACAAATGGCAAGAAGATTTAGTGTCGGGATGGTCGCGGTGATTATCTTGATCGTAGGGGCCGCGGGCTGCACGGTCACCAAAGAAACCACGGTCAAAAAGGTAGAACCGGTTAAGACGGTTAAGATCAGATTGGGCGTTTTGCCGGTAGAGGACGCGCTGCCGATATTTGTGGCCGAGCAAAAGGGTTACTTTAAGAAAAACAACCTGGATGTTGAGATCGTCAATTTTGAGTCGGCTTTGGAATGCGACGCGGCCTTGCAGGCCGGACAGATCGACGGGTTTATGGGAGACATTCTGGGCGCGGCTCTATTAGAAAACGCCGGTTTCGACGTCTCCATCGTGACCACCGTTCTCGGCGCGACTCCCAAGGAAGGCCGCTTCGCCATAGTGTCCGCTCCCGGGTCCGGAATCACCAAACTGGAACAACTTAAAAACGTTCCGATCGGGATCGCCAGCAATACCGTTATCGAATACATGGTCGACGAATCGCTCCAGGCCAAGGGCTTGAAGAAGGACGAGATCAAGACGATCGAGGTTAAAAAACTGCCGGTGCGGCTGCAAATGCTTTTAGGCGGCCAGCTGCAAGCCGCCGGATTGCCGAACCTGATGGTCGTCCTGGCCGAAAAGCAAGGCGCCACGGTCGTCGTCGACGACACGAAGGGCAACAACCTAAGCCAGACGATCGTGTTGTTTAAGACGGCTTTCGTCAGGGACAACAAACCGGGAGTCGAGAGATTTCTAAAGTCGTTGAATGAATCCGCGGCCGCGATCAATAAGAACCCGAAGTCGTTCCGGAGCTTGCTGGTTGAGAAAGCCAAGCTTCCCGAAACGTTAGCCGGCACCTATGAAGTAAGCGTGTACCCGTCGGCGGCTTTGCCGAAAAAACCCGATGTTGACCGCCTGCTGTCATGGATGAAGGACAAACAGCTTATCAAGAGCGGAATTACATACGACAAGATCTCCATGAAGGTCGAAGCGCGGTAAATGGATTCGGTCAGCGTATCCGACCTGCGCGTTACTTATAAGGCCGGCGAGGGCGAGGTTGAAGCCCTGGCCGGCCTTTCCTTTTCCGTCCAGCCTGGCGAAACGTGCGCCATAATCGGCCCGTCGGGCTGCGGCAAAAGCACCCTCTTGTATTGCCTGGCCGGTCTGGTCAAAGCGGATTCTGGTTTCGTTGAGATAAACGGGACGCCGATTACCGGAGAACGGCGCCAGACCGCCGTTATTCTGCAAGACTACGGCCTTTTCCCCTGGAAAACGGTTCGCGCGAACACCGCCCTGGGGCTGCGCCTGAGGCGGGCAAACCGTGATTCCGCCAACGCGGAAACAGAGAAAATCCTTAAGGCGTTCGGCATCTGGGACTATCGAAACCATTATCCGTCGCAAATCAGCGGAGGCCAACGGCAGAGGGTCGCCATCGCCCGGGCGCTTACTCTTAGGCCGACGCTGCTCCTTATGGACGAGCCGTTCAGCTCGCTTGACGCGCTGACGCGCGAAGACCTGCAGAACGTCTTTCTCGACGTCTGGCGGCGAGACCGCCTGACCACCTTTTTTGTCACTCACAGCATTGAGGAAGCGGCGTTTCTCGGCCACAAGATCATGGTCCTGTCCAATCGGCCCGCCTCAATAGTCAGCGTCATCGATAATCCGCGAATGGGCGACCCGGATTACCGCGACAGCCAGGCTTTCCTTGAGACCTGTTCCGGCCTTAGGAAGCTTCTGACGCGGGCGCATCACAATGTGGCGTAAAGCGGCCGGATACGCGGCCGCGGCTGTCGCGCTTCTAGTTTTATGGTGGCTGGCCGCCCTTGCCCTGAATACTCCCGCCCTGCCCCTTCCGATTTCAGTCGTATCCCAACCAGGCCTTTTGTTTAACGCGGCTATGGGACGCCATTTCGGCGTCAGCCTCTATCGGGTCGCGTCAGGCCTTTTACTGGGAACGGCTATAGGGTTGCCGCTCGGGCTGATTCTGGGCCGTGAGCACGCTTTGGACAGGATTAGTGCGCCTCTGATTTTCATAACCTACCCGATTCCGAAAATCGTATTCCTGCCGATCCTGATGATTGTTATGGGATTGGGTGACGGCTCAAAAATTACGCTGATCACGATCATTGTTTTCTTTCAGATACTCGTAACAGCCCGCGACGCGGCCCGGGCTGTTCCCGAAGAATCCATCCTGTCGCTTCGTTCGCTGGGGGCAAGCAGATGGCAGATATACCTTCATTCCGTTTATCCCGCGAGCCTGCCGCGAGTCTTCACCGCTTTGCGCATCAGCACCGGGACCGCCATCGCCGTCCTGTTTCTGACCGAGACCTTCGCTACCCAGGAAGGTTTGGGATACGTAATCCTGAGCGCCTGGAGCAGCCTCGACTATACCCGTATGTTCGCGGCCATACTGGCGCTGGGCATTATGGGGGTCTTAATTTTCGAGTCTTTGGGGTTCGCGGAACGCAAACTTTGCCCCTGGGAGACGAAATGATAACCGGGATTAAAAACCAGGTACGGATATGGTACATGGCAACGCGCCCCAAGACGCTACCGGCGGCGGCTTCGGGCGTCGTGATTGGCGGGGCGCTCGCCATAAAAGACGGACTATTCTCCTTCTGGCCCTGGCTGGCCGCGGTCGGAGTCGCGTTTTTGCTGCAGATCGGCAGCAACTTGGCTAACGATGTCTATGACTACGAACGCGGGACCGATACGGCGGAGCGAAAAGGCCCGACGCGAGTCACCCACGCCGGTCTGCTTACCCCGGGCGCAGTCAAACGGGGAATGCTGCTCGTATTGGGCGCGGCGTTCCTCCTGGGCGTGTACCTGACATTTGTTAGGGGATGGGTCGTCATGGCGATCGGGTTGGCGGCCATCGCGGCGGCGGTCGCTTATACAGGTGGCCCTTTTCCTTTAGGTTATCACGGCCTCGGCGAGGTTTTTGTCTACGTCTTCTTCGGGCAAGCCGCGGTCACCGGCACATATTTCGTCTTAACCGGCACTACCTCCGAACTATCCTGGCTGATGGCAGTTCCGGTCGGACTGATAATTACCGCCCTCTTGGTAGTCAATAACCTGCGCGATATCAACGAGGATAGAGCCGCCGGTAAAGGAACGCTCGCCGTCCGGTTGGGCGTCTCCTTTACGCGCGCGGAATACCTTGCCTGTATGGGAATCGCCTATGGCTTTCCGGTCGTCTTGGTTGTCGCGGGAAAGCTGCCTGTCTCGTCCCTCGCCGTGTTCTTATCCGCGCCCTTAGCGTATCGCGCCGCCCGCATTGTACTGTCCGAGAACGTACGGTCGTTGAATCCGGCTCTGGCCTTCACGAGCCAAACAGCGTTTGTGTACAGCATTTTCTTTGCCGCGGGAATTCTACTTCCAAAATAACGGGGTCACGGGATGTGCGAATACGAAACAATGGGTCACTGTGCTTAACCTGCAGTAAATAATATGGCGCCCCAGGTAGAACTCCAACTTCCTCGTTTGTCTTTCGTGGACACATTCTCGAGAATATGTTCTGGCAGGTATTAAAAACTAATAAATCCGAGCGTCTTTGTCTGCGAGTCTAGATTTAGGGTGGGTGGGAGCCTCGAACCTGGGTTTCCTTCCTCTCCCGCAAGGGGAGAGGAATAGCCATTAATATTATGCGGCTGGGCGCGGAGCCGCATCCCGCGAAACGAAGGAAGTACGGGGGCGTTTCCGGAGGGAAGCTGGGGTCAGGCCCTTTCTCTTTATGCGATAGGGCCTGACCCCATTAACATAAAGCGAGCATGGTCCACTACAACGCTACGTAGCGTTGTAGTGGTCGTAGGATTTACAGGGAGCGAAGATTTCCCAGCTTAAGGAAATCGAGCGTTCTTCTGAGCGGATAAAACCGGGACTTACGACGCGGCGACTTTAGCGGTCAAGCCGCACTTTTTTAGGTAGGTTCTATCAGGCCTAAATTGCCGTCGCGGCGCTTGTAGATTACGTTCGGGACTTCCGTCTCCGAATTCCTGAAGAAGAAAAAGTTATGGCCGAGGAGTTCCATCTCCATGGCCGCTTCCTCCAGAGACATCGGCTTGATGGTGAACTGCTTGGTTTTGACGATTTCGGGGCCGTCCGACTCGAACTCGAATTCTTCTTCGGCAAAGGTCTCTACGAAACCGTTGTTGCGGATGGTTTCCTTGTGATGCTTGCTGTGCTGGCTGTCCAGCTTTTCCTTGTATTTCTTAAGCCGTTTGCCCAGCTTATCTATGATGGTGTCTACGGAGGCATACATATCGGGGCTGCTCTGCTTGGCCCTGATCACCGAGCTGTGGTTGGCGAAGACGGTCACCTCCACCGTCTGGTTGTCGGCGATGCTGGGATTTTTCTCTACGCTCAGCTCGACCTCTATCTTCGTGCCCTTGTCAAAATACCGGCCGATCTTACCGATCTTCTCTTCCACATAGCTCTTCAGAGCGGGCGTAAGATCAACATTGCGCCCTTTGATAATAACCCGCATTATTTACCTCCGGTGGGATTGACAACGGAAGGCTTCCATCCAGGCTGACCTGGTCTTTGACCCCACACTCGCCTGCCGGGAACTCCGCAGTTTTCACCACTCACGTTCCTCTCCCCGTACTCGCGGCCAATAGACCGTTTTCCCGAGGCAGGACTTACTCCTAAACCGCACCATGCTCACCCGCCAAAGAACTCTGGCGGACTTACGTGGATCCTTTTGCCTGCGACTGGCATGGACTTGCCCCGCTAAAAGCGGGAACGCAACCACAGACCCGGGATGGAAGCCCTCTAACTAGATTCTAACAACCTCGCTTCAATAGTCAACTTTCAGACTAGTCGACCTATCGCACTTTGTCGCTGATGACGCGGCCGAGCATTTTTTCCGCCACTTCATCGCTGGCGACACGGTATTGGCTGGACGCGACCGCTTCCTTAACGTCTTTCAGGCGTTCGTTTTGCTTCGCCTCAACGGTCTCAAGACGTTTCTTGAATATCTCGGCGTACACGCGGGCGGCCGGCGTCATGCCCACACTGGGCGACGCGCCGGTCTCAACCGCGATTATATCCATGCATTTTACGATCTCGTCGTGACTGATAATCATAATTCCCCTCTTTTTAATTTCATCGGCAGAGGAGGCCGATGCCTTAAGCGTAATCGGCGCGCGCCAGGATAAGAACCGTTACGCCTGCCACACCGGCTTCTTTCAACGCTTTCGCGCAGGCCGAGGCGGTTGAACCGGTTGTCATGACGTCGTCGATCAGGATCAGGTCGCGCCGGGAAATAACCGGAGCGTTCCTCCTGACAACGAAAGCCGACTCCACGTTGGCCTTTCGTTTTTCCTTGTCCAGCTGTCCTTGGTCCTTGACGGAGCGTGTCATCTTTAAAGCGTCGACAACGGGGCATCCGGTCAACTGGGAGACCGCCTCCGCCAGTTCTTTGGCCTGATTAAAGCCGCGTTTGCGCAGGCGGCCGGGGCTTACGGGTACATAAGTCAACCAGTCCGCTCCGGCGATGTCATCCCGGAAGGCGCGGACAAAACGGGGCGCCAGAAACTCCGCCAGACCGCGCCCTTGTCTGGTTTTCATGCCCAGCACCGCTTCCCGCATCGGAAAATCGTAAACGGACAGCGCCCTGGCCTTGTCAAACGGTGGAGCGTCAGCGCGGCATTTAGCGCACATCTCGACGTCGTACATGACCGGTCGGCCGCAGACCGGACACACCGGCTCCTCGATCGGTTCGATCGCGGTCGCGCAGCCGCGGCAAAGGACTGTCAAAGACCTCTCTCCGCAGGCAAAACAAACGGGAGGGATAACGAGTTCGTAGAAACCGCGTAGAATACCCACTAATTTGCCTTTAAGCGGTTATAAGTCTGAAGACAGCCTGAACGGCCGGAATGGTAACCAGGCTGGCGATAATTGAAACAAGGATGGCGAGCGAGGTGAATTCCGTGTCAAGTTTATACCTTAGACCCACTACTAGCGACAGCATGACCGCCGGCATCGACGCCTCCAGGACGACAATGCCGAGGTCCGTGCCTGACAAACCGCCGGCGGCAGCCGCCAGGTAGCCGAAAACCGGGCTTAATACCAGCTTCAACAGCAACATCGCCATCAGCGGCGCCGCGTATTTTCCGATCTTCTTACCCTCCAAGGTAAGACCGACCGTCAACATGATGACCGGTACGGTCGCCTGGCCCAGATAATCCAGTGTCTTGATCAGGAAGTCCGGCAGGGGCACCGGATTGAACAGCAATCCGGCCGCCAGGGCGAGAACGGACGGAAACATCACGAACTCCTTGGCCGCGTTCATCTTGCGTTCCGGATCGCCGTAGTAGCCGGCGATGATGATTCCCAAGGTGAAAAGGAGCGCGACTGTGCCAAAATCGTAGAAGACGCTTTTGATCAGGTTCTGCTGTCCGTACAATCCGATAGTCATCGGGAAACCCAGATAACCCGTATTGCCCATCGCGGCAACCAGCAGAAACGCGCCTTTGAGGGCGGGTGAAAGTTTAAGCAACCGGCCGGCGGCAAAAGCAACCGCCAGAGTAAGCAGCATTATAACGATGGCAAATAACGGGAACTTGGCCACAGACAGGCTTAGGTCAGCCCTCTGAACCGCCAAGAATATCAGCGCCGGCAAGCTAACGTAAATGATTATTTTGTTAAGGACTTCAACGTCCGCTGGACCTAAAAACCCGATTCGCTTCAGGCCCCAGCCGATGCTGATGATGATAAACATCGCGGGGATAAAAACCAGCAGTTCGCGCATTACCGGGCCTTTCCTAAAAAGATGCCGGCTATAGATTCCACGTACGGGGGATAAACAATACCGCCATTGGTAATAATGGCTGAAATCAAGCCGGCCGGCGTGACGTCAAAGGCGGGATTGCGCGCCTCGGCGTCGTCGGGCGCCACGCGTACACCGTTGAAGCCCGTCACCTCGTCCGGCCCTCGTTCCTCAACCGTTATGCGTTCGCCGTCGAGGGTTTCCAGATCGACCGTAGATACGGGCGCGGCGATGTAAAAAGGAACTTCGTGCCGGTCGGCCAACGCGGCCAGGGTATACGTCCCGATCTTATTGGCGGTGTCTCCGTTGGCCGCGATCCTGTCGGCGCCGGTGATAACCTTTGAAATCTCCCCCCGGCGCATAAAATGTCCGGCCGCGGAATCGACGATCAGTTTGGCCGGGATCCCCAGCCGGTCAAGCTCCCACATGGTCAGGCGGGCGCCTTGCAGCAACGGCCGGGTTTCACAGGCGAAGACGGAAATCTCTTTGCCCTGGTCGTAAGCCGTTCGAATCACTCCCAGCGCCGTACCGTAAGCTCCCGTCGCTAGCGCCCCGGTATTACAGATGGTCAAGACGGTATCGCCGTCGTTTATCAGATCCGCGCCCAGGCGCGACAACTCAATATCGGCGCGCTCCGTCTCCGCGAAAATGGCTTGCGCCTCGCGAACCGCCGCGTCTTTCATGCTTTTGCTCGAGTTTTGAGACGCCGCGGCGTTAAACACCCTGCCAGTGGCTTTGAAGAGGTCGACGGCTGTCGGGCGCGTCGCGTCCAGAGCCGCCTTGGCTTCTTCAAGCTCACTTAGCAGGTCCCGGGGATCGGCGGTTCGGGAAGAAACGGCGGCGGCGGCCAGGCCGTAACCTGCGGCGACGCCGATCAGTGGCGCCCCCCTCAAGCGTAACTGCTTGATGGCTTCAACTATCGCTGAATAGTCATCCGTTTCGATGTAGGATTCGCTTCCGGGTAGCTTTGTCTGGTCGAGAAACTTGATGCGGCCGCCGGCCCAGTCAATCGGTTTCGGCATTAGCCCCCTCAAATCGCTCGATCAAGTAAGACATCTTGCAGGCTTCTTCCAGATAGAAAGCTCGGTTAACGGCTTCGCGCATATTGATACCGACGGTCAGCGCTCCGTGTCTTTCCATTAAAACAGCCCCGTTGGAACCCAGCGCCTTGGCGACGGCGACGGCCAGCTCCTGCGTCCCGGGAGCCAACGCGGGCACGCGTCCGACCTTTCCGACAACATCACTCGTTTCCGGATTCACCTTTAACAGCGGAAGCTTCAAATACGCGGCAACGCTCGCATATGTGGAATGGGTGTGGACGACCGCGCCGACATCCGGACGGGTAAGATATACAGCCAGGTGGGCCTTGAACTCGGTCGAGGGCTTATGTTCACCTTCTAGAATGTCCCCCTGCAGGTTAATCACCATTAGCCCGTCATCGGCTAGGCTTCCGAGGCACGAACCCGTATGGGAAATCAATATCCTGTTTTCCGGCATCCTGAGGCTGATGTTGCCCGCCCTCCCTTTGACCAGGCCGCCTTCAAAAACATCCCGGCCTGCCTCAATTAAATCCCGTCTTGGGTCAGACATAACTAAATCCTAAATAATAAATAATAGACAATAAACCCATAGTGCTCCCTCCAAACTAGGATACTCGAGCTTCATATTATCGGAATCAAGGTAAATCAGGCAAGGCCATCTTCTGTGAGAAACTTCTGGGGTTATTTCTGGGGCCAGTGCAACCTGGGGTCAGGACTTTCTTCTTAGGTGAGAGTCCTGACCCCAAAGCATTAACGATGGTAGACCGCGAGCAGCGTACGAGACTATTTCGGGGTTACTTCTCGACTCGCTTCACTCGCTCGAAGAGTATCTATCAACCCTAACCGCTCTAGGCTCTTCGTTCTCTGCTCTTGGCTAATCACTCTTCACTAATCACTGTGGCTCTCTGCTGTCTGCTAAATCCTTAAAGGTGCCTAGAAACCGCTTTTCGGGGAAAGTGCTGTCGAATTCTCTCAACCAGCGTTCAATGTACACGAAATCTAAACCTTCCTGTTTGATTAATATGCCACGGACGTCTTCAATGTCGCGTGGCCGTCCGGCAAAGATCTTATGGACAATCACGTCCTCTGGGGCGGCAAAAGCGACCTTGACGCCGCCGATCATAATAAACCGCGCTCGTTTGATTGCCTCAGCCTCATAAGGCGTAAACGATAAGATGAAATCGACGCGAACCCCTGTGTCTTGGTCTCTAGCTGGCAAAACCATCGTCTCCTGGACAAAAGCCGTCGGGTCATCAGTGAGTACGATTAATCCGGCTTCTTCGACGGCAACAAGTAGATCCGACAGGTTGTCGGCGGTTATCCCGACAGTCATATCGATATCTGCGGTTAATCGAGGTTCACCGTATAGAAGGACTGCCTGACCGCCTATAGCGATATAGGGGATTTGGCAATGGGAAAGGCTGGTGGCGATGCGCGCTATGATTTCTTGGAACATGAATTCAGGATATTTGCCAACGCGATATCGGTCTCTAATCCGGCAAGCGGGTCACGAAGAGGCAAGACGCCGAGAGCGACCGCCTCGTCCCAAAGGGCTTCAAATATCGTCAACCCTTTCTGATAATCCGGCGCTTCCTTCGCGTATAACCTGTCTTCAAATTGGTTCCATGCATGGGGATTTTTAATCATTATCCACCTTGTTTACGATGATTATATTATACCATAGATATTGATATATGACCTCGTCAACAGCATGGTTTAGGGTGCCTCTCGGTTTCCCCGCCCTTGAGGCCTGCCTGCCGGTAGGCAGGGGCGGGTGGTTATCTTGCCGCGCAAGCGGCACCCCCACCTTTTATTCCTCCCCCCTCCAAGGGGGAGGAAACTGCTCTTCAATAGTTCTTCGCTCTTGGCTCTATGCTCTTAGCTTTCTAGGTTCCCATCTCCCAGGAGTTTAAGTACTTTATCTGTTCCTGTGTTAACGAGTCAATCTTGATACCGGAAGCGTCAAGCTTCAAACGAGCCACTTCCTGATCGAGGTCTTCAGGCATCGAGTAGACGATGTTCTCGAGTCCCCGACCGTGTTTGACGATATATTCAGCCGCCAGCGATTGGTTGGCAAAGCTCATGTCCATAACCGAGGCGGGATGTCCCTCGGCCGCGGCCAGGTTGACCAGGCGGCCTTCACCCAAAAGATACAGCCGGCGGCCGTCCGCCATCACGAACTCCTCGGTAAATTCCCGGATTGTCCGGGTGGACTTAGCCATCTTACGAAGTTCGGAAATCTGGATTTCCACGTCGAAATGGCCTGAGTTACAGAAAATCGCGCCATCCTTCATCAGGTCAAAGTGTTCCTTGCGAATAACGTTGATGTCGCCGGTCACGGTAATGAACAAATCACCTATCTTAGCCGCGTCCGCTATCGGCATGACGCGGTAACCGTCCATGTTCGCTTCCAGCGCCTTAAGCGGATCGACCTCGATGATGATGACATTAGAGCCGGCCCCTTCAGCCCTCATTGCGCAGCCGCGGCCGCACCAGCCGTATCCGCTGATGACGACGGTCTTTCCGGCCAGCAGGATGTTGGTCGCCCGCAGCACGCCGTCCAGCGTGCTCTGTCCGGTGCCGTAACGGTTGTCAAACAGATGCTTGGTCATCGCGTCGTTGACGGCGATGATCGGGTACAAGAGGACTTTTTCCTTGGCCATGCTGCGCAGGCGGATGACGCCAGTCGTCGTCTCTTCCGTCCCGCCCAGAACCTCGGCCGCCTGGTCCTTCCGCTCGGCGTGGATGGTGGAAATGACGTCGGCGCCGTCGTCCATGGTTATTTGCGGACGGTGGTCCAGCGCCGCGTTAAGGTGTTTATAATAAGTGTCGTTGTCTTCGCCCTTGATGGCAAAAACCGGAATCTCGTAGTCTTTGACCAGCGACGCCGCCACGTCGTTCTGCGTGCTAAGCGGATTACTGGCGCAGAGAGCGACATCGGCGCCGCCGGCCTGAAGCGTCCTCATGAGGTTGGCCGTTTCCGTCGTCACATGTAAACAGGCGCTCAAACGGACGCCCTTGAGCGGCTGTTCCTTGGTAAAACGCTCCCGGATAAGCCGTAAAACGGGCATCTGCATCTCCGCCCATTCAATCCTTAATTTGCCTTTTTCAGCCAGACCGATATCCTTAATGTCGTAATTCAAAAAATCCTCCCCAATAATCTTCGAGTGCCCGCAGGGCATCGAGAAGTAGTTCTCGACAAGCTCGAACAATATTTTCTACTATTCCTATTTCCCTTCTCTTAGCTTCTTTTTCAACAGTTGTATCCGTTCCACAGGCGTCGGGTCGACGCCGTTTAATATAGCTAGGTAAACGCTGGTAAAATCACCCAAATAAATCAACGAGTATAGCCTGGCTAGTTCGGAATCACCTTCCGACCAGACCTGAAGCGATTCGCCGACTACTCCCTCAAGAAGCGGTAGGGATATCTCGACCCGCTTCCGCGTGCGCGGATTCTCGCCCGGCGAGCGCAAGGTAATCAGGCAGCACCGCTTCGCTACTTCCCCCAGTTCCTGCCAGCCGACAATCTCGTTATGATTTAACTCCGGGAACTGATGCCAAAAGGCCGGTACCTTACTGTTCTCGTTGAACTGACATTTCCACCGCAAAGCCGCGACCGCCGGTGTTCCTTCGGAACCATAGACCACAGGCATTTTTTCATATAGCCTGCCGGCCAGCTGCTTGGCGATGTTGTTGCCGGCCGGACTGTCCGGGCTCATGTGCTCGCTCATCATTTCCAGGATCCCAAGTGTTTCTTCGATATCCGCCCTGACGTCCTCTATAAACCCAAGTTTTTCCAAAACGACCACAACCGTCAGGGACAGATAGCCGAGCGCCGCTCGCGGTTGCAGTCCCCCCGGAACTTTGATCACCGGGAAACCGCGTTTTTTCGCTTCTTTCTCTAAACTGCCATCGGACGTGACTGCGATTATTTTCGAACCGACGTCCGCGGCCCGCTGCAAGGTCGTCAGCGTCTCTTCCGTCCCGCCCGAATAGCTGATTGCGAAGACCAGGGTGTCGGGCCCGACAAACGCCGGTAAAGAATAACCTTTACACACGTTAACGGGAACTTTTGACTTCGGCTCAAGTAAAGCTTTGACAATATCGCCGCCGATACCCGAGCCGCCCATGCCAAGAGTTACGATCGACGAAACGTCGCCGCTTAACTTACCGAAATCGAAGGATTCCGCCAGCGACACGGCTTCCCGGCACTGGGCCGGAAAGGCGCCGATGACGCCAAGCATATCGGAAATATCGATTGATTTTATGGTTTCGGGGTCGTTTAACCGCTCAAGCATAGTCGTAACAGTATATCAAAACTCGGTCGGCAGAGTGACCAATGGCGATTCTTCCGGTTCGCGGCGCGCCAAGCCCCTGACGGCGACAAAATAGAAGGCGCACAGGGAAACAAACAGGAGCGCCATTGTTCCGACCATCACGTTTACGATCTGGGCAAGCGATGAATGGAAAACCCACAAGAGCGCTATCTGTAGAATTGCCGCCCCGACCAGAATTGCCACGAACTTTGTCTTATCGATTGCAAGATAGTAGTTAGATAACGCGCTGGAAAGCGCCAAGAGGAGCATGGCCAGGCCAAACCAGCCCAAATAAGAAGAAACGGCAAGGTATTTTGTTCCGAAAAGCAGGCTGATAATAAACTTAGGCGCTACCGAATAGGCTAGCACGATAGATCCGGATATCAATATAATCAAACCCAAAGTGTAACCCAGTAAATGTGAGTGCTTCTGGTCTGCCTTATGTCGTCCGGCAACCATTGGAAACATCACCCCAACGATTGCCAGACAGGCAAATACGACGATCTTGCCTAAGATGGAAAGGCCGGAATAATATCCCGCTTCAACTGGTGACAGAAAGTGCTTGACCAGAATAATATCTGAGCTGTAATAACTGTTAAGGCAAAGAAGAGCAATAAAAACCGGGACCGAGTATTTCCACATCGCGCGAACCGAAATTGATATAGGTTTCTGATTGCGGAGGATCCCTTGTAACGGAATAAAAGATATTGCATAAGCGATAAAGCCTGCGGAGACTATGCCTAAGACAGCACCGTTTACGGCATACCCGGTTAGTACCAGCCCGATACCGATGCTTAGCTTGGCCACTGTTTCTACAACAAGGTTTATCGATAACGCGCCGAATTTCTGTAAACCTTGTAAGATACCTCGATTTATCGGTACTACATAACCCACAAGCATCGTCGTGCTTAATATAAGCATCGGCCAGGCAGAATCGATCTTTAGAAACCGGCTGATAAGCGGGCTGGCTGCCGCTAAGAGAACGAATAGAATAATCCCGACGGGCAAGAGTATTTTGGTGAGGCGTATAAATAGGCTATAGATCTTGCCGGGCATGCTTTCCGCATCATACTCGGCTGTGTATTTCATCACTATCGTCGTAATTGTCGCGAGCGGTACTAACAAGTAGTAAAGTACGGAGAATAGTGACGCCAGGACGCCGTAATTGATTGGCCCCAGAAAACGACCCATCAATAAATGAAAGACGTAGTTAGAAACATTCGCGGCCATCATGCCGATCCAGAGGACCGCACTGGCCCTAAACAACCGACTATTCAATAGCCTTATGGCTCTTTCCTTTATTGAAGACATTCCAGCAAGGCGCGCCTTTCTCGCCTACCAGCCGTACAGTCTGATATTTGAATCGCGTCTCGCCTCATCAAACCATTCTGTTCTAGCCTGAGCAGTTTTTGTTTGCTGAAGCCGCGGCATAATCAACGCTTTGGCTTCTTTATAAGTCATATCCGGGAATTTCTTCCGGTTCTTCTTATAATAGTCCTTGGCCTCCTGTTCCGTCACCTTTCGCGGTTTAATAACCTTAAAGAACAGGTTTTCTTCAATCGCCTGGTCTTTGATATAGTGCAGGAGAGCTTGCTCGTTAATGCTTGATTTTTCCAGCTCTTTTATCAATTGCTCCTGGGTCCGGCCCATTCTGAACAACTTATATCTCGTCTGAATTTGCTCATCGGTGACTTTAATGTCTTCCTCCTCGGCTTTTTGCCTGACAATCGTCCGGTCAATCAAGTCGAGCATGATGATCTTCTTTCGCTGCTCCGCGGAGAAACCAGCCCGGCCGAGTATCGCTGTCATAAAGGGCTCCAGTTTATACTCGTTGTCAAGATCCGTTCTGGTAATCTTCGTTCCATTGACTGTCGCAACTAGATTCTTGTCTTGACCGCCTAGGCAACCGCTAATAATAATCCCGGCAATCAACAAAACAAGAATGGGAAACATTTTGAACAATCTCTGCATGAAAACCTCCTTAGGAACAACCAGGTTGAATTGTGAAATAGAAAGAAATCATAAGAGCGTAAACAAACCGCCTGCTCAAAATAGCAAACGGCGTCCTTCTTGTCAATGCGCGTTAACAGTGGGCGCAAATATAATATAATCCCACAAATAACTCTTGGTAAAACTTGACATAGTATTTGTTGATTGATAGTCTGTAGCCGGTTAATGTGTCCTTATATGTAGTGTGAACTGCAAAAAAAACGATAGATAAATCTATTTTGAGAGGGGGTGGAAATGATTAAGATAGAAAAAAGTAAATTCTCGTTCGCAATCGTATTGGTGTGTCTGCTTGTGCTAGTTAGCGGGTCAACTGCCATGGCTAATCTTCTCCAAAATCACCGGGCAGCTGTTACGACTGGCTACGGCTACGGTTACTTTGCTAACAACACCCGTGCCGAGTTGGATTATGGTTATAACACATATAGCGGGGTAAACCCAATCGCCGATACGCATGGCGGATGCCCGAACGGGAGCCTGGTCAAGACGGCTACGTCTAGCACGGTCTGGTGGATTCAGGACGGTCGCAAGCACGCGGTAATATCGTCAGTAGTCTTTATGAGCTGGGGATTTAACTGGGCTGATATCGTTACTGTTACCCAAGGTCAACTGGACCGAACCCCTCTATCGGCCTCGCCGCTTAAAGCGCGTCCCGGCACCCTGCTCAAGATGTTCCATGATCCGACTATTTATATTGTCGGATGGGAGGGCGAGGGAGTTGAAGCTGTCCACCCAATCATTTCAATGGGACTTTTTAGCAGTCTTGGATTGCAGATGGCCGACATTTTCGAAATCTCTGTTTATGAGATGGGTAACTATCTGGATGGAGCTCCTATCACCAGTGGAGCGTTACTGGCCGACGGCACGCTTGTCAAAGGCTCAGGTCCCGCTGTCTACCTGTGGGAAGGAGACGAAGCTGGGAGGGCTATTAACAATTACACCTTAGAGCCGTTCGCCTCGACGACATCCTTCAATAGCTGGAGCTTCAAGTGGAGCAACGTGATGACCATCAGCGACGTGGAGTTGGGTGATTACCTGCTCAATAACACTGTTGTTGGTAGGTCCTTACTGGCTAAGCCTGGTACTCTGATTAAAGGCTCAGCCGCTACAGTCTATGTTACCGACTTCCTGGCCCGACCGACAAAGAGCGGTCCGGCAATCGCAAGTCCTTGGGTAGGCAACAGAAATTGGGCAGTACGTCCCATTTCATCGATGGCAGCTTTCAATGGCAAAGGCTACAGATTGAGTAATCTCTACACCGTGCCTGATGCAGAAGTGGGTCTATATTGGTTAGACAGTTCCAGCATTAACTAAGAAACATCTGTTTTAGCAGTAAAGAAAAAGCACCCGATTTCTTGGGTGCTTTTTCTTTACTGCTTCCGATTTAGGCCAACTCCCGCTATCTCCTAAGACATCCGTAGTTATTATACCTAATCATTTCCATGCCTTATTTAAGTAGACAGATAGGGTTTCCGTGTCCTTAACAAGCTCCAGGTCCTCTTGAGAGTCTAGGTAGTCATATTGCTGATAATCCGCCTCCTTAGCCAGAACAATATATTTTATGTCCAAGCGGCGCATCCGAATGCCAAGATTGCGCCTGTCCAGATCCGAGCCAACAAACATCTTGGTAATCTTCTCCGAAACCGGATTTTTCGATTCGGAATATATGGGTCCAAACTCCATATTGTCGCCGGTAATAACCTGTTTATCAAAGAAGTTACTCGCCGGATTGGCTACTGTCTTGTCTATGAAAGAAAAACTCATATACTGATGCCAAGGCAGGAACAGCACCTTGTAGTCAGGCTTGTCTTGGTTAAGAAAATCATTTACCCGATACCAGTCTTTTGGATAATCAGGCGTTACGTGAAGATGCCCGCCAAACCCCCACAACATCGGATATGTATAGAAGACGGGAATCAGTAAAAGAAGCGCCGGAACAAGCATCGAGAACTTCTTTAACCTGCCTTCCTTGAGCTTATCAAGTCGAGCCAAAATATCATCCACTCCGATACTGCCCAGATACGCGTAGCTGACAACCAGAATGGCCACAAACTTATGTGCGTCCCTAAAGCCGGAGAACAACGGCACATGCTTGACAAGAAACCAGAACGTACCGGCCGTATATGGATGCGCTACGCCGACAGCCAGCACATAGGCAACGAACCCGGTAATGCCAAAGACTGCCGCCCTCCACCGACCTTCCTTTCTTCTGATCCCGCTTATAAGCCCCCATAACGCAAGTAGTAGAATTGCCAGATACAAAGCCTGCCAACCGGGAATGATTTTCTTAGGCGCGACAAATCTGCCCGAATTCTCCCCCCAAAACCCATACATGGCCGCAACATTGAACATAACGCCCATCTTTGGATCAGCTGCGCTTTGAAAGCCTATAACATCCTTTGATGTGAAGCTTTTCATGCTTTGGGCTCCGGACGCATCTCCCCGAACAAAAGGTACAATCCAAAAAGAGTTCAAGAACATAAACAGCAACCCGGCAACAACCGCCCACTTTATCGCCATCCGTGCCGAGCGCGGTCTTCTTAGCCCAAAAAGCAAATATATGATTGCCGCAATACAGCAGAATACAGCGGCCATAACACCGCTTTGATATCCGAAGGCGAATACGGCCGACATCAACACAGCGACAAGTAAAGCTTTTGTCCATCTGGGATTATCAAGAAGGTCTAGAAACGCCTTTATCAAGAAAGGTGTTAACGCATAGGCCTCCAATACTCCCAATTGTCCGGCAGTGAATCTCTGGAAGACGAACGGGTTCAGTACATATAGTATTCCCGCGAAGTACTTTGGCCATTCCCGCCTGCCGGGCGCCAATAAATGCATACCGACGCCAGCCAAAACGAGAACCAAAAACATCAATATTTTCTGGATTACGCAACTTGGTAGAATGAGGTTTAGCAGATGTAAAAGAAGGCCGAACGGATAATATCCTGTTAGCTCAGTGGGCATCCTTATTGTAGGCGTAAAAACCATGTCAAGCGCAAAAACATAACCTGGTTTCAAGAGCGGTATCAAAATCACCAAAGCCAACACGCTATATTCAATACAGATGATTGTATTCGGTTTTCGCAGGAAGGCTAAGAATTTTTTCGTTTGCAGGGCAACCTCAGCTGTCACTAAAGAGAAGGCCGAATCGGCGCGTTATTCTCGTATAAACTCGATTATCTGCTCAACAACGCCAATGACCAGAAAGTAAAAAACCGACACAGCCGCCTGTTCAGCCAAGGCCCGCTGCTCCATGACGATCAGAAAGGGACACGATACCAGAAGACCTACAGCGATAGCAATCGCGCCGCGGGAATCCACCCGCCAAAGCAAAGACCAAATGAAATAACCCAGAATAAAGTACTCTCGCCCTACGAAAAAACCAAAAACATTTACGTTTCCACTATAAGTTAAATAGACACTACCAGTAACTAGGAAGAGTCCGATAACAGACCGTGTTGGCCGGGCCTTCAGGGCATTTAGGCCCTTCTCGAACAATTGGGTGTAGCGGCCAATCAGCGTTTCAACCGGTACATCTTCAATCCCCGACTTAATCGCCCTTATGTAGATATTAAACCCAAGCCAGGTGATACCTAACCCGGCAATCAATCCAATCAATGCGATGATACGAACGATACGTCGTCAACCATCCTTTCTGTCTTTTTTACCAGCGTTTTTATAGTAGCATATTGAGCTTTAAGCAAGCGGCCTTATTAAAAGCCATAAAATAATAGTAGAATGTACAGGTAAATATACTCTGGTACGGAGTTACCAAAAGGAGATGCTGTGAAAAAAAGCATCGGACTAGTACTTGCCGGAACCGGGCTTTTGATTATGATTGCTTCAGTAGCTGGTTTCCTATATTTCAACAAACCGGTTGGATCGGCCTTTGAATACTACAAAATGGGAGTTTTCTACGCCGGCGAACAAAATTGGGATAAAGCGATTGCCGAATTCAACAAAGCAATCTCCCTTGACGGCAAGTATGTCAACGCCTACCGCGAGCGGGCATACGCCCGCAGCGCAAAAGATATGCTCCCTGAGACCATCTCTGACTTTGAGCGGGTCATTGAACTCGATCCCAACAATACCGATGACTACCGGGCGCTAGGCTCCCTTTACAGTACGCAAGGCAACAAATCAAAAGCAATCACAGCGCTGAAAAACGCGATAAAACACACCGATGACAAAGCCACAATCGCCGATATCAAGAAGGAGCTTGCTGGTCTGGAGAAATAGCTTCAAGAGCCCGTTTTGCAGTAGGTTTGCGCTGTCTTCGCCAATCCCAAACCAAGTATCCAACACAACTTAAGAACGCCATGCCTGAAACGAATGCTCCAACGTTCACTAAGCTCTGCGGCCAGAAATACAAAGTCATCTCATAATCACCCTTCTTATCAATGTACCATGAGTTGGCATATCCATTTGCCCGCAAGTGCCTGTTCTCATCAATTGGCTTCTTCCACAAAGCCTGAAACCAGTTCACATTACCTTCATAGGCTTTCCAATAAGGGTCGAATGTTTCCGAAAACGTTAGATAAAATGGCGCGGTTGAGTTCTTAATCTTTACCTTGTACAAAGTCGGACTTACTCTTTTGAAGCTCACCACGGCTTTTTGCTTGCTGCTTAGGGGTCTCTTCACTTCTCTATAGTTTTTTGTCTCACTCGGATCTAGCAAAAAGAAGACTTGAGACTTTGAACTGTCTTGTTCTTCAACCATTTTAGCCAAGCTATCCACTCCACGAACGCCAAGTCTCGAGCTACCCCCAGCGTATATCTGGGGTACAAATAATTCTGATTTCAGCGTGTAAATGGCAAGGTCGCCAAAAGCACCTGCAAACTGAAACTCCTTGTGTGCTCTCAGATTCTTCTCCAGATTCTTAGGGGCAAGCTCAACGGAGTACTGTCGTGGACTAGGGAATGCGTAGCGCATGTGAAAGTCTCTGTGGACTAAAATGTATTTGACATTCAAGAGACCCAACATTTTACTGGCCGTTTCAGAATTTTGGGTAAGAAGATTTATAATAGCCTCTTTCTGAAACTCGTCCGCAAAGTCTGACCCGGTAAGTAGTCCCATTAATGGTCGCTGAACAAAATACTGATCAAGGGGATCGCTTCCAAAGTACCCGTGTTTCCATTTATAGGCATAACCCCCCACGAATAAGCTAGGTGGTAAAGTTAGAACTTTGTTTTCTTTAGGTTGCTTTTCAAACCATTTGGCGGCTTCGTGGTAATATTCAGGTACTTGAACTCGGTAGGACGGTCTCCCGGCACTACCCGCCCACAAAACTTCACCAGTCCAAAAGGGAAAAACCAGGACACCGTACAGGATTGTAAAAATCAAGACTATGAACAAAATGGGTGTGATTTTGATAGTCTTAATCCTAAAGACCTTTGGTTTCGTTCTTAAATACTCAAAAATTCCTGCAATACTTGTGCCGATTAAAAATGCATAGCTGAGTACAACAACTGGGCCCAACTTTTCATATGTGCTTCTAAACATGCCTGAAAAAGGAAGTACGTTAAACCATACAGTATTAAGCCACCCCAAGGGTACATGTGGCCCTTTGATCAAGAAGAGTCCAGCTATAGCGAGGAACGCAAAATAAACCGCATATCTTCGCATAGACTTAAAGAACAAAGAAGCGAACGCCAGTAGCGGAGGAATAAAACTGATCAGAACAAAAAATGGAGTGAAATAAACTAACGCCCATGAATAGTAAGGTTCGGAGCCATATTTTTCGTAAATGGTCCAATCGCCAAGCAAGCGAAAGGAATTCACCAGCGTTGCGCTTAAGCTCGTCCACTGAAATATCGCGGCTGGTTCTCCCGCAGTATGAGTGCCAGCGTATACACCACTAACCAAAATTGAGAGAGGTAATATCCACCAAAGATTTAAAACAAACCATAACAATGCAAGCAAGCCAGAAAAACGTAGAGCATGAAGAACGGTGGCTTTATCGTTTCTGTTACGAGCCACAAAGAAGATTAAGAAAGATAATTGTACCATCCAAATGGGAAGCCAATAGCCAGGATTAATCATTGAAATGGGCGCCAAAAACCAAATTCCGAGAATTAAAAATAGATATCTAATATAGCCCTTTTCAGAACATAAACCCTTGGCAAATAGAGCTAAGAATAAGGGCAGTAATGCATAACTATATAACCCACCTTGCCTACCCCATAGACTCGAAAGAGCAAACAGATTCATCATATAAAAAAGAGCAGCAGCTAAACCACCTATTCGCTTATTATCGTTGGTCGCCAAAGTAGAAAATAAAGCGTACATACCCAAACCACCTATGGTGAAAAGGGTATAGAATAGCATTTTTTGTTGAACAACTAGCGAAATGCCTATGAATTTTAAAATAGACATTTGTAGAAAAAAGAAATAAGAAATAACACTTAGGGGTGAGGGCACCCCTGTTGCCCAAGGAGCCCAGACCTGACTTGAGAATTCGCGCAGACTGAAAGCCGCATCAAGTGAAAAAAAACTATCGCCGACTTTTATCAGATAATTCCCCCTAAACCACGAAATTGAAAGTAAGCCAACTAATAGAATCAATCCTAGGTCGAATAATATCAACCTATGCTCAAAAACATACTTTTTCGCTTCCTTAAGTATGTTCACGCTTCCTGCCCCTTGTGTCTTACGAAATTCGTTTCAGATACAATCAAGCTTTTTCCTTAAGTTGGGAATATATAAGCGTTCCCGTCACACCTGCTCCTCAGCCACTAGACTCTTAATCAATTCCAAGTCTCTATCAGCTATCTTGTCCCAGTCATAACGCGAAGCTATGGTGTAACCATATTCGCCTCTTCGGCTTCCCGATTCCGGGTCTTGGAGAAGATAAACTATTTGATCCGCAAACTGCTCTATGCTGCCACTGGGAACTGCTACGACTGCGTCGTCGAACAGTTCTTTGTATACAGGTAGGTCATATGCCACAACCGGCACCTTACATGCCATTGCCTCACAAACTGACATTCCCCATCCCTCTTCGTAGCTTGGAGAAATAAACACCCTGCTGCTCTTTAGTGTCAACCACACCTGCCGATCCGGAAGAAAACCGGTAATCGAAACGTTGTCATCAAGCCCTCTTTTTTTCAACTCTCTTTCTAGTCGTCTCACTCCTGCTTGGGATCCAGAACCTATTATCATAAGCTTGGCGTCTTCTACAGTCTTAACTACTCTTTCCCAGATTAGAGGCACATCAAAAACGCCCTTCGTCGGGTTAAGGCGCGCCAAGAAACAAGCGTCAAAAACCGATTCCGATTGGGAGTCTATCTCATCAATTTCACGGAACCGTATTCCCGCTCCCGCAACCTGCATTTGTTCAGGCAAGAAGCCGAGTGTTGCGAGTTGCTCTTCCACGCCCCTGTTGAGTAGAAAAACACTATCTGCGAACCGCTTGATAAAAATAAAGCTAAACCGTTGGAGAAAGAATGATACGGTGCTAAACAGGAAAGGATTGCTCCTCCGTTTAAAGGGAAACTCATTGACATGATAGATTCTCGCAATCCACTTAGCCTCAGGGTTTCTAAGTTTGTAGTAAGCCGCGGGAATGACGTCACAGAAGAAATCACCGGTCGTGTAGACCACGTCACACTCGATCGAGCGCATAAGAGCACAAGCCTTTATGGTTCTTATAAGATATGCAGGGAGTATAAAGCAAAGGTACCGACTAGCCAGTCCATGGCGATCAATTATAGTGTCAATAGAATAGATCCTCGAAGGCGCGATTTCATCTTGACACTGCTCAACGGCCAGCGCGGGTATCAAAACCATAGTTTCTGCCCCTAAAGTCTTCCAGCGTTTTGCCAGCTCGACAAACACCCGGTCTCCACCAGTTGCAACACGTGATGTTAGTAGGTGGTCTGCTATAATCAAGATTCTCATTTCTCACTCACCTGGCAATTGAAATCTATGATTTTCTGGCTATTGTCCAATGCGCATGAAAGCGCGAATGCCACCGCTGAGTCTTCATGGTGTGGGAATCTGGATGAGTTCGCATGACATTGAACCCACTTTCGCGCAAGAGGACCATTAATTGTCCTCTAATTCACCCCAAAACTTCTAGCTATTAGTGTTTCAAACTGCTTCGAACACGATCTAATGATTGTTCATAAAAGAATCGGTGTCTCATAGCAGAAACTATTGTCAAGTATTTAGCGATCTTCATATCCAGAATTGAAATATTTGGATGATTCAGAATGGAATCGTCCGCATAAGAACATATCATTTCTTTCTTTGTGAAATTTATCAGTCCCTCTCTATAGCAAAGGTCTCCCATCTCTGTTCCTTTGAAAGGGTAGAATATTGAAGTCATTGCAAAATCAGGACCAATTCTCCAATTAAGCAATACTGTTTTTAGCAGATGCCGTCTGGTCTCACCTGGCATGCCTACCATATTAAAAGTCCAGAGAAGCATTCGGCGATTCTTTATTTTTGTGCAAGCGTCAGTGATTTGCTTATTCGTCATCTTTCTATTCATCATTTCTTTTCTATAGGTCTCGTCTCCACTCTCAAGTCCAATTAGCACCATAAAACACCCTGCTTTTTTAAGATTATCTAAGTTCTTTTCTGAACAGGTTTCTATCCTTGCCGCACAGTAAAATGGGATATTGATTTTCTTACGATAAAACTCACTAAATTCTTCCAACCAATCGGGAAAGAGGGTCAAGTTATCATCATGAAAACCGACATAATCGAAATCAAAATTATTCTTCAAATATATTAGTTCTTCAATGAGATGTGCTGAACTTCTTATGCGAACATACTTTTTTCTATTAGGATAAAGTTTTTTAAAATATTGATTAGAACAATATGTGCAGTGATAGGGACAACCTCTGCTTGCCATCACCTTTACATTCCTACCACCCTTTTTAATAATATTTAGGTGACTTTGATAATCGAACATTTCTCTGTCCCAAAATGGTAAATCGTCCAAGTTTTCAATAAGTGGTCTAATTTCGTTTTGATAAATCTTACCCTTTTCTTTAACCCATAAGTTCCGTATTGTTTTTATATCGCTATTGCTTTCTAGACTATTTATCAACTCCAAAAGAGCATATTCACCTTCGCCTCTACAAATTATGTCTATCGAGTCATGATTAAGTACATCCTCAGGGGACAACGTTGGATAATATCCACCGGCAATGGTGAGTATCGAAGGATCTATCTTTTTAATAAAATCACATATTTGTTTAATCCAATGGAACCCAGTCTCAAAAACAGTAAATCCAACAAGCCTAGGCTTGAAACTGTTCACTTCTTTCTTAATATATTGATATTGACCCTCTTCAATCACCGACTTATTTGTGACCACATCGAGCATTTTTGTAAGATGACCATTTCTTCTTAAAAAGGCCGATAACGCACCAATTCCTGTGGGGTAGGTGTCGTTAGATCCGATATTAATAAACATTACATTCATATAATCCTCTCTTAGTCTCTATACCTTGAGCTTTTCCCCATCTTTTGCTAACTCCCGTAATAAGGTCGTTCAGCTGAAAATGGGTTAGGATGGAACAAAACAAGGGGGTTCATTAACTTCATGTTCTACTCCTGCAAATAAGGAGATATTCTCTTAAAAACCAATCACTCAAGAAAACATATCTATTCAACCATGCTATAACCTTGTTTAACAAAGGCTCACTCATATGTACATCTTGTTTTCCGTAATCAATGGAATTTTTCCCTTCAAAGATTATTTGTTCTTCCAAAATCTCAAAATCTTTTTCGCACAATTTCCTAAATCGACCTTGAGTAAAAGTAAAGGGATGCTCAATGTTTCTTAAGAAAGGAATATGTTCAGTGGTTGTTTTCAAGAAGAAAATAAAGGGCGCATACACATATACGCTTAGGATTATTACCGCATTTTCTTTAGCGACTCTTTTCATTTCAGAAAACACTTCTTGAAGGTTATCCATGTGATCCAACGCATTACGACAAAGTATTACATCAAAATAATCATCTGCAAAAGGGATTTCCTCACCCCGCCCCTCAGAGAGATTTATCTTGCCATCTAGTTTCTCTTTATCTGTCTGTAGAAAAGATCCAGCTAAAGGGTCGACTCCATACTTTTTGCCTCTCGTAAAAAGGATAGAAGGACAAGTCGCGCCACAACCTAGGTCTAATATCTTGAAACTGTCATCAAAATAATAATCTTTCTCAATCCGAGCAAATAGTTTAGAATACTTGGTAACTAGTTCCTTGAACTCACTATCTCTGAACGACTCTTGTTTCCAGTATTCGGCTTCTTTTTTCTGTGCTTCTTCCCATCTTTCTGTATGAAGATTCATAGATTCACTTTTCTAATCTTAGTGATATTGAAACGGATGTCCCGTCAAGATCTTGATATCTATCGTTTCTAGAATCAACTCTTTTGAACACATTGAATGTTGCTTTGATCAGACTATTCCCACCATCGTTTTTCTCACTTTCCCACTCGAATTTTTCCATTGACTCTTTTGTCCCTTTCGATACAGGGAGCCTGGTATAAAACAGTTTCCCTAATCTAAGGATGTGATAATTAAAAGGGAAGCAAAAATGTGTCAGTGTTTCGATTTTTGTAACTTTAAACCCGGCTTCTTCGGCTAGAGCCTTTATCTCGTCTGGTAAGTATAATCTCTTGTGGTCGTAGGACCATACGCCACCTAAAACAGTGTTTCTTGAGCTAAAGTGCCCCAATCCAATATGTTCTCTAGTCCAGTTTAACGGGTCCCACATAAATGGGTAATGCTTATTAGGTACCGTCAGACCGGTAACGCCCCCAAACTTCTGTACCCGATATATTTCCTTAAGCGCTTTCTTGTCATCGTCTAAATGCTCTAGTACTTCAGAGAAAACGATTTTATCAAAACTTTCGTCTTCAAAAGGTAATCCTTCTGCAATATCACCGTCCACAAAACGAATGTTCTTCTTATTGTTTATTAGATTTCGCGCTTTTTTTAACAATTCGGTATCAAAATCAAATGCTGTTATCTGCGCGTCATGTAATTCGCTGATTATCATCGTATAGAAGCCTTCGCCGCAACCACAATCCAAGATAGCGTCACCGTCGTTTATGTCAAGGTATTCGATCAGTTTGACAACGCGTCTCCTAAATCCGAGATCGCCGACTTTCGATAACATTTTATTGAGCAAGACACTATTCCGATCAGTCATCTTGGTAACTATTTAAAATAATCTCAGCGTTCTTCTCGCTGAAATGCTCTAGAGCATACGGCCTGCAGTTCCTTGCCTTTTCTTTCAATTTGTCCCGGTGCCGATAGAAATACTCGAAGATCTCTTTTAGATTGTCTTTCGTTGGATTCAGAAGAACACCTACAGATTCATCAATTATTTGCGGTACGCAACCGGTATTGGTGGAGATAATCGGAGTCCCGCAGGCGATGCCTTCTAGAATGACACTGGCAAAACCTTCGGGATATTGAGAGGGTAAGACAAACATATCAGCGCTATTGTAGTACCTGCTTATTGCCTCCTGTTTAGGTTTTCCAGCAGCCGGCAATCCTTTAACATTAATGAAGCTTCCAAGGGTTTCTGCGGCTTTGTCAACTTGGGAAGATTCGGGGCCCTCGGCCCCGACAATGACGAAAACCATTTCACCGGAAACCTGCTTAGCAATTTCAATTAAGAGCAGAATCCCTTTTTTGGCAATTAATCTACCTACAAAAAGAATGATGAATTTATCTTGTGGAAGGTTTGATAATCTCCTTGACTCCTTTTTACCATGAGGCTTAAACGTATCCGTATCAACCCAGTTGGGGTGGACTCGCACCTTCCCGCTATCGATACCAATTCTAATTAGTTCTTCTTTGGATGCTTCCCCAACCGCTAATATAAAGTCGAAGGAAGACAAGAGCCATCTAACTAGGCTAGCTAGAACTTTTCTTTTTTCTAAGTTATAGACTGCATGCGTGCTAACTACGGTTCTTTTCTTATGTATCCGTTTAAGAACCTTGGCTACAAATGCTGCAGCAAACCCATGCGCATGAATAGTGTCAATCTTTTGATGGTTCTTCAAATAGAAGATGATATTTCTATACAATAACCCCGGAACCAAATAAAGAAAGGTTAGGGGGAAATATTTTTCAATCCTATTGAACCATCCTTGACCGAACCAGTTAATCCGATAAATCACAAAGTTCTGTCCTTTTTCAACCGGTTTCCCTTTTGTGCTCGTCGTCAAGGGCTGATAACTTATCAGATAGACAAACACCTTGTGTCCAGCCAGATAATCTATTAGTTTGTCTAAATGAGACTCCACCCCTCCCTCGTTTGGACGAGCGAAAGGACATATCATCAGGATGCGTTTCTTCGCATTCTCAGGGGTTACGGTTGTCAAAATCGTCCTTTAACTCTGCGATACAGAAGGTAATGAGGTGACTTAGAACTAAGTGAAGGTCTTCTATCGGACCATAATTACTGCTCTGAATTATGATTGCGTCGTCCACAATCTTGGCTAGTTCTCCCCCAGTTCCGAATCCGAGAAAGCCAATAGTCTTTGCCCCGCAACGCTTCGCATATTCTATCGCCTTGATTACGTTCGGGCTATTACCGCTGCCACTAATCGCAATAACCAAATCCTCTCTCTGGACATGATTCCTTAGCTGCTGAACAAATATGTCATCATATGACAAATCGTTAGCCAACGCTGAGATCAAGGCGACGTTGTCGGTAAGGGACGCGACCCGAAATCTCTTCTCTTTTTCGTCATACACACGCTTAAGCGTTCCTTTGCCAAGATCGCAAGCGAAATGTGAGGCCGCGGATGCGCTACCTCCATTACCTAAAATAAATATCTGTTTTTCTCGCCGGTAGGCGTCAATGATTTCTTCAATAACCTTTGCTGTTTCCAGTTTTGGTAAGGTCGCTAAAGCTTCGTTTAAATCCCTTAAGTATTTTTCAATAAGTACTGGAACCTGTTTTTTGATTGTCTCCGGCATTATTCCTCCACGTATATAATTTTGCTGCCTTGTGATTCATATGTGAAAGGCATCAACCTCAACATCGATAGGGATTTTCTGATCTGCTCGTGTCTTGAACGAGGAGCACAAATAAGCAAGAATCCTCCGCCACCGGCTCCGAGTATTTTCCCGCCCGTTGCACCGTTTTGCCGAGCTGTGTCATACCATTTGTCTATTTGGGGAGAAGAAATCCCCTGGGCCATTTTCTTCTTGAGTATCCAATTCTTATGGAGCAACTCACCCACTTGAGTTGGATTATTCTGTGTTAATGCCCGCTTCATTTCTCTAGCCAGTTCCACCATCTCTTCCAGGATCTCGTTTTTTTCTTCCTGCGTTTCCATATTCTTCTTTTGCTCGGAGAGAATTAAGTCAGAAGAACGAGCTATGCCAGTATAGAAAAGCAAGAGGCTCCTCTCCAGTTCCTCTTTTATCTCTTTCTTACAAATAATGGGTTCGATAAAAACACTCTCGTCAGGATTGAATTGAGTGTAATTCAATCCTCCATAGGCAGCTGCATATTGATCTTGTTTGCCAATCGGTTTATTTAATGCTTCGATCTCGATTTTACAGGCCTCTTGAGCCAGTCTCTCCGCGGATGCGTGCTCCCCCTTATGAGCGTGCAGAGCATTCAGCAAACCTACGGTATAGCTGCTCGATGAACCTAGCCCCGTCCCCCTTGAAGTTATGTCAGAGATGGATGTAATCTCGATTCCACCATCTATATTCACCAACTTCAGGCATTCTCTGATAAGATCGTGTTTCAATTGGTTGACGTCATCCACAATCTCTGTAATCGAATAGCTTGCCCGAATTCTATTATCAAATTTCTTGTTTACCGTAACATAGATGTATTTTCTTATTGTTGTTGACACTACTGCTCCGGGCTGCAGGTTATAGAAAGTACTTATGTCGCTGCCGCCACCCACAAAACTGATTCTCAATGGGGTTCTTGAAATAATCATTAGCTAAAACTCCTCGGCCACCCTTTTGTATCTCTCGAGTGTACCAATATCTTCCATATAGTCCTCTGTGACATAACCAAAAACTCTGTCGCTTTGGGCGCTTAACGGGGCCAATAATGAGTGAGAGATGCTGTCGTCAGGATCTAATCCTGTCTTAACGAAATCGAAAACCTCTGGCGAAAAAACTACCGTTCCTGCATTTCCTAGGTTCATTTTTCCGCAATCTAAATCAACATGCGGCTTTTTATGAAATCTTAAGATCCGATTGTTTTCATCAACCTCAACCAAGTCGCTATCCTCTGGATGATTTGATACATGTAGAACAAGGGTAGCTAAGGCATTCTTGCTTTTATGAAATCTGATGACGCTTGACAGGTTTAGCTTGCTTGCGACGTCTCCATAAAGGACAGGAAAATCACCCTCGAGTTTGTCCTTGAAGAGAAGAAGTGCTTCAGCCGCATTGACGAGTTTGCTTAAAACAGTCCAGCTTACCTTTATTCCTAAGTCTTTATCCTTAAAATAGTCGATTATGATTTCGGGTAGATAATAAAGGTTTAAGAAGACTTCATCTACTCCGTGCCGTTTGCACAACAAGATTTGATGCTCTAAAAGCGGTTTTCCAGCAATTGGAAGCATGACTTTTGGAACATCATTTGTTAGAGGGTGAAGCCTTTTCCCTTCTCCTGCAGCCAAAATAATCGCCTTCATAGACTCGAAATAACTACCTTAGCGGCTTGATAAAGATCCTCGCAAAAGAAATCAGGTTTTGACTCTTTTATGATTGCCTCAACTTCCCGATCACTCCTTCTTCTGCTTTTTACCAAAAGCGTGGTGCAGCCGGCCCTTTTACCGGCCTGAATATCCCAAGTAAAATCTCCAATCATAAAACATTTATCCAATTCTAAGTTAAAACTCTTAGCCGCTTTGACTAAGAGCCCGATTTCCGGCTTCCTGCATTGACAGACTCGCGTATATTGGCTGCTCAATCCGCTAGTTGGATGATGCGGGCAATAATAAAATGCGTCAATCGGACAACCATTTGCTTTTAGTTTCTTGTTTAATATTTGATGAACCATTTCTACATCTTTACTGGTAAATGCACCTTTAGCAATTCCTGGTTGATTCGTAACTACTATTAAAGCTAAATCATATTTCTTAAGCAGTCTCAAGCTGTCGACAACTTTAGGCAATATCTTAATCTCTCTATAGCTTGAATCTGCAATATCTTCAATGATTACACCATCTCTGTCTAAGAATACTGCTGTTTTCCTCATAATACTTCCCTAGTAGCTCGCTTGATCGCCTCGGTAGAATTGTATTTACTTTGCCAGCCAAGCTTGCTGAGTTTTCCAGTATCCAGCATCATATTAGTGACATCCCCGGGCCATCCTCTTTTTTCTCTACCTTTGTTTATCTGGACGTCTTTTAGGTTCATCTCCTTAATCACTATTTTGGCAATCTCGTCGACCGTAGTTTGCCCTAGTGAAGCTAGATTAAATAAGTTTATACTCTCGTTGGCATTTTCAAAGATAAATATCATTGCTTCAACACATTCTTGAACCAGCAAATAGTTCTTGTTAGGAGTACCGTCACTTAACATTTCTATTTCTTGAGGATGTTGTTTTAGCTGATTAATAAAATCGACCAAAACACCGTGGGTTCCTCGTTCACCGATAATGTTGGCAAAGCGGAAAATCCAAGCTTGAAAACCAAAGGTTTCTACATAAGCGGAAATCAATCCCTCGCAGGCCAATTTGTTTGCCCCATAAAGCGAATGAGGAAATAGAGGGCCATAATCCTCGGATGTCGGGATTTTATCCGGTTGCCCAAATACAGCAGAAGTGGAAGAAAACGCAATCTTCTTAATTCCGTTTTGTCGCATCGATTCAAGAACATTGTAAGTAGCGATAGTTTCTTGCTTTAGATCCCAATCTGTATGATCTATACCATAAGATATGTCCGGATTAGCCGATAGGTGAAAAACAATATCGTGGTCTTTTATCGCTTTTTTCAACTTACTAGAATCAAGCAAATCTCCTTTGACAAATTCAAAGCGCGCGCTCTTCAAGTGATGTTCTATAAACTCTTTTCTCCCAGAGCTTAAATTGTCATAAACGGTTACATTGCCTATCTTTATTAATCTATCCGCCAGGTGACTGCCTATAAATCCCGCCCCTCCCGTCAAGAAAAACCTGATTGTCTTCTCGCTCATCATTTCCCCCATTTTCCTTGCCAAAATCTACAAACGTTGTTTATCGTTTTCTTGTTAGACAGGTCTGCGATGCGAACTGACAATCCCTAAAAACCCCCGCATCGTTCCCCAAGCATATATCAACAGTGTCAACCAGCAGGCAACAATGTGAAAAAACCAGGCGCGGTCTCGGATTCTCATATAGCCGCGCAGTGCGCTAAATATCAGCGGGAACGTGAGAACCGTTGCTAGGATAAACTTTACCAGGCCCTTTTTATTTGTCTTCTGCCAGGGGTAACTCCGCATATCCTGCTTCTTGAAGTAGAGATAGTCATTTATCCTTCGGCGTTGTTTCCCGACAAAATCCCTTGTTCTGTCGGCAAAAACGTGGATGATCCCGATGTCAACCTTGGCGAATCTCGTTTTGCCGCTTTCCACCAGTTGATGGACAACATCTATATCAAAAAGATATGGCCGGTAAGCGGTCTCAACCAGAAGATCTCTTCTGACTAGAAAACCATTCGCGCCAATGGTGGGTATGTTCCGACTGTTAAGTTCAACTTGCAGGTAGCTGTCTTTTTGAATAACGTCTATCTTCATCCCCGTCCATTTTCCTGTTAACTGGCTGAATCTATCGTAATTTCCCAAATATAAACATAAGGGATCGTTCATGCCGAGCAGCGCGCAATACCTGTTAATAAGCGTATCTTCTTTTCTGTATGAATAATACAAGGGTTCACTGCCGACGATGACTGAGTCGTTGAAAGGGGCGACCATCCGCGTCAGCCAGTCCCGCCCATCAAGAATATTATCACTGTCTAATAGCGCGATAACCTCATTTGACGCCGCCTCAACCCCGACCGCCTTACCCGCTTCTCCGGTTATCAAGAGGTTGGGTAAAATCTTGTCGACCCCGTGTTTCTTCAAAATCTCCAAAGTCTTATCTGACGACCCAGCATCGGCAACAAGTATTTCAACCAAATCTTTTGGGTAGTCCTGGTCTTTAATTGAATCCAGACACGCGTCAAGTGTCCGATCAGAGTTCAGGGTTGGAATAATAATTGATATGGACGGGGGCTTATCTCGCACTATTGCCAGTCTTTTATGTATCGTCTCATATAGACAATCAGTCCTACTTAAAACCTTGGGCAACTAAGAAACGCCCATGTCTTTTGTCAATCCAGCAAAAGGAATCTGAGAGCCTCCCCCAAAGGGGAAGATAACCTTTGGAATAAACATCTACTTTAGTGAATCCGGTTTTTCGCAACAACTCTCTCAGCCCAATAAAAGTTAGAACTCTCACATGACCTGTGATGCCGCTCACTCCAGTATCTTGCCACCTGGTCAAGAAGTCTTCATCTTTAGATTCATGTTTATGCCAAATATAGGGATTACCTAAATGCCAACCATTTATGTTTGTTGTCGAAAAGGGTTGCCAGCCAAAGACCAAAGATATGATATTATCCCAAGAGGCAAGATTCTCTGTGAGTATTATTACTTGTCCTCCTGGCTTTAAACACCTATGGCATTCCTCAAGATAAAGTCTTGTATTGTGCATATGCTCAATACTTTGGCTGGATAGAATAACGTCAAAGTAGTTGTCATCGAAACCCCATCTCCCGTTTAGGTCATATTTAAAACACTTTATTCCCTTTCTTTCGGCTTCTGGTCGAACCTCGTCGACAAATTCTATGCCGTATATTTCCCTAGGGTTTATGACGCTGGCAAATTCCATCGTCAACTCACCATTTCCGCAGCCGACATCTAAGAATCTGTCAACTTTCTCTTTTACAATGAGTCTCATGCCTAGTTGGTTACACCTGGCTAGGCCATCGTTAAAAGACTTCTGCGCAATAAACCTTAAGAACCGCCCCAAGTCTCTGCCCTCCCGCAGGCATCCTAAAATCAATCTCCGCGGAAATCCATTAGATGTCCGGCCACTTTCAAGCCGGCGCGCCAAGAAACGTAAATACCATGTTGTGCTCAATAAAAGCCCTTAGTCTCATTAACCGCTCTTGTTACTTTTTACACACAACAGGTTTGTATCATTCTTTTTCGCAGAATCAAAAATCGCCAGTACCTCGGAAACACTTACTACATTAACCTGTCTTCTTGTTTCATCAATATCCTTCAGCTGGAAACCTAAACTAACAAGGAGTTCAAGATAATCTCGCGGCTGTGTTCCCATAAGTTCCAGCAGTGCAGGTGCAAACTCGGTTGTCAATGTCAGACTATCGTTATGCTGTATGAGACCAGTCATGCCCTTTAAAGCGTTAGCCTCTGCACCTTGTATGTCCATTTTTATGAAATCAATTCGTTTCTCCTTATTAATAAAATAGTCATCCAGCTTGATGGCTTCTATTTCAATCGACTCGCGCCCATCATAAGAGTTAAAAATCCGATGATCGCCCTTGCTCCGATCTGAGACGTATAACTTCAGTGTACCTGTCTTATCGGTTACCGCTTTCTGAATCGGCGTTACGTTATGATAATTGTTCACCTCAATATTACGTTTCAATAACGCAAAGTTATTAGGATCCGGCTCAAAGGCATAAACTCTACCCTTTGAACCAACTGCTTTAGCTGCAATCAGTGTATAGCAGCCTATGTTTGCTCCAACATCTAAAACAACATCACCTTCTCTAAGCGTTTTTTCTACAATTTCTGATTCAAATGGCTCATATTTGCCTTCGAACGTCAAGCGAAGACTATCAAGCTCATCAACGTATATCGTATGTCCGTCTAAAACTACTTTATCCGCTTTTAACCATCGTTTAAGAAAGCTGCTAAAGGAGAGTGTGGAAAGAAACACTCCTAAAGGGGTCCTATGCAAATAACTATACGCTTTCATGTAAAAGTATCTTAAGATCTTACGCACGATTCATCCTTCATCATCAATGCTCACGATGTACCTCTGGAAAATTCCCGGAGCCGGCTGATAACCGAAAGTCCGGCCCTCCCTAAGAATTTGATGTCTTGAAAAGACCTAATAGCTAAGAGTTTTTTAATGATAAATCTCGGCGTCAGAAATGATTTGTAGAGTCCTTTAGTCAAATCCTTGATATCTTCATTGCTCAAGGCGCTCTTTATCACAGACTCGGTCATGTCATAGCGATCCCAGTCTTCCGTTACCAACCACCCGTTCTTTTTGCATTCGTCAAATAAGGGCGTCCCGGGATACGGGATGATTATCGATGACTGCAAGCTGTCTACCCACCCTTTGGCAAACAAATCGCGGGCAAAATCGATTGTCTTCGTGGCGCTTTCCTTAGTCTCCCAGGGATAGCCGACCATCGTGGTTATATGCGGCTGTAAACCGGCTTGCTTGGCCATCCGACATGCTTCGGCTATTTCTTCCGTGGTCGTACCTTTATTAACACGATTCAGCACTGTTTGATCTGCCGCCTCTAATCCATAAAGGAGCATCCGGAAACCGGCTTTAGCCATCATATCGTAATGTTTCTTCTTGAGAGCGCCGGCTCTCATATTGCAGTTCATCGTGACTTTCTTGTTGTAGCCCCGGTCGATCATCCCTTGACAGAACGTCTCCAGCCATTGACCAGCGGGAAACGTCCCGGTATCGTCCATGATTTCGCGTACCCCATATTTCCCTATCAACTCGCCGATTTCATCAAGGACGTTTTCCGGTTTCCTCACCCGGTATTTGGGAAATATCGTCGTCCAGGAACAGAATGTACACTTGCCCCACCAGCAATCGCGGCCTGCCATGACATAAGCGCCCGGTCGTTTCCTGAAATTCCCGTTCTTGTAGGCGTAGAGGCGCCATTTTGTCAGGTCCCGGTCGATTGTCGGCTCGTCATTCAAGTCATGTTTGAGCTCGAACTTGCCCGTATTATCTATGTCACTGTTCCGCCTGTACCAAACCCCGGGTTCCAGCGCGGACCCGCGTGACAAGTGGTCGGCCAAGTTTAACAGGGAGAAATCATAATCGCCGCCGGTCAGAACAAAATCGACCCGGCAGTTCTCCATGCTTTCACGTGGCAGCGCGGTTACATGGTCGCCCAACAGAACAACATTGGGTTTCCAGTCATCGGTCGCCAAGGCCTTGAACTCGTCAACAATCCGCCAGTGTTTTTTAACAACCGGCGTCTTGGTCTCGATTGCTATTATGTCCGGGTTCTCTTGCCGGACCATATCGACAAAGCGCGAGTAGGTCAAACCCTCCGCGATACCGTCTGCCCAAACCACGTCGTACCCTTTTGACTTCAGCAAGGTCGCCGCCGTGGCGGGCACCACCGGATAAATATAGGTCGGTTTGTTGAACCACTGGAACTGCCGGTTCTGGGTGAGAAGCGGAATACCTTTCCCATCCTCAATCGGCGGATATGCGATCATTACTTTCATTGTTTAAGTTCCCTCATGAATAGGCCTTTCATGAAATAGACGCCATAGGTGATATGTGTTGAGACGATCCCGGGTATGAACAACAGACCCACCTTCAGATTGTTCTTCATAAACGCAACCCAGGCCGCTGAAAACACGACGGCCGTAGCATAAACAGTCAGACATAACAGATAGACAATCGCCAGCCACTTACTGGCAATAGCCAAAGGAATACCGCCGGCCAAGCCGACGACAAACAGTGACGGGACAAAGTAAGCCAGCTTAAGAGATGTGCGCGGATATGTCTTGGCAAAATATCCGCGATGTTCAGCGTATCCGGCAATCTGTTTGAGATGCGGACCGAACAGACGCCTTCTGTGGTGCCAGACCAATACGTCCGGATCGTATATTATTTTTTTGCCTAAATTGACGACGTCCAGGCAAAGTTTCGTATCCTCGCCGGGCCAGTAGTGAGTGTCAAACCCTCCAACCTCGGAAAACACGTTCTTTCTAATGAGCAGGTTGACGGAAGGAAAATCGTAGACTTCGCGCGGGCCTTTCGGTACATAGCGATACGTCAAAGTGCCGGCTCCCAATCTGCTTTCCAACACGGCCCCGGAGGCTTGCTGACGGACATCGTCGTCGTCGGGCGTAACGGCAGGCCCAACCACTGCGGCCACGTCATTATTGTGGAAATGCCTGGCCGCGTTGATTAACCAGTCGGCTCTAGGATATGCGTCGTCGTCAAGAAACGCCAGAATCGAACCGTCGGCGTATTTAAGGCTTAGGTCTCTCTTTTCAGCCGGTCCGATCGGCCCCGAGGGAATGACCCTGATTTCCTCGGGAAAATCCGCGGGTTTTTGTCCTTCGTCGGGAAATATGATTACCTCATAATTCCGATACCCCAGGTCATGAAGGTGACGTACCGACGTTCCGACATAATCGTTGATCTCTTTAACGGGAATGATTATCGAGACCGACGGCTCGGACTCGGCTACCTCAATGAAAATATGGTCTCTATCATAGTATTTCAGGATCCGCGAACGGTAGAAAATAGCGGCCGTGTCCAACAAAACTCTCCAAGCTGCGCGCAAGTTGGTCGTTGTCGAGAATTGTTGCTTGATCTCGATCGGAGCCTCCAACACCTTCTTGTATCCCAGACGGTGAGCGACAACAAGAATCTCGAGGTCAAACGCATATGCCTTGACCAGCACTCGAGGTAACACTTTCAAAAGCACGTCCCGCCTGAAGAGCTTTAAACCCGCCTGCGTGTCCTTTACGTTGATTTGGAATAGCATCGTGATCAGCATCTGATAAGCAACGCTCTGCATCCGGCGAAACAAAGGATAGTGAACGTTCGATTGAGGGTGTCTCTTTGACCCGATGACAATATCGGACGCGTATATGTCCATAAGTTTGATGAATGTGTCTATTTCGTGAGGATCGATGCTCATGTCGGCGTCGATGAACGTAACGAGTTCGCCTGTCGTGCGGACGGCGCCGTATTTCAAGGCATATCCTTTGCCCATGTTGTGCTCGTAGGAAAAAACTTTCAGGTTTTCAGAACTGTTCTTAACGGCCTCGCGAAAAGTATCCTGGCAGCCGTCACAGACGACGATGACCTCGTAAGGTCGGTTAAGTGTTTTTAATTCTTCCTCAAGCCGGACAAGGTTCTCACTTATGTGCTCGCTTGCCTTGTACGCGGGTACGATGACCGAAAGTTTTCGACTCATGACAGTTTCGCGTTCGTCATTATCTACCTACGCTTAGGTAGCAGAAACCAAGATTTGCCATCTCTCGTGGGTCAAAAATATTGCGTCCGTCAATAATCAACGGCCTTGCCAATCGCTGTTTAAGTTCGAGTAGATCAGCTTGTTTGAACTCGGACCATTCCGTCACGATCAGTAGACAATCACTTCCATCGGCCGCATCCATGGCTGTTCGGCAATAATCAATATCCGGCAGCGCTTTTGCCATGTTCGCGGCGGCAACCGGGTCATAACCTTTAACGTTGGCTCCTGCCGCAAGCAACCACTCGGCAATGTCGAAAGCGGGCGCTTCGCGGATGTCATCTGTCCCCGGCTTGAAAGACAGTCCCCAGATGCCGATAACAGCACCTTTTAGTTCGGGCATGACCGTCCGGATCTTGTCCATAAATCTCTCGCGCTGACGTTTGTTGATATCATCAACAGCTTTAAGCAAGCAGGCGTCCGCGCTGTTTTCTTCCGATATCTGTATCAATCCTTTTACGTCTTTTGGAAAACAGCTGCCGCCGTAGCCTAATCCCGCATTGAGAAAGGCGTGCCGGCCGATTCTCTTATCAAGACGCATGCCCTCGGCGACTAACTCGACATCGGCTCCTATCTTCTCACATACCTCCGCAACCATATTGATAAACGAAATCGACATCGCCAAGAACGAGTTGCTCGCATACTTGATTATCTCGGCGGTGACCATATCCGTTACTAGAATTGGGCAATCGAGTTTCTCGTAAATGGAGCGCATTGTCTCCGTCGCGCGTTCAGATTCAGCGCCGATGATGACACGATCTGATTTGACAAAGTCCTCGACGGCCGAACCCTCCTTCAGAAATTCCGGATTTGATACCACGTCGAAGTCACCTTGATAAAGCTGTGCAATTATTTCCCTGACTCGCGCTCCCGTTCCGGGAGGAACCGTGCTCTTGTCCACGACCAGCTTGTATCCTTTCATGTTGCCGCCGATTGTTTCCGCCACCGTCATGACCTGACTCAAATCAACCGTGCCGTCAGGCGCCGTCGGTGTGCCGACGGCAACAAAAATCACATCGTTCTTATCGACCGCCGACGCTCCGTCAAGAATGAAGCTGATCCTGCCACTCTCGCGGTGGCGAATAACTAGCTCCTCCAAGCTCGGTTCGTAGAACGGAATCTGACCCTGGTTGAGTCCTTCAATCCGCGCATCGTCTATGTCGACGCAGGTCACATTATGCCCAAGTTCGGCAAGACACGCGCCGGTCGTCAGGCCGACATAACCCGTTCCGAACATCGCGATGTTCATTCTGTCTCCTGCTTCTCGACCCCTCGACTTCGCTCGGGGATGATTTAGGGGCAGACTTTGGGGTCAGGACTTTCTTCTTACGCAAGAGTCCTGACCCCTAGATGGGTCTTGTCCCCCTCACCTCAATCCTCTCCCCGTAGGGGAGAGGGAGATGTTTCTTTGTGCTCCTATCCTACTGCTTCCTGAACCATTTGATTGTTTCTTTAAGCCCGTCATCTAAGCTGACGCTTGGATTCCAGGCAAGTCTTTCTTGAGCCAACGTTATGTCGGGACGGCGCTGAGTCGGATCATCTGCCGGCAACGGTTTATTGACAGTCCGCGATGACGAACCGGTCAGGTCAAGAATCTTGTCTGCCAGCTCGCCTACTGTCATTTCAACCGGGTTGCCCAGGTTAACCGGACCCGTCTCACCCGAGGCTGTTATCGCTAAAATTCCGTTGATCATATCCGCAACGTAACAAAATGACCTGGTCTGCGTGCCGTCTCCGTAAATCGTCAGGTCTTCACCCTGCAAGGCTTGGTTGATGAAGTTAGAGACAACCCGGCCGTCATTTGCCCTCATCATCGGCCCGTACGTATTGAAGATGCGGACGATCTTCGCGTCCAGATCATACTTCTGTCGATAGTTGACGATAAGACTTTCCGCGAACCGTTTGCCCTCGTCATAGCAGCTGCGAGTGCCGATGGGATTTACGTGTCCCCAATATGTTTCTTTCTGAGGATGTTCCAACGGGTCCCCGTAGACTTCCGAAGTTGACGTGTGTAAGAACCTGGCCTTATGTTTCACGGCCAAATCGAGAACATTTTTAACCCCTGCGGCGCAAACCATTAAGGTCTCTACCGGATGGGCTTGATAGTCAGGCGGTGAGGCCGGGCAAGCCAGATTGTAGACCTCATCGAGATTTTGTCCGACATCAAAGGGTATGGTGATATCGTGTTCGATATAAGTAAAACCGGGCTCGTCAAAGACGGCCGAAAGGTTTTGCTTATTGCCGGAGATTAGACTGTCCACACATATGACATCGTTCTGTTGAAGCAACTTGAGACACAGATGCGAACCGATAAAACCGGCCCCGCCGGTGACTAAAACCGTACCCAAAAGACCTCCGCAACATCATAATCAAGCAGAAAGACAGCAGTATTATACCACTTCAAGCAGGACTATCGAAGCAGAGAGGGTTTAGGACGGACGTCGCCTTAGTCGTTACATATACTTTTTAAGTACTCTTTAAGAGGTTTACTTAAGTCCTGGCGTTCCAGGGCGAGTTCGATGGTCGCTTTCAACCAGTCGAGCTTATTCCCTATATCGTAGCGGCGACCAGTGACTTCATAAGCGTAGATATCCTGTTTCTCAAGTAATAGCGATAGGGCGTCCGTTAGCTGAATCTCGCCGTTCTTACCCGGCTCTGTTTGTTCGAGAGCCGTAAAAATCTCCGGCGTCAATACATACCGTCCGAAGATCGCCAGGTTTGACGGGGCCTCGTCTTTAGCCGGCTTCTCGACCAGTGATTTTACCTTAAAGATGCCGTCGCCGTCGGTCTCTTCTACGTCTACAATGCCATAATTTGATACCTTATCATCCGGCACCCGTTCTACGGCGATTATCGAGGCGTTGTATTTCTTATAGTTGGCAACCAGCTCTTTTGTACAGGGCGTTTCGCACATCGTAATGGTGTCTCCGAGAAGAACCGCGAACGGCTGGTTTCCTACGTATTTCTGCGCGCAGAGAATCGCGTGACCCAAACCCAACTGTCGCTTTTGGCGAATGAAGTGGATATCCGCCATATCGGCCAAACTTTTGACTTGATCAAGCGCTTCCGTTTTTTGGTCGCGCTTCAGTGTCTCCTCTAGTTCAAACGATTTATCAAAATGATCTTCGATTGCTCGCTTACCGCGGCCGGTCACAATCAAGATATCGTCGATACCGGAGGCGACGGCTTCTTCAACCACATATTGAATTGTCGGTTTGTCAACGACGGGCAACATTTCTTTCGGTTGCGCTTTGGTAGCAGGTAGAAAACGGGTTCCAAGTCCCGCTGCCGGAATAACGGCTTTCATGCCAAGGCCTCCTTGATGATGGTTCCGCCCCTGGCCAGGAGCTGCTCGACGCGCGTCCGGCTGCCCGCTTCGGCGTAGATTCTGACCACGGCTTCGGTTCCGGACGGCCTGATCATCAACCAACTGGCGTCCGCCAAGCAGAATTTGAAACCGTCCGTCGTATTTGTAGCGTCCACAACAACTCCGTCGAGCTCGGTCGGGTTGAATCGTTCAAGATACCCCAGTATAGCATCACGGTGATCCTCGTCTATCTCCACATCCGTCCGGTCGTAGAGAAAGACGCCGTGCTTTGTCTCCAGGTCGGCGTAAATTTGGCCCAAGGGTTTTCCGTAGTAGTTCATCATCTCCGTCAAGAGCGCCCCGATGAGCATGCCATCCCGTTCCGGCAGGTGTCCCTTGACGCCGATCCCGCCGCTTTCTTCGCCGCCGATCAGAACGTCCCCGCTGATCATAAGGTCGCAGACATATTTGAAACCGATCGGCGTCTCGTGGAGGTGCAGGCCGTAAGCCGCGGCCATGAGGTCGATCAAGCCCGTCGTCGACACCGTCTTGACGACGTCTCCGGACAGGCCTTTAACCTTGTGGAGATATTGCAGGATGAGAGCGAAAATCCGGTGCGGGTTTATGAAGTCGCCGGTTACGTCGACGGCGCTGACCCGGTCGGCGTCCCCGTCCAAGGCGACTCCCAGCGGATATTCGGCCGAGACCGCCCGGCCCAAATCTTCCAGGTTGGCATCCAGCGGTTCAGGCGCCACTCCCCCGAAATAAGGATCCCGCCAGTCGTGTATCTCACTGACCGGACAGCCGGCTGCCTGGAAGAACTCCCGCAGATATCCCTGGCCGGCGCCATACATGGGGTCGACGACTACGCCCATGCCCCCGTTCTTGACGATCTCCATATCCACCAGTTCGGCGAGACGGACTAGATACGGGGTTTTCGGATCGAACAGCTCAATCGAGCCGCCGCGGATGGCTTCATCGAAATCAACAAGCAACGGCTGCCGGCCGGCGGCGATGTTTTTCCTTAAACATTTTTCTATCGCGCCCGTGGCCACGGGCGAGGCGGAACCGCCATAGGACGCCTTGAACTTGAGTCCGTTGTACTTATAAGGGTTATGGCTGGCGGTAAAAACAACGGCCCCGTCGGCTTCACTATCGACCACGGCCTGGGAAATGGCCGGCGTCGGTGCGAATTCCTCAGTCAGGAGAACTTTTATGCCGTTAGCGGCGGCCACGCAAGCAGCCTCTCGGGCAAACTTGTCGGAGAGAAAACGGGTGTCGTAACCAATTACGAGTGTCGGTGCGGCCCCCTCACCTTTATCCTCTCCCCGCGGGGGAGAGGGATCTGGGGAGGAGCTCCCGTTTTTTGTCATCTGCGCTGCGGCCCCCTCACCTTTATCCTCTCCCCGCGGGGGAGAGGTAACGGTTACGCGCTTCCGTGATTCAGATATTACATAATCGCAGACTGCCTGCGTCACCAGGCGGACGTTATCGAACGTGAAGTCCGCGGCGATAACGCCGCGCCACCCGTCGGTGCCGAAAGTTATTTGTTTTATTCCGTTATCTGCCAATGGTTTCCTTTGATCAACGTCTAATTTAACTCATATAGAATCATATCTGATTCTCTGGTTATGTATTTGACTTTTCCAGAGAATTCCAGGTTTCGTCTGAATTCCGCAAATGGCGGATCCATCTCTGCGTTAAACTCTTTGGGATAAACGACAATATACTTAACTCTCAGCTTCTTTAATTCCCCGTAAACCTTATCGTCCAGCAGTCCCTGCCCCGCCGGTCCTATCTTCTTTAAAGCCTGAAGCCAAGTCTCCGGTACCAGCGAACCTCTTCCGTTAACCATTCGCGTCTGAGATATCGTCAAGTAGTATTCATAGTACGTGCTCGCGTAATGCCAAGCAATCGGGATATTCAGCACTTTTCCGGATTTCGCGTTTTTCTTTACGAACTCATATACCGGGCTCCGTGCCGGTAGAACACTGATCCTGGCGGGCGGGGGAAAATAATCGAACAGCAGCAAGGCGACGACCGTGAGCATAACAACGTTAAAGAGAATGCTTCCGGTTCGCGCTTCTTTTCCCGAGAAATACTGTGCCGTTAGATCCCTGAATCTCATAACCGCAAACCCGAGAAGCACGGCCAGCGACAGATGCCCGAGAACCATGATGCGAGCAGGCGTCCTTGAGTAATTCAACAAAGGAACGCGATCGAACAAGAACCTGTACACTGGGAAATAACTATCAAGCGACGCGCCTAGCGCTAAGGTCGCGCTAATAATCAGAACGAATATATAGAAGTATTCCACGCCCGTAACACGTCTTTCCTTGGCACGGCTAACCGCGGCTCGAAGGCGATCGAACAAGTATATGCCGGCGGTAAAGCTTAGGGCTCCGACGCTCATATAGATGTTCTTTTCCCACGAAACATTTCCATACCACTGCTTTATAAAGAGATTCGCCAACCGTGGAGAGAACTCCGCAACCGACGCCCATGGTCTGCCGCCAGATATAAAAGACTTATCGATGGCGATAAACTTCGTTATAAGCAGGAAGACGGCACCGAGCGCCGCCAGGCCAAAAAATATGGACAGACTCTTTATGCCTGCCATCAGGCTTTCTCCGTCACGATATTGCTTCGACAACCTGAAAACAACGTACAGCATTATAAAAATGAAGAAATAGAAAGATAAGCTCGGGTCGGTTAGCGCAATCAATAAAGCCGAGACACCGGACAGCAGGCCGAACAGAAGACGTTTGGAATCGAATGCTTTCTCCAACCAAAATATCGCTAATGGGACCAGGAAAATCGCCAAACTATAAAGGTGGCCGACATATAATTTCGATAGGAAATAAGGCGCCAGAGAGAAGGCCAGACCGGCAGCTATCCCGGCTTGAACACTCTTCGTGTAATAACGAACCAATGCATACATCGAAACCCCGGCCGCCGGGATCGAGAGCAAAAAAATCAGATTGTATGCCGCTATGGCTCCAAGAATCGATAAAAACGCAAACAATACATTTGTGGGAAGTCCCCAAAAATGTATCAACGGTTTTGCGTCAGATATACTGTACTGGTAATTGTCTGCAAAAAGATATTTGGGGTTTCCGTGAGACTGCTGAAAGTTCCAAAAATAGTAATACTGTTCAAGGCTGTCGCTCGCCACTAACCCTTCGCTCTTATATTGACCCGACTGCTGATAACCTACGGGAATTCCCTTATCAAAATGGGCGACAAGAGGATAGGTCCAAACTACTGCGACAACAGTAAAGCCGATGAAAAGCGCCATTATACCGGCTAGCGGTTTCTTACGGTCTGTTTCCGTCATGTCCTAACCGATCTTTTTTCGTCTCAAGATATTAGCGGCGGCATAGGCCAACCCGGTCAGCGGCGAGTCGTAAACTAATTTAGACAACCAATAGCGTCGAAATACCAGGTACGAGAACTGGTTCAGCCAGGTCCTGGTATCTTTAAAACTCCAGGCTGCAAAGTCTTTAATGTCCGCATTCAATTCCACATCTTCGATTCCGGCTACCAGACCTTCCTCTCGCGCGAACTTCAAGTGCGGCACTTGATCCATATCAATTCCCATTAAGGCGCAAGCGACCGGCTCAGAGGCTCTGATGCCGTTAGTCACGATGAGCGTGTCCATCAACACGGGCTGGCCGAAGAACGGGCCGTTTCCGTCTTGAGCATAGGTCGCGTCGACGACGACTAACCGAGGGTTCAAGTGCCTATTAGCAACTGCAAGAACCTCGTTGATCATATGGTGATATAAAGGCAGAACAGCATGTTGGACACAGCCATATTGGTTCTTCATCCCCGCGGAAATGCCGGTCAGAGAGTGCGTCTTAAGAACGGGCATCGATATGAATATGACATCATCCCCGAGCAGCGGTTCGGGTAGCGGAATCTTGATTTCCTTCCCTCGCACCGTATCCGTTACTTCCCTTACCGGCATTTCAGAAAGATTAACGAAGGACACGCCATGACGCTGCAGAATCTCGTCAAGACCGTTCCCGCGAAGCGATTCAATACATGATTGGTTGAGATAGCCTTTGTCGGATTCACAAAGGTAAATGGCGTCGGTGCGGCGTTTGAGGACAGATAGGAAAGCGTCTATCACAAGCGGTGACGTGGTCACGCCGGGTTTATAGGAAGGCCAGGTTAGATTGGTTTTTATAAAGACTTTGGAGTTTTGCGGAATAATTGAATGCCAATCAATCCCGTCCAACGCGGTCTGAATGGTTTCGATCAGATCGACATCCGACCTTGCTAAGTAAGCCCTGTCATTGGTCATCGTTTAGAATCGGATTGAAGAAATCAAACGCGTTCTCTCCAGAAATCAAGCAGATCCGTCAGCGTGGCGGCGAACTCGATCTCCGGTTTCCAGCCGGTCGCCTGCCTGAACTTGCTGGAATCTCCAATAAGCACCTCGACGTCGGATGGCCGCATCCGAGCGGGATCCTGCCTCGTCTCGATCTTGGCCGTCGACATTGTCAGCAGAGTATTCAGCATGTCCCCGATCCTGACCCCGGTGTCGGAGCAGATATTGTAAACCTCGCCTGGCTGACATTTCTCCAGTGACAACCAGTAGGCGTATACCATATCCCTAACATCAGTAAAATCACGAATAGCCTCCAGGTTGCCGACGTGGAGAACAGGTTCCGTTTTGCCCTTTTCAATCTCGGCGATCTGCTTGGCGAAGTTGGAGGTGACAAAGACGTCGCCGCGCCGCGGACCGGTGTGATTGAAAGCGCGGGTCCGGACGGCCAGGATGCCGTAGCTGGCATGATATTGGTAACCCAGCAGGTCCTGCGTCACCTTGCTCACCCCGTAGGGGCTCAAGGGCCGAAGCTGATTGGTCTCCTTGATCGGCGTTTCGTTCTCGTACACCATCCCGTATTCTTCACTGCTGCAGGCGAGTTGGATGCGCGGGTTGATTCCCAGTTCGCGGCAGGCCTCGAAGATATTGACCTCGCCTACGATGTTGGTTGTCAGCGTCTCGGCCGGGGCGCGCCACGACGTCGGCACGAAACTCTGCGCGGCCAGATGGAAGATATAGTCCGGCCGCGTCTTTTCTATGACGTCCCGGACGGAGGCCGCGTCCCTGATGTCGCAGTCAAGCAGCTTGACTTGCCCGACCAGATGCGTGATGTTGTCCATCCGGCTGCGGGGTCGGACCGTGCCGAATACCTCGACGTCCCCGCGCTTCAGACAGAATTCGGCTAGATGGCTGCCGGCGAAGCCGGTTATTCCGGTAATCAGTGCCTTCATGTTCGCTCCTTTTCGCGGGTATCAGAAACGGATCATGCCGCGGCCGACCTTCGTGTCCGGCCAGATCTTGACGCCTTTCTTCAGAACGTTTTCCTCGTCGACAACGGTATTGTCCCCTAGAATCGCTTCTTCCTCTACTCGAACTTTCGCGCCGACCGTGACGCCCTTGCCCAGGATACTGTCTTTGACGACTGCTCCCTCGCCGACGGACACGCCTTCATAGAGGACGCAACCTTCCAGACGAGCTCCTCCGGCAATAACGCAGTTGTCGCCGATAACCGTTTGGCCGAAAATGTCAGCGTCGGCGGCGACCGATACTCCAGCGCCGATCAGCGTCGGTCCAAAAACCATCGCTTTGTCGGATATGTCCGCTCCGTCGCACGCCCAGACGCCCTTCTTGATTTCGTCGCCGGCAACATCGATACCGACCTTGCCATTCAGAATATCTTTATGGGCTCTCAAATACTTTGAAGGCGAACCGATATCGATCCAGTACGCGCCGGTCGGCATCCCGAAGACCGGCTTCTCGGCCCCCAGCAGCTCAGGAAACAGGTCCCGCTCAAAAGAACAATGAACACCCTGGCTGACGCCGTTCAACACCTCCGGCTCGAGGATATAGGTGCCCGCGTTGATGAGATCGGTCGTGACCTCGTCCCAACTCGGTTTTTCCAGGAATTCGGTAACACGTCCCTTGTCGTCTATGGGCACAAGCCCGTATTGAGTCGGATCCTCGACGCTTGTCAGCGCGATGGTCACGGACGATTGTTTCTTCCTGTGGAACTCCAGCATATGCGAGATATTGAGGTCGGTCAGGATGTCGCCGTTGCAGACAACGAATGAATCGTTCAGCAGTTCGGCTACGTTCTTGACCGCGCCACAAGTCCCCAGGGGACGCTTCTCGACGACGTAGGTGATCTTGACGCCGAATTCGTGGCCGTCGCCGAGGTGCGAGTCAAATGCCTGCGGTTTGTAGCCGGCGCTCAGAATAACCTCGTCAACGCCATGCTTGGCCAGGTGCTTGATAACGTGCTCGATGAAAGGTCGGTTCATCATCGGCAGCATCGGTTTGGGGATATTACAGGTAAGGGGGCGAAGACGCGTTCCTTCCCCGCCGACCAGGATAACAGCTTTCACCGCGGCCTTCCCCGCTCGTCCACATAACCCTTTAAGGCGGCCGGATTCCCGACTACCAAACCGTAAGGCGGTACATCTTTGGTCACGACGCTGCCCGCCCCCACCATCGCGTATTCGCCGATGACGACGCCACAGACAATCGTCGCGTTAGCGCCGACGGACGCCCCCTTCTTAATCAAAGTCGGGGTAATCGTCCAATCCTCCAAGAACGCCCGTGGATGTTTATCGTTGGTAAAAGCCACGTTGGCCGCGATCAGAACATCGTCTTCAATTGTAACGCCCTGATAGACGGACACACCGTTCTGGATTTTTACGCGATCTCCAACGGTCACATTTTGGTCGATATAAACGCTTTTTGACAATACGCAGCCCGCGCCGACCTTGGCCCCTTCGCGAATCTGGACGTAGTGCCAGACCTTGGCGCCGTCGCCGACGACGGCGCGGTCGGACACCTCGGCCGTGGGATGGATGAAGGCGGTCATGAGGCGCCCGCCACAACTATGTCCAGCGCGGCTTTTAACACGTCGCGCCCTTGCGTCCCGGTAACCAACGGTTCCGAGCGTTCCTCGACCGCGTTGACGAAATGGTCAAGCTCGATCCACAACGGTTCGCCGCGGCGTTGCAGGAACGGAATCTCCGTAATTACCTCCTGGCGGTACTTGACCTCGCCTTCTTGTATCATGTCCGCCGAAACGTAGCGGTAGATGACCAGTTCTTGCTTCATGTAGTCCACGGTTATATAGGCGTCCGCCTCGGCAATGTTCAGCTGTCTGACTTTGTTCTGGTGAACCCGGCTGGCAATCAGGCTGGCTGTCACGCCGTTCTCGAACATGATGGAAACTTGGGCCAGGTCCTCCGTCGGGGAATCGTCCTTCACGTTCGCGCACATGCTTTTAACGCTTTTGATCGGCGAACCGGCCAGGTTCATGACGATATCCAGGTCGTGCACCATAAGATCAAGGACGATGCCGCTTGATATGCGCGCGTCGTAGGGACTGAAACGCCTGGCTTCGATGTGGACCGGTTTAGTCACGATATTGGCCAACTCAAGTATCGCCGGATTAAACCTCTCCACGTGTCCTATCTGCAAGATCCGTCCGCCGGTCCCGGCGATGGCGATCAGTTCGTCGGCTTGGGCGACCGTCTCCGTGATTGGTTTTTCCAGAAGGACGTCCAAGCCCGCCTCCAGGCACTCCTTGGCAAGTTCATAGTGGTGGGCGGTCGGGACGACAATGCTGACCGCGTCAACCTTGTCCATAAGTTCACGGTAATCGGCATACGCCTTGGTGTTATACTTGGCCGCCACAGCCCGCGCCTTCTTCGAGTCGACGTCAAAAACACCGACGAACTCCGTCCCTTTCATCATTGAATAGATCCGGGCGTGGTTGGCGCCCATCGCGCCGCAACCGATTACTCCGACTCTAACCATTCGCAATCTCCTTAACAGCGGCCGCTATGCGCTCCAGGTCGGCCGGGCCGACGTTTGGATGGACGGGCAGGCTAACGACCTCTTCCGCCATCATATCGGTTACCGGCAGGTTGACCTTATATCCCAGGTCCAGATAGACCTGTTGCCGGTGTATCGGTATCGGGTAGTAGATGCCGTTGCCGATTCCTCTATCCCCTAACGCTTTGACGAAATCATCGCGCTTTAAGGCAAACTCAGGCGTGATTCTGACGGTGTACTGATGGAACACATGCGTCCTATCAGGCAATATGCTAGGCGTCACCAGGCCTTTTACATCCGCCAGTTGTTCGTTCAGGAACATCGCGTTTTGGAACCGACGATCGTTATACCCGACCAGTTTCTCCAGTTGAACAAGCCCGATGGCGGCACCCATGTCCGTCATCCTGTAATTATAACCCAGTGTTTCGTGATGATAACGGACTTTCATGCCGTGCGCCCTGACCAACCTGGCTTTATCGGCGACAACCGCGTCGTCGGTTGTCAGCATGCCGCCCTCGCCCGTAGTCATGTTCTTGGTCGGGTAGAAGGAAAAACAGCCGGTCCCGAACGTGCCGGCGCACAGCCCGCGATAAGTGGCGCCGTGCGACTGGCAGGTGTCCTCAACCAGCGCGAGTCCGCGGTCCAGACAGATGTCGTTAATAATCTCCATGTCGCAAGGCTGCCCGAAGAGGTGGACGGGCATGACGGCTTTGGTTTTCGGGGTAATGGCGGCTTCGACGGCGGCCGGGTCAATATTAAAATCCTCTTCCCGGATATCGGCGAAGACAGGTTTGGCGCCGGTGTACAAAATCGAATTCCCCGAGGCGATAAAGGAGAATGACGAGGTGATAACCTCGTCGCCCGGTCCGACGCCCAGCGCGAGCAGCGCGGTGTGCAGCGCGGCTGTGCCCGAATTGACGGCGACGGCGTGCTTGACGCTCATGAATTCGGCGAACCGCTCTTCAAACTCCGCGACGCGCGACCCTTGGGCAAGTGATTTCGCCTCCATGGCCGCGGTGACGGCCGCGATTTCGTCCGGACCGATATCCGGTTCAGCTATCGGGATATGCCTGCCGCTCAAGAATCCTCTCCTTTATGCTTGCTTTTAAAATACTCAACGGTTAATGACAAGCCGGTCTTTAGTTCATTCATGGGCGACCAACCTAGTATGTCCCGCGCGCGAGAAACATCCAAATAACTTTTTTCCAGCTCGCCGGCTCGCTTGTCCTTGAACACGGCTTGGCCGGTAAAACCGGCCAGTTTCTTGACGGCCTCGAACAGCTCCAGGACCGATGTCCCGCGGCCGGTCGCGATGTTGAACGCGCCGTTGTAGCCATGATTAAGCGCCAATAAGTTGGCGGCTACGACGTCACTTACATAAACGTAATCCCGCAACTGCTTCCCATCGCCGTAAATGTTCGGCGTCCGTCCGTCCAGCATCGTCTCCGAAAAGATGGCGATGACGCCAGCGTCTCCGTACGGATTCTGCCGGGGACCGTAAACATTACCGTACCGAAGAATAGTATATGACAGACCGTAAGTTTCGTGGTAAAACCGCAGGTATTGTTCCGATACCGATTTTGTGATGCCGTACGGCGAGATGGGACTGACGACCGCGGTTTCGTCGACCGGCAGACGTTCCGTTTCCCCGTAGACCGCGCTAGTCGACGCCAGGACAAAGCGCGCGCCGAGACTCTTGGAACTCTCCAAAAGGTTGAGGAAACCCAGAATGTTCACGTCGGCGTCGAAGACCGGGTCCTCTGTCGATACCCTGACGTCGATCTGGGCCGCGTGATGGCACACAGCGTCCGGCCGCCAGTCGGTTAGCACTTTGCCTACACCTTTATCGCGGATATCAAGCTGGAAGAATTCCGCGGACGGGTTAATGTTGTCCAACAAACCCGTCGACAGATCGTCGACAATGGCTACGGCGTGACCCGCGTTCAGCAAAGCGTCGACGATGTTGGAACCGATGAAACCGGCGCCGCCGGTAACAAGGACTTTCAACTGTTGTCATCCCCCAATTGGTCCGGTCTTAACCGGACAGACTCTGTCCCAGCAATTCCTCGATGGTGTGCACACCCTGCATGAAGGCTTGGTCCATACTGGCCAGTTCATATTTCCAGGCGCCCATCCGGCCGCTCGAAAAAACACCTCTGGAGTTCAGATATGGCAGAATCACATCCAAGGCCTCTTCACGTCGGAGCGTGGGAATCGGATAAGCGTCCGGCACGTCGTTATAATACCGCGACACGAGATGATCCCGACAGTCGGGTCCGACGACGCCGGCCGCCTTGATGGCAGCCAGACACCCCTCGAAAGCGGCCTCGCGGTCGACGGTTTCGCCCGGCCGGTACGCGACCTCGAACATGTATGATTTATATTTCTCAGCGTCGCCGTCCGGTACCGTGTAAGGCGAATAATTCGACAGGTGTGTGCACCGGTAGAAAGGCGCGGTTTCTTCCGGGTAATAAACCCAGGCCCGGCTGTTTTTTTCCTCGTCGCGGAGTCCGGCGCCGACGACCAGAACGTTGGTCGATTTTAATTCACCGGCCGCAGATTTTACCGCTTTATCGGTCACGCCGCACGCCTCCAGCAGCTTTGTCAGCGGCATCGTTGAGATGAGATTATCGTAGGCGTCTCCCCCACCGTCCGCGAAGGAGATTTCTTTTTTGTCCAGGTCGATGGACTGAATCCGCTTATTCACCGCGACCTTGTCCGCAAACGGCGCCGCCACGCGCCGCCAGATTTCGCCCGTGCCTCCGTGTAGCGGATATTTAAAATACTTGTTGGCTCCGAAGCCAGTGTCGTCCCGGCCGAAGATGACGTCCGAGAGAACATGTCTGACGTTTATGGCGCTAACCGACTCGCCGGTCCAATAGGCGCCGACTTCGTCTAAGGGAACGGTCCATAATTTACCGTTGTGTCGGAAAAGGAAGTATTCACAGATGCCGGAACCGAAGTTGGCCAACAACCAGTCTTTGAACGTCTTTACGGATTTCTCCCGCCTGACGGCCAGCTCGGTCAACCCCTCCAGGCAATCAAGCAGGGCTTCCTTCGGGAGATGGCGCAGGTTGTTTTGGAAGGGATATGGAACCCATGAATTCAACAGATAGATCCAGGCGCTGCGTTCGTAAGGGAGAAAGTCGTCGCCCATCGCCTCGTCGATAACTGCGTCGACGTACCTATATCTGGAGAAAAGGACGTGCCCGCCTTCGTCCCAAAGGAAACCGGCCTCGTCAACATGGCTGGCCGACATGCCGCCGACGTAACCGTGGGCCTCGTAGACCGCCCAATCGGTTTCTCCCGCCTCCGCCAAACGTCGGGCTGCACCCAGTCCGGCCGGGCCGGCCCCGATAACGACAGTGCGCATTACCGCTTGGTGACCTCCTCATAAACCTTGACAACCCGCCCGGCGGCCACGGTCGCGTCAAACTCGGGCAGAAGCTTGGCCCCCGCCCGCAAGCGCTCGTATAGTTCCTTGTCGTCCAAAATGGAATTGAACGCGGCGGCCAGACTGTCGCCGCTGCCCGACTCTACAATCAGGCCGTTTTCTCCGTCTTTGATGATTTCCGGAATGGCGCCGACGCGCGATCCGACGATCGGCAGACCGATCGACAGGGCTTCCAAGCCGACGCGCGGGCGGCCCTCTGACAGACTGGGAATCACCAGTACATCGGCCGCGCTCATCCAAACGGGGATATCGTCGTGCGGAATCGAACCGACCAGGCGAACCGATTCCCCGACGTTCAATTCTTTCAACCTTGCCTTGACCTCGCCCTCCAACGGCCCGTGACCGGCCATAAGGAACAACACGTTATCGTGGCCTGCCGCGACTTTCGGAATCGCCTCCGTCAAGTGCCTGACGCCCTTTATCTCCAGCATGCTGCCCAGGTAAAGGATCAACGTTTTATCGGCCGGCAGTTTCAATTTCCGCCTGGCTTCGGCTTTATCGATTCGTTGGAACAGGTCTTTGTTTATCCCCAAGGGGATGAACCTGACCTTGGCCGGGTCGATATGAAAGTAGTTCTTGACCCTGTCTTCGAGAAAGTGGTTTACGCAAATAATCACGGCGGCGTGGTTCAAGGCATATGTAATGCATTTTCCGGCAATCTTGCTCTTGTCCGGGAAGGTGGTTATGTCAGCGTCGTGCACCGTCAGGACGACCGGCTTGCGCGTCAGTCTGCCCGCGACGGTCGCGATAAAGCCGGCCGGAATGGCCCAATGGGCGTGGATGACGTCGCTTTTCTCCCGCCGGACGACGCGCACCGTCCTTAATATGCCGGACAGAAGATACACGCCGACGCGAAAGACGGGGATATTATCGTATTCGGCCAGGAGCTTCCGTTCGGACGGGAACCAGAATCTGTTGACCTTTACGTCGCCGTCCAGGAAAAAACTGGGGTCTTCGCTGAAAACCTTTGAAGTGACCACGGAAACATCGCAGCCGGTGCGGCTTATGTTACGGGCGTCTTCCTTAATCAGGATCCCGTTCCAGGGGTTTACGTTACCCGGATAACCGGGACTGACCACGCAAATCTTCAACGACCGTCTTCTCTGTTTCGCCAGCTGTCTTTCAGCATCGCCTTAAGTTCCAAGTTTTCCTTTTGGACCCTGTATATCTCGCGCCGCAGCTCAACAATCTGACTTGATATGAACCCGAAAGACAAGAACAAGGCACCGATGACGAGCAGAAGCATCATAAGATACATCAGCGGCCGCGTCGGGTCGAGGATGCCCTCCTGCCACTGAACGACGATATAGACGCCGCTGGCGACACCTATTGTCATCAAAACGACGCCGACAAAACTGAAGAACAGGGACGGCTTCTCCAGAAAAGAAAAAAGCAGATGCGAATATATGGCCATCGGAATCTTAATGGTCGACCGGCCGCGTTCCCGTCCTCTCAGCACGGCCGGAGTCTCCGCAGCGTTATAGCCTATGGCCAGAGCTTTCGAGACTATCTCAAAGTGAATTTCCTTGCCGTCGGCTTCGAGTTCCAGCGCTTCTATGACTTCTTTTCGGTAGGCACGCAACATCCCCGTGACGGTCCGCAGGTGGCCCGGCAGGGCTACGCCAAGCAACAAGTTGGCGACGCGGCTCATTAAAAGGCGGAAGAACGGCACGTTCTCGGTACCGCCTCCTTCCATATACGGGGAGCCCATCACGATATCGACCGACGGGTCTTTTATCAGCATATCGACCATGGGCGGCACGAATTTAGGGTCGTAGCTCAAGTCGGCGTCGACGGTGACTATAATGTCCCCCTCGGCCGCGGCGAAGCCGGTTTTTATCGCGTAGCCGGACCCGCAGTTACGCCCGTAGGATAGCGCTCTCACCCTGGGATTCTTGGCCGCCTCCTCCCTCAATATCTTAAGGGTATCGTCGGCGCTGCCGTCGTCGACGCATATAAACTCCCAATCGTATCCGTCCATCGCCGCGGCCACTTGCTTGACGGCTTCGGCGACGTTCTCGGCTTCGTTGTACATAGGGGCGATAATGGAAACTTTCAGTTCTTCGTCCTCCCTGGCAGGGAAATAAAATACCCGCGGTTCAACCCGGCCGGCGGGCGCGTTTCGGGATGGTTTACGTTTCAAAGATTAGCATATACCAAACCGGTTAGTCCAATGGGCACGTGTGCTATAATTCTGATTTGTACTGCTGAAAAGAGGGGGTATCTTGAAGGTCCTCACTGTGCTCGGTACAAGGCCCGAAATAATCAAGCTATCGTCGTTGATTCCGCTACTGGATGATTCGGTCGAGCACGTCCTGGTTCATACCGGTCAGCACTATTCGTTTGAGATGGACAGCGTGTTCTTTCACGAATTACGGCTGCGGCCGGCCGACTATACCCTAAAGATCGGGTCGCAGAAACAGATCGCCCAGACGGCCGGCATAATGCTGAAGCTTGAGCCGATCCTGGAAAAAGAACAACCTGATTTCCTGGTCGTGCAGGGCGACACCAACAGCACCCTGGCGGGAGGACTGGCGGGCGCCAAAACCGGCGTTCCGGTGGCCCATGTCGAAGCGGGCTGCCGGTCCTTTAACCGAAGAATGCCCGAAGAGGTCAACCGGATTTTGACCGATCACTGCTCCACACTCCTGTTCGCTCCCGACCAGACCAGCCGCCGGCACCTGCTGGAAGAAGGCATCGCGGAAGAAAAGATTCACCTGGTCGGCAACACCATAATAGACGCCTGCATGCGAAGCCGCGAACTGGCTGCCGGATCGGATACTTTAAACCGCCTGGGACTGGTCAAGAACGGTTATGTTCTGGCCACGATGCATCGCGCTGAAAACACCGACGAAGCGGAGGCCCTGCGCGAAATCGTCAACGCGTTGGACGACGTAGCCGAAAGAATCACGCTGGTCCTGCCGATACACCCCCGCACCAAGGCGGCCCTTAAGAAGGCCGGCATCAAGCTAAGCCAAGAGATGAAAGTCGTTGAACCGCTGGGCTACCTGGATTTTATCAGCTTGCTGTCCAACGCCAAGTTCGCTATGACCGACTCGGGCGGTGTTCAGGAAGAAGCTGCGATTCTAGACACGCCGGCTTTGGTGATGAGAAACGAGACCGAATGGGTTGAATATATCGAGGCCGGAAAGAACATCTTGGCCGGCACGCAACGGCGGGAAATCGCCGAAATCGCCTTTGGTTTGATCGACGATCCGGAACGACTGAAGAGCCTTCGCGGGGCGAAGATCGCGATAAAGCGCGATGTCAGTCTGAAGATCCTTGAGACTCTTCGTCGGGCCGCCGGATAAACATCTCATTTAATAACCAGGCAAGGACATACGCGAGAACCACGAAAGTCAACAGAATCAACGCCGGAGACAGGGTAGTTTTATAGAATGTCTCGCCTTTGAGGAACGACACGAACAGGTCCTTAAGCGAGACTATGTACTGTACTTTAAAGATGTAGTCGGCGCTATACTGGCCTTTGATCACCGGAAGACGTTTGCCGTCGATATAACCCGTGCCCCCGATGTACTCGTTGGTCTTGTTGGCCTGCCATTTCGGATTCTCTCCAGGCTTAGCCCCCACCAGTTCGACTGAAAACAAATAGTCCTTGGCAATATCCAGTCTGACCGGGTCAAAGCTGGCCGAATACCAGCCTGACAGTCGGCTGTCCTGTTTGAACCAGTTATTCGACAGGGCGACCTCTTTCGTCTCAAAGCTATTGCCCCGGACGCCGACGATCCGGTATAACCTCAACCTCAGGCGGCCTGATTCCGGTAGAGTACCCTGCGCGACGTTTATGTTGATCGAGTCTATGTAGCGCTCCCGGGCGCGGAACGTCTGGGTGAGTTTGTGATCGCGGACCGACCAGCGCATGTCAGGCGCGTCGACGTCTGCTCCGATTCTTGTCGCTTTGGCCCACCGTTTATTGACCACATACACCGACGCCGCGGTCGCGGCCAGCAGCAGCGAGCCGATCACAAACGCGCTTAGGATTCTTTTCATCAAACTAAGCCCTCTATCCATAGAAGAACGGAGTCACGTAAGCCCAAACCGACAGGGACATCAAGAGAAACGAGGCCACGCCCACTATCGCGGCGCCGGCCACTCTCATCTTTTCCGGCACCCAGGCTCTGATCCCGTAGGCGAACAATATCAGGAGCGGCACCATGGTAAGCAGCATATGCCGCCCTTGCGCCCCTCCCCTCGTCGATACATCAAGCTGCGCCAGGCTCAGGTAATTAACGGCGCTAAGCACGATCAACAGAAGGAAGAAAGCGATCTGCCGAGCGGAGATCTTATCCTTGCCCAATCGGATCTTTGCCACCGCGATAATAAAGCCAGCCGCCGCCGCGGCCATTGAGGCAGCCGGCAAGATATAGATCGGTTTGTCCAGCGGTATCATCAACCAGCCGAAATTCCCCCAGAAAGTCTCGATTATCTTGATAACATATGCAGGTTTGACCGACTGGACAAATAGATTCCCGGCCACCGTATGACCGTAAGGCGCGGTAAAGGGTCTTGTAAACCAGCCGTGCTTGATGTAGTTAAACAAATAAAACCAGCTGCCCGAGATCATAGCGATAGCGCCGGTCATGAAGGTGAATAGGAAAGCCCTGACCGCCGGCTGCTTCTTTATCAAACATGCGACCAGAACGAACAGGATGACCGGCGGGCCCATAAACGCGAAGCTCGCCTTGGTCAACAAGCCCCCGCCCAGGAAAAGACCCAACCAAACCCCGATACTTGTCTTCGGCCCTTCCGTCAACAACCGGGCGATAAAATAAATGACGCCGGCCATAAAGAAGATCATCAGGTTGTCGTTGTTGACCGCCGACCCGACAAACGCGTTCATCGGCTGGAAGATTACCAGCAACGCCACGGCGTATTTCATGAACTCGTCCTTAGGAAACATGATCCTGGTCGTCATATAGGCAAACCAGGTGACGCCCAAGGCAAAAAGTACGTTAAATAGCCGCAAAATAACCAGGGTCATATCACCGGCGCCGTAAAATATGCGGTATAAGGGCGCCATCAGATAGTAGTAAAGCGGCGGATGCGCGGCCGCCCCCAGAGTCAAATAGCCCGGGCTCCAACCGGCGTGGACATACCAGTCATGCCACCAGCGGCTGCGCTTCAAAGACTCCTCGACGCGCTTGGGAAGCTTCTCGCTCGTGGCCGGCATCCTTAATTCCATTCCGACGACGTGGATGACCCCCATATGAATCGGTTCGTCAGGGGATTGGTAGGCTGGCATAATACCGGCCCAAACGACTCCCCGCAGGAATGTAAGGAGCAGAAGGAGGACGATTAGCCTCCGTTCATTTTTTACCTCATTCTTCTCGTAATCGTTCAAGATAATCTCAGCTTTCGCTTGACGTCGCTCATCCAAGAGTACGGTCGGAACCATTGCTCGATATCGCGGCGGGCGACGCGCCGGTTCTTCTTGATGAAACTCCGCTTCTTGAGCGTCAGCGGGGTCAAACGCGCCAAGTCGCCCCAGGCCTGCACCAGCGCAATCGGGCTAGTGAACATAATATCAGTATTCAGATAGATGTCCATCAGCGTTATCTGCGGCAGGTGTTTCAGCCAGCTTAGCCAAAAATCGTTTTTCCAGATGGTCAAATAGCGGTTCTTGTAATAGTGCCTCTGGATTAGCCGGGATTTAGACACCGCGGAAGCCGAGCGAAAATGATACGCGACCGCCAGGGGCGCGTAGGCGCATTTCCAGCCGCGAAGCTGGGCGCGCCAGTCCAGATCGACGTCTTCCAACATAATGAAAAAAGACTCGTCATAATATTCGCCGTTCCAGGCGATGTCATCCAACATTTTCCGCCTGTACAGCGGCACCGCGCCCGTCGCGCCGAAGACAAGATCGGCCGCGTCGAACTGCCCGGTGTCAAGTCGGTCTTCTCCCCGGTTTATCACGTAACGGTTTTTGAAAATCACATGGCCGGTCGAATCGATGATGTCCGTCTTCCCCGTTTCGTTAAAACGAAGCAGTTTGCCGGTAACCGACCCCCGCCGCGCGTCCGCTGTAAGCGCTTCGACCATTCGGGAAACAAAATCCGGCTCGAGCAGGATGTCGAAGTTCAACGGCATTATGAACTCGCCTTTGGCCAGGCGAAAGCCCTGGTTCATCGCCCGGCTGAAGCCGGTATTCTCGGCGTTCTCAACCAGAGTGACGCGTCCGCCGTAGCGTTCATTAAGAAGCGGTACGGAGCCGTCGGAGGACGCGTTGTCGATAACGATTATTTCCAGGTCGGCGTAGTCCTGGGCGAAAACGGAATCCAGGCAGCCGGTCAGGAACTTTTCGCCATTCCAGTTCAACAAGACGACGGAAACGGTCACGCGCTTGCTCGCCCTAAGAATGACCGGTAGAACTCGACCGTCCGTTTAAGACCGTCCGTCAGCGCGGTCTTAGGCCGCCAGCCGATGACCGTTTCTATCTCGGTCTTGTCCAGAAATATGTCGCCGACCTCGGTCTTGTCCGCGTCAGGCGGCCACGGCGCGTATTCCAGGTTGCCCGAGCCGACCAGGTCAAAGACCATCTTGGCCATGTCCCCGAAGCGTGCGGGTTCGGGTCCGCCCGTATTGAAGACGCGGCCGGCCGAGCCATCGGCGGCGGCGGTCATAAGAATGGCGTCGACCAGGTCGCTAATATATATGTAATCCCTGATCTGGGAACCATCACCGAAGACCTTGATCGTTTTGCCGGCCAGGAGTTCGGTGATAAAGAAATTCACGATGCCGTAGGTCAGTCCAACTTTGTGACCGGGTCCGTAGGGGTTGGGAATCCGCAAGACCGAAGTACTCAAGCCGTAAAGATCGTGATAGAGATGAAAATATTTCTCAACAGCCAGTTTGTGTATACCGTAGATCGAGATGGGCTCGGTGGCGTGCGTTTCCTTGACCGGCTCGCCGTCCGCTGGTCCGTAGACCAGCTGCGAACTGGGAAAGAACACCCTAACGTCGCTATCGGCGGCCCGGCACGCTTCCAGAACAGTCAGCTGGCCGCCACAGTTAACGCGCATATGTTCCAAAGGCGCCGCGTTGCTGGCCCCGGCGCCCGACAAACCGGCCAGGCTGAAAACGTAATCCTGGCCCTTGACCAATCCGGCCATCGCCGCGGCGTCGGTCATGTCGGCCTTTTTAAACCGGAAGTTTCCGCCGTCGGTTAGCAGGCCGCGCCAGCGGTCGCCTTCTAAAGCGTCGGTTACCGTGACGTCGGCGCCCATGGCGACTAAGGCGGCCGTTACGTTGCTGCCGATGAATCCCTGCCCGCCCGTAACGAGCGCCTTCCGGCCGGTGTATTTATCGAGGTATGACGGCATTCTTATCCCCCAGATTGCGCCTGATGATGGCCTCGACTTCCCTGGCCGATTTCTCCCAATTATAGTCGACGAGATATTCCAAAGCCCGCGCCGCCAATTCGTCGCGGCGGGACTCGTCTTCAATCAACGAGCAGATGGCGTTGGCCAGGTTAATCGGATCCGGCTCGGCCAGCAGAATCGTCCCCTCGCCGAAGAAGCCGTCGGTGGAATCGACCTTGATATCCACGACCGGCAGGCCGCAGGCCATCATTTCTTTATTAACCAGGCTCGGGTTGGTTAAAGAGATGACAAAACCGAGCGTCGCCTCGTTATAAAGCTCGGCCAGTTTGTCCTGGGATAATATCCCTAAATTCCTATAGGGAAACGTCAGCTTGGACGCGTGCGGCCAGCCGACAAAATCGAATTCATACTCTGGGTGCCGTTCCTTTACCAGCTTGAGGGCGATGACTCCCAGTTCATAACCGCGTCTCGGCGTTACCTGCCGCGCGTAAAAAACGATCTTCTTCTGGCGGGGCAGGTTCATCGGGTAATAAATGTCGGGGTTGTAAGCGAAGTCGAAGTAATCCGCCCGCTCGTGATATTTCTCGCGCATTATCTTGGCCAGCCAAGGTCCGGCCGTTATACAGTCAAAGCCGAACATATAGGTGTTTTCGGCGAATCGTTCCTGCGCGCTGGCCGGATAGAACAATGTCTCCAGGTCTTGAATGAAATACATCTTGCGGCGCGTGTTGGCCACCTTATAAACGGGATAGGCCGTCTGCCAGGAAGTCGCGATGACCGCGTCGCTGTCCGGCATCCCGTCGACGCCGATCGCCACCTCCGCGCTCACCTTGGCGAAATGTTTGTTTATCGAAGCGTTAGCCTTGTCGCCATGGAAATGGTTGACGGGTTGGTAGATGAATATCCGATTGGTGTGGCCGAACGACTCCAGATAAGAAATCGTCCGGAAGATATTCAGGTGGCCGCCGCTCCCGATATTAAAGTCGGGAATAACCCAGTTCAGAACCAAGTTGTCGTAGTCGATGTCCCGCCGCGGCGGCATAAGTTTAGTCGGAGAGGTCAAGTCGACTTCCGCGACAAACCCCTGATGCTCGTCGATCGGAGTCACCCGGTTGGGCAGGTTCCTGAAGAACCTCACCATAGCGTCGAACAAGCCACCGATGCCGCCGTCCCGCAAAGAGCTTATCGCCCTGCCTATCAAGTATCCGATGCCGTTCTCCGGATTACCCATCGAAGTCTAACGACCCCTTTCCAGTGACATGCGCCGTTCGAATCCCGGCGGCAAACGATCGTATCTGGCCGCGAAATAGGCCCCGACACGCCGGCCGAGATTCATCAACCAGGCGTACCAGTACCAGCGGACGCGCCTGAACAGCTTGTACCGTCCGGTACCCTTAATGTATTTGACGTCAGCCCGCCAGCCCCGCCAAGCCGACGGTAAGAGCCTTAGCAACGTGATATTCTCCCGGTAGCCGATGGCGATGTTCAATCCGCGGTATTCGTCGTAAAAACGCCGGACGAACGTCGCCGGACGGTAGTTATGCGAATGCAGCACCGCCGCTTTGGGACTGTAAGCGATTTTATGCCCGCTCAAAAGAACCTCCCGACCGAAGACCTGGTCTTCCGCGTAATCGAGCGGCTTGTAAGGGTGCTCCTTCCAATAGCTCTTCCTAAGACACGAATTGACGTCGGAGTAGAAACCTTTCATGCTCCGAAAGTTCTCCAACTCCTCTTTGTCCCGGTCGGACGTAATCACCCGGACTACCGGTCGGTCGTCCGGGCTGATGGCCGCGAAAACGCCGTTGGTGTCCCGCTCCGTAACCGGATTGCAGTCAGCCCGGGGTACGTGTTTGCCGAAGACCGCGACGATCTTCTTGTCGCGCGAGAACGGCTCAATCATAGATTGAAGCCAGGTCTCGTCCCTCGGCGTCGCGTCTTGCGTAAGGTAGCAGACGAATTCGCCCCTGGCTTCAGCCGCTCCTTTGTTGCGCGTCTCGCCGTGGTTGAATTCACCTTTATCGATTTTCATCAGCCTGACGGGATAAGCCTCGGCCACAACCAGCGTCTCGTCAGTCGACCCGGAATCGATCATTAAAACCTCGTAAGGAAAATCGGTCTTTTGTTTAAACACCGAGCTTAGAACCTCACCTATATATTCAGCGCCGTTATATGTCAGGATAACGATGGTGACGCGAACGTCGGAGCTCATGATCAGCTGACTTCCCATTCATGATTTAAGTGGAAGAAACCGCTTTCTCCCTTCTTGCCGCCGCGAACCTTGAAATCAAAAGTCCGGCTGAGATAATCGTACGGATGTTTGGCGTTCTGATCGAACAAACCGATATCCAGAAGATACGTTCCGGCCATCAAAGGCAGTGACTCAAAGACCAGAGTAACCGTGCCCTTGCCTTTTGAAGAGGATATCGTTAAGCCGTCGACGCCGGTGTTGGTGCCGAAACAATAGGTTCCGTCCTTGGCAAATATGGAGACGCCGAATATCAGTTCCCCCAGATCTGGCCGGGCTTCATAATCCATCACAACTTTGACAGGCTCGCCCAGGTCAAAGCCCCTAACCGATTGCCCGTTTTTATCGAGCATCTCCAGCTTGGTTACGCGGGCTTCGCCGGAACCGTAGCGGTTGCCTCTAGGCAAGATCTCATCCACGCCCTGAAGCATCTTCTCCCGTTCCTTCTTGTGTACTTCCACCCTGTAGGCGTCGATAACGTCGCCCGTCGAGCCCTCCCGCATCAACCTGCCGCCGTCCAGCCAGACCGCGGAATCACAGAATTTACGGACGGCCTCCAAGTCGTGCGTCACCAGGATAATCGTTTTGCCCCTGTTTTTGATATCGATGACGGCGTCGTAGCATTTGGATTGAAACGCCTCGTCGCCGACCGCCAGAACCTCGTCGATCAGCAACACGTCAGGATTAACGTTGATAGCGATGGCAAAACCTAACCGCATATGCATGCCGGACGAATAGTTCTTGACGGGGGTGTCGATGAACCGTTCCAGTTCCGAAAAAGCGATGATGGAGTCCACCTTCGCGTCTATCTGCTTCCGCGTCATCTGCAGAATCGAACCGTTCAAGTAGATGTTTTCCCGGCCCGTCAGGTTGGGCTCGAACCCGGCCCCCAGTTCCAGCAGGGCCGATATCTTCCCGTCAACGGCGATGGCGCCTTTGTTCGGTCTCAGGATTCCCGTGATGCACTTCAACAAAGTGCTTTTGCCTGACCCGTTTTCCCCGATAATGCCGATGGTCTGGCCTTTGGGAATATCCAGGTTAATCTCACGCAGACTCCAGAATTCTTCGTATGCCGTCCGCCCGCGGCCCGACAGGATGTCCTTCAGAGAGTCGCGCCTCTCGTGATATATGCGGAACATCTTCCAGACGTCGCGAATTTCGACTGAGTGCTCCATTACACCTCTTCCGCGAATCTCGGTTCCATCTTGTGGAAAATGAAGTAGCCGAGGAACAGGACGGCCAGGGAAACTCCGATGGAGAAACCGATGATCTTAAGCGACGGCAGCGCCATATTGTAAAGCATGTTGCGATACATCGTAATCAAGGCCGTCAGCGGATTGAGCTGGTAAACCGTCAATAACCAGGGGTGTTCTTTCATAAACGACATATTCTGGATCATTTCCAGGCTGTAGATGATGGGCGTCGCGTAGAAAAGAATCAGCATGATGACGCCAACAATGTACTGGATGTCGCGAAAGAACACGTTGAGGCTGGATAAGATAAAGGCGAAACCGAGCGTCAGGCACACCTGAAGAACGATCACGACCAGCACGAGCGGGATGTATATATAGAAGTTGTAGCCGTAATAGATCAAGAACGGGATAAGCACCAACATGGCTAGCAGGAAATTGACCAGGTCGGCCAGCACGTACGAAATCGGCAAGATCTCCCGGGGAAAGTAGACCTTCTTTACCAGATGGCCGTAGTTGATGATGGAACCGGTGGACGAGGACACGGCGCCGCTGAAAAAGTTCCAGGGCAACAAGCCGACCAGCAAGAACACCGGAAAATCCTTGATGCCCAGCTTGAAAACATTGGCGAAGACAAAAGTAAAGACCAGCATCATGAGGAGCGGATTTAAAAGCGACCATAAGAATCCGAGCACCGACCCTCGGTATCTTAATTTAAGTTCCTTCTTAACCAGGTTCAGCAAAAGTTCACGATAGGCGTATAGCTCTCTTAACTTGGCGATCATGGGCGGTCGCTCCCGAAGTAAGCGGCCAAAGCTTGATGGTAATCCCTCAGGTCTGCCAGGCCCCTCAGCCGCGTCATGCGGTTATCGAGGACCGAATTCGCGGGCCGCGGCGCCGGGCGGTCCAGGTCTTTTGTTTTCATTGGCCGCACGTTAACGCCTTCCTTGCCGACCGCTTTCAGGATCTCCTTGGCGAATTCGTACCAGCTGGCATTGCCGGAATTCGTCACGTGATATGTGCCGTACCAGCCGGTCGTCATCAGTTCAATAATCCGGCCGGCCAGGTCGACGGAATAGGTCGGCGAGCCGATTTGGTCGTCCACAACGGTCAGCTCGTCGCGCTCCTCCGCCAACTTGAGAATCGTCTTAACAAAGTTTTTCCCGGTCCGGCCGTATAGCCAGGCGGTGCGGATAATGTAATGTTCGGGGCAGATATTTCTGGTCAGAATCTCGCCGGCCATTTTTGACCGGCCGTAGACGCCGGCCGGATTCATAGTGTCGAATTCGTCGTATGGAGTAGCCTTTGTCCCGTCAAAAACATAGTCCGTGCTGATGGTTACCAACGGCACGGACAGGTCTTTCGCGGCCAAAGCCAGGTTTTGCGGACCGACGGCGTTGGCCAGGTAAGCCGCGTCCACATTGGTCTCGCAACCGTCTACATCGGTGTAAGCGGCGCAGTTTATGATTATTTCCGGCTTTATGTCCTGTGTCTTATGCCAGACCGCCGCCCCGTCTGTTATGTCCAAATCGAGGTCGAACGGATATAGGTCGTGATTACCGCCGAGCGCAGCGACCAGGTCCCGGCCGAGCTGTCCTTCCGCGCCAGTGATTAGGATCTTCATTTAAGGGGCCGCCACCAGGCCTCGTTCTCCTGATACCATCTGATGGTCTCTGACATCGCGTCCCTAAAGTCGCGGCGTGGGGCCCAGCCCAGCGCTTTGGCCTTTGTGGAATCCAGCGAGTAGCGGCGGTCGTGGCCCAAACGGTCGTCGACGTAGGTAATCAGGCTGTCGGGGGCTCCTGTTTCGGCGACGATCTGTTTGACGATTTCCAGGTTGGTCTTCTCGTTGCCGCCGCCTATGTTGTACACTTCCCCGATCTTGCCTTTGTGAAAGACCGCGTCAAGCCCCTCGCAGTTGTCCATCACGTAAATCCAGTCCCGGACGTTCAGGCCGTCGCCATAAACCGTCAGCGGCAGACCGTCGATGGCGTTCGTCGTCAGCAAGGAAATCAGTTTTTCCGGATACTGGTAGGGGCCGAAATTGTTCGACGACCGGGTAATCATGACCGGCGTTCCGTAAGTCTCAAAATAAGCCCGGCAGAGCAAATCCCCGCCGGCCTTGCTGGCCGAATAAGGGCTATTGGGCTCGATGGGATCGGTTTCGACCGACGACCGGCCCTCGGGAATGGAGCCGTAGACCTCGTCGGTGGAAATGTGAAGGAACCTTTCCACCTTGTTGTTCTTGACGGCTTCCAGAATGTTTTGGGTGCCCAGGACGTCCGTGACGACAAAGGATTGCGGATCCTCGATAGACCGGTCGACGTGGCTCTCAGCCGCGAAGTTTATGATGGCGTCGACGTTCTTGGCCAAGTCGTCTATCCACTTGGCGTCGCAGATGTCGCCCTTAACGAACGAATAGCGGGGGTCTTTCTCGACATCCCGGAGGTTCTCGAGGTTCCCGGCGTAAGTCAGTTTGTCCAGGTTAACGATCTCGTAGTCGGGATATTTGTCGAGCATATAGCGGATGAAGTTGGAGCCTATAAATCCCGCCCCGCCAGTCACAAGGAGTCTCATTTTATGAGTCTCCTTGTAGCAATTAGCAGTTGGTAGTTAGTCGTTAGCAAAAACATAAACATCATCCTGTCTTGTTCATTAACGAGCTTATCATCTTGGCTATCACAGCACCTTCATCATAGAGTCGAGTGAAGTCTTCTTCGCTTAGCAGACCTCGTTGCCTTGCCGCATATAGATTGGTTACAGTCTCAAAAACTGAGCCTCTAGCAATTCCCAAGAATTGTTTGAACTCCTTCTTGTGTTGCCTTCCCGAACCTTCAGCGATATTCAGTGATATTGAAAGGGCCGAGGACTTTAACTGAGATACTTGTCCAAACATCTCGTTTCTCGGAAATACCTTCTCTGTATCACAAACTCGCGTATAATAGCTGACGGCTCTTTGCCAAACTTCTAGCCGTTCAAACCCGAATTCTCTCAATCTCTAACCGCCAACAACTAACTACTAACTGCCATCAAACACGGCATCTAGCCGTGTTTGATGCCCCAGTCGTACGGGATCTCGTCGGAATCGTAAGGCAACCGGTATTCATCCGGATTCTTATAATCGTAGAGTTCGGTCGGGCAGTTCACGACGACGGATTCCGTCTCGCTGACGCACTTCCAACCGTGGTAGACGTTATCCGGTATCTGCACGAGCATCGGATTGTGATCGCCGATGAAGAGCTCGTTGATCTGGCCTTTGGTCGGGCTGCCGTCGCGTGAATCAAACATGACCAGCTTAATCACGCCCTTAACGCAGGCGACGTTATCAGTCTGGTTTTTGTGGTAGTGCCAGGCTTTAACGACTCCGGGATAGTTGGTTGTCATGTATACCTGGCCGAACTTGTCAAACAGTTCGTCGTCGCTGCGCAATATCTCCATCAAACGTCCCCGCTCGTCGGGCACTACTTTGAGCTTCTTGACCTTAACCCCTTCTATCATAATGACCTCCGGTCATAGTTGTTAGTGGTTAGTTGTTGCCTCTGTGTCCAACCGCTTGCTGCTAACTACTAACCACCAACTACTAACTACTAAATAATGTCTATCTGACTGTTGTCGCCGACCATGAAACTATAAGCGTCCGGCCGGTGATCGACCGTTTGTATCTCCACATTCTTGCCGATCAGGCAATCCACCAGGCGGCTCTTCGGGCCGACAATGGAAGTGCCCTCCAAAACGACGCTGTTCTCAATCTGCGCGTTCTCAATCACGGTGTCGAAGTATATGCTGGCATAAGGACCGATTACGGCGTCCTTGATCCTCGCATTGGCGCCGATTATGGCCGGTCCGATCAACCGGCTGTTGGTGACGACCGCTCCGCTCTCGACGACGACGTTGCCTTCTATCACGGTGTCCGCGTCGACGCTGCCGTCCTGCCTGGTCTTTATATCCTCCAGCATGATCCTGTTGGCCTCCAGGATGTCCTCACGTTTGCCGGTGTCTTTCCACCAGCCGTCAATAATGTGCGGGGTGACGATCAGGCCCTGGTCGACCATATATTGGATGGCGTCCGTTATCTCCAGTTCATTGCGCCAGCTCGGTTTGATCGCCTTGACCGCGTCAAAAATGTTCTTATCGAACATATAAACGCCGACCAGCGCGAGATCAGTTGCGGGTTCCTTAGGTTTCTCAACCAAACAGACGATTTTGCCGTCGCGCAACTCGGCGACGCCGAATCTCTCCGGCTCCCTCACCCGGGCTAGCAAAATCTGGGCGTTGGGCTTGTTTTTGGCGAATTCCTCGACCAAAGAGGTGATTCCGTCTTTGATCAAGTTGTCGCCCAAGAACATGACGAAACTGTCGTCTTTTAAGAAAGGTTCCGCGATTAAGACCGTGTGCGCCAGTCCCCTGGGCGCGTCCTGCTCTATATAGGTGGTTTTAATGCCCCACTGGCTACCGTCGCCGACCGCGGCCTTTACCTCTTCGCGCGTGTCGCCGACGATGATGCCGACATCCGTTATGCCGGCGTCCCGAACCGCCTCGATGGCGTAGAAAAGAACCGGTTTATTGGCTATAGGCACCAGCTGCTTGGCGCTGGTGTGGGTTATGGGACGAAGCCGCGTACCGGTGCCGCCGCTAAGTATCAAAGCTTTCAAAAAGGAGCCTCCTTAAGACAATACAGCTTATAAGGATAGCATAAATCGGCGATTTTGGGGGTAACTGTGCAGATGAGATTGCTAATAGTGGACGTATACCGGCGTCCCGATCGGCGCCCAGTTATAGATCCAGGCGGCCGCGTCCACCGGTACGTTTACGCAACCGTGGGAGCGGACGTTGCCGAAGTCGTTGTGCCAGTACGCGCCGTGAATCGAGTAGTTGCCGGTAAACCAGAGAACATACGGAACGTTGGGAACATAGTAATACTCGGCCGTGCCGCCGAATCCGGACATATCCACGGTCGGATCCTTGGCGTAGACGGAGAAATAGCCCGCCGGAGTGTTGAACGGCGGCCGCCCCGAGGAAACAAGCGTTGAGAAGATGGGGGAGAAATCATAGAAGAATACGCCCTCGCGCCATTCGCCGTAATAGGTTTCACCGCAAAGTAGCGTCTGCGTAGACAGATTGATATCGATCTGCTGGCCGCCGACCGGGTAGCGTACCGGCAAGAACGTGTTTCCGCCGGCCAGACGGCTCTTTTTGACGTCCCAGGCGCCGGATTTACTGGCCCAGACGGGATAGACGTTAAAGGAATAGCCTGTTGAATCCGCTTCCCACAAAGCGGCGCAGCTCAACGGATAATCGTATAAGGCGTAAAGCTCATCCCTGGTGTCGTTATCCGTATCTCCGGCAACGAGTTTGGTCTTAGTCGCGTCCCAAGCCCCTGATTTACTGGCCCACCAGGGAGTATATGTAAATCTGCCGCCGTCCGATTTGAACATCCAGAGAGCGGCGCAATTAGCAGGGTACTGGTATTGCGCGGCCAGGTCGTCAATGCCGTCGCCGTCAAAATCGCCGGCCACCATCTTGGACGAGGCAACGTTCCAGCCGCCCGACGGGCTGGCCCACCAAGGCCTCGCCGTCCAGGAAGTCGCGCCCTTATCAAACACCCATATGGCGGCGCAGGACTGTGGGAATGGCTGAAGGACGGAAAACTCCGCCGCGCCGTCGTTGTCGAAATCCCCTGCGGCCACCTGACAGCCGGGAACGGAGAACGCGCCGGAAGCGCTGGCCCATATAGGGTTGCAGGTCCATTTGGAGCCGTCATAGTCGAAGAACCAAAGCGCGGCGCAGGACTGAGGATATTCGTATAGGGCTATAATCTCCGACCGGCCGTCGCCGTCGAAATCTCCGGCCGCTATCTTGGCCAGATCTACGTTGAATCCCCCTGACATGCTGGCCCAGACCGCTTGCTGGGTAAAACGGCCGGCCCCGTTTGAGGAGAATTGCCAAAGGGCCGCGCATGACAAAGGATAACTCTGCAAAGCCAGGACGTCGTCGTAAGCGTCTCCGTTGAATTCGCCGGTGACGACCTTGGAATTGGTCGCGTTCCAGCTGCCGTAAGTGCTGGCCCACCAGGGCGTTGGGTTCATCATCGAGCCGGATTTCGACCATACCCATAAGGCACTGCAGTAAAGCGGATAATCGTACATCGCGGCGATCTCGTCGCTGCCGTCGCCGTTGAAATCGCTATCCACGGCCAGGGCCGCGGGCGAAAACAAGGCCAAGAAGATAAACAGGGAGACAAAAAGACAAATGGTAAGTTTGAATATTTTCATATCACCTATTAAACAACATTCTCTCTTATGTCGGCAATCAGCATTATTCCAGAGCCGCTCCGTTGTTATACCCTCCCAGTTCCGAGTCGGGGACTACATAGAGGTCGGCGAAGTTTAAGCCTAAGGCGTTGAAAGCCGTGATGGAATTGATCGGGCGTTTCTCGTATGTGCCGCCGGCGTTTATGTCGGAGACGTAGACGGTCGAAGAATTGGGGCTCTTGATGAGGGATCCCGGAGCGGCCTGCAGGGTCGGTCCGGGCTCGTAACCGTTCATCTCGGAAGTGGAGATGGTGACCACGCGGTCCCATCTTAAGGCGTTAGAGTTGAAGGTGGCGCCGCTCGCGATGGGGCGCTTCTTGTCCTGGTCTAAGAAGTAAACGGCGTCAGCGCCGGACACCTTGACGAGCATGCCGTTCGGATGCGTGGCCGCGCTGTCTAACGAGGGGACGTTCTCGTAGCTCGACACCTCGGCGTCGGTGAGCTGGCGCACGTCCTCCCAGCGAAGCCCCAAGGATGTGAAGACGGCGGCCGAGCCGATGGCCCGCTTGGTCTGAACACCACCGGAGAAGTCGCTTATGTAGACGGCCGAAGAGCTGCCCTTGATGAGCGTGCCGGGACGAGCCTGACAGAGGTCCCCCATCGTGTATTGGGCAAGTTCGGTCGCGGTCACGGTGTGGATACGGTCCCAGCGGAAACCGTTGGAGGAGAAGACGGTGCCGGAGGTCACGGGCCGCTTCTTCCCCTGGTCGATGAGATATACGTCGGGGGCGGAGGCCGTCTTGACGAGCCTGCCGTCGGGATACTTGGGCCGCGCGGTCGTGGTCGCGTAGTAGGCGGCGGGAGAACCCGAGGCGCTCAACCAGCCGCCGTCTTTCAAGACGTCCCATTTTAGAACGTATGTGCCGGTGGCCGCGGGAGCGACGACTGTCGCCGTCAAGTTCGCGCTGCCGCCGGAAGGTATATCGGACCCGATCGCGGTCGTGACTCCGTTGGTCACCGTCCCGCTCCAGACGTCTATCCACTGGTACGACAGGCTGGTCACGGCGGCCGGCCAGGGCAAGTACCCGTTGTTCTTCAGGGTGACCGGCAGGTTGATCGTCGAGCCCTTGACGACGGTCGAGAGCTCGGAGGACTCGAAGCCGGAGACGAACGCGGATATGTACGGGTCGGTGTATAGATACTTGGCGAGCTTGCGTTTCATCCCGCCCTCTATCAGGTAGACCGAATCCGGGTCGGCCGCGTTCCTCACGATCGCGCCGTTCGGGTGCGTCGCCGAGGATGAGACCGGGGCTCCTTCGGTGTAGGAGCTAAGCTCGCCATCCGATACGGTCATGATATCTTCCCATCTGTACCCCAGGGAGTTGAAAATCGCGGCTGAAGTGATTGCCCGTCTGGCCGGCGACGAACCGTTGATGTCCGTCACATAAATGACGGAAGAGCCGCCTTTTACCAGGGTTCCGGCCCGCATCGGGAAGACCGCCCCGGTCGCGTAGATAGCCATCTCGGAATCGGAGACAGTAAAGATCCTGTCCCAGCGGAAATCGTTGGCGATAAAGGAGGCATAAGAAACCGGCCTCTTCTGTAGATTATCCAAGACACAAACCGCCGGTGAAGTAGACGTTTTGATAAGGGCACCGTTGGCGTGGACGCCGGGCGTGACGGACGACCCGACGATATACCCGTTTATGTCGGCGTCGCTCAAAGTGATTATGTCCGACCAGTTATAACCAAGATCGTCGAAGACGGCCGCGCTTGGAAAAACTCTCCGGAAATAGAGGCCGCTTAGGTATTCCGTCACGTAAACGCTCGACGAACTGCCTTTCACCAGCGTGCCGGCACGGAAACGAACATCGCTGCCGCCGGTGTAACCAGACAGCTCCGCCGCTCCAACGGAGACGACCGGTTCGTCGCCATACTCCATCGGCGGCAATACGGTTACGGGAATATCGAGCGTCTTACAAAAAAAGGTGCTGAACAGGCCGACGCCTTCGTGCAACAGATCGTATTTCAGGAGGTATTCCCCGGGCTCGACCGGCGCCACGACCTGAACATTCGCGAAGATCTGTGAATTGAAAGGAGCGTCGGCCGGCAGTCTCACCTTCGGAGTCGGTACGCTGTCAAAGACTGCCCCCGTGCTCCGGTTCTGCCAGTGGGAAGTCACATAGACGGGATTAGCGCCCCCTGTTCTCCAGGTCAAGGTACCTTTATTTTGTAATCTAATCGTCGCGTTGTAGGTCCGGCCGCCGATCATCCGGTCGGGAGTATCGATATCGCCCTGGTTGACCGCGTAGGCGCAGCTGTTGTCCCCGTCCGGCCAATTATACGCCGGGATGCGCCCGTACCAATCCCACGGAACGGCGTGCAGGGGTTCCCTGACGACGCCGCGGCGGCTGCTGGCGTGGATGACCTCGCCGTTGCCGATATATAGGCCGACGTGGTAGCCCGTCGGGAACTCGTAGCCGGGCCTTGTCTCGTAGCCTTGCCAGACGGTATCGCCCGGCAATAACTCCGCTTCTGAAATGGGATACGCGACAAAATCAAGGATGGAGTTGCTGATATAGACGCCGGCATGTGAATAAGCCATATAACATAAGCCCGAGCAGTCATAATAATTGGGACCGAGCCGTTTATCCAGATCCATTGAATAAGGCTTGCCGACTTGGGCCATAGCGAAATAGACAATCTGTGCCCTTGCTTCATAACCGCTTGCCAAGGCGGGCGCGGCCGGCAGCAACGCGAAAAGCGCCGCGACAACGAGGCCGAAAACAAACCGTCTCATCATGCGGACAGGTTCTCTTGTTCGCTTGGCGACGTTATTCCAGAGCCGCTCCGTTGCCATAGCCTCCCAGTTCCGAATCGGGGACCACATAGAGGTCGGCAAAGTTCAAGCCTAAGGCGTAGAAAGCCGTGATGGAGTTGATCGGGCGTTTCTCGTATGTGCCGCCGGCGTTTATGTCGGAGACGTAGACGGTCGAGGAACTCCCCTTGATGAGGGCGCCCGGGGCGGCCTGCAGGGTCGGTCCGAGCGCGTAGCCGTTCATCTCGGCGGTCGAGATGGTGACCACGCGGTCCCACCTGAGCGCATTGGAGTTAAACGTCGCGGCGGACGCGACCGCGCGTTTCGCCCCGGCCTCCAACAAAAACACGGCCGGGTCGCCGGCCGTCTTGACGAGCATGCCGTTGGGGTGCTTGGCCGCGCTGTCTAAAGAGGGGCCGTTTATGTAACTGGCCACCTCGACGTCGGAGAGCTGGCGCACGTCCTCCCAGCGAAGCCCCAAGGATGTGAAGACGGCGGCCGAGCCGATGGCCCGCTTGGTCTGATCCCCGCCGGAGAAGTCGCTTATGTAGACGGCCGGAGAGCTGCCCTTGATGAGCGTGCCGGGACGGGCCTGACAGAGCTCTCCCGTCGTGTATTGGGCAAGTTCGGTCGCGGTCACGGTGTGGATGCGGTCCCAGCGGAAACCGTTGGAGGAGAAGACGGTGCCGGAGGTCACGGGCCGCTTCTTCCCCTGGTCGATGAGATACACGTCGGGGGCGGAGGCCGTCTTGACGAGCCTGCCGTCGGGATACTTGGGACGGGCGGTCGTGGTCGCGTAGTAGGCGGCGGGAGAACCCGAGGCGCTTAACCAGCCGCCGTCTTTCAGGACGTCCCATTTCAAGACGTAGGCGCCGGTGGCCGCGGGGGCGACGACGCTGGCGGTCAAGGTCGCGCTGGCGCCGGATTGTAAGTCGGACCCGATCGCGGTCGTGGTTCCGTTGGTCACGGTCCCGCTCCAGACCTCGATCCACTGGTATGACAGGCTGGTCGCGGCGGCCGGCCAGGGCAAGTACCCGTTGTTCTTCAGGGTGACCGGCAGGTTGATCGTCGAGCCCTTGACGACGGTCGTAAGCTCGGAGGATTCGAAGCCTGACACGAATGCCGAGACGTAAGGGTCGGTGTAGAGATACTTGCCTAGCTTGCGTTTATACCCGTTCTCGATCAGGTAGACCGAATCGGGGTCGGCCGCGTTCTTCACGATCGCGCCGTTCGGGTGCGTCGCCGAAGACGAGACCGGGGTCCCCTCGGTGTAAGTGGCCAGGTAAGCGTCGGAGACGGTCAGGACGTCCTCCCACCTGAAACCGAGCGCGGTGAAGACCGAAGCCGAGGTTACGGCCCGGCGCTGCGGGGCCCCGCTGTCGATGTCCACAACATAGATGGACGAGCCGCCGCCCTTGATGACCTTGCCGGAGGGCAGATAGACCGGATTTCCCGCCGTGTACATATTGGCCATCTCCGAATCCGAGATGGTCTCGATGCGGTCCCAGCGGAAGCCGTTGGCCTCAAAGACCGTCGCCGAGGCGATAGCTCGTTTTAAAGCGCCGCCGGCGCTATCCTCGATGAAATATATGGTCGACAGAGACGCTGTTTTGACCAGCGAGCCGCTCGGGTGCGCGGCCGTCGAGACTGCCGACCCGGTAGTGTAGGCGCCCAGATCGGCCGCCGACAGATAGACAAGGTCTTCCATATGATATCCGAGCGTGTTGAAGTCGGTCATGTTGTTGAAGGCGCGCTTAAAGTAGATGCCTCCTCTGAATTCGGTGACGTAAATCGTAGTGTCGGGAGCAGGCCCCTTAATGAGCGTGCCGGGGCGGAAATGGAATATAGCCGGGCTGCCGTCAACCAGGGCGATGTCCCCGGATGTCGCGGCGCCGAACTTTGTTTGGTCATAATGCGTCTTGGTGACCGAAGACGGAATACTGAGCGTGGGTATCCAGCGGTGGGAGAACCACAGAATGCCCTGCCTTGACATATCGAAAACAAGTTTATAGTTACCGGAGCCCTGGGGCGCGGTTACGCGCGCCTTCAGGAAAGCGGTTTGTCCGGGATATAGGTCGGACGGCAACCAGGCCGCCGCGTTGCCCGCGCCAACCATTGCCCCGTTTTGCGTCCAGTAATATCCCAGGTAGAAGGGGTTGGCGCCGCCCGCGTTCCAGCCGAACTGGCCGTAGTTGGTAACCTGTACCACCAGTTCGTAGGTTTGGCGAGCTTCGAAAACCTCGGGCGAGGCGTCGTTTATGGTCCTTGACTCAATCAACTTATAGGTCGCGTCATAGTCACCGTAAGTCGGCGGGAACGGATAGTTGCTGAAACCGGGCCAGCCGTAACTCGACCAGCCTGACGCGAAGCTATTCATGATGTCGGCAATCGTATAACGCCACGTTTGGCTGGTTGCGTAGTTTACATTCATGCCCTGGAGAGTCGGGCCGTATTGGGTATAGTAACCGCCGCCGGGCGTCAGATAATCGCGCGATATCCAATAGGACACCTTGTCTATGCAATCCTGATAGCTCGTGAAATGATAAGCGCCGCCCACCGGGTCCGAATCGTACGCGCCATAACCATATATGTTGTAAGGAGCGATTTGATCGTTACCCCAGGCAGATTCAACCATCGCATGGGCCATAAGGTAAACCGGATCGATATTGTTGCTCAAACCGGCGTTTACCCAAAGCTGCCCGACACTGGTACCGCCATTGTTCTCGGGCAAAAGAGGACTCTCCGGATGCACGTGACGAACGAAGTCGTCCAGCTGCGCGCCGCTCACGCCAGGATTATGACGCAGAATCGTCAGCGTCGTGTACTGGTTGGCCGCACCGGCCGCACCGCCGGTAAAGGCCAGCAAGACCGCGGCGAGAATCGCTATTAGTATTGTTTTCCCGAAGAAGCCCTTGGTCACTTTCAATCCCCTATTTCAACTTGAAGGTCGACGCCAGTTCGGTAAAATAGCCGGCAAATTTTTCGTAAGATCCGGCTTCCGCCGTGTATTCCAAGGCGTAGCCCGCCTCGTCCTTCAACGAGTAAACAACCTTTTTACGCAGCTCCCCGGTCAACGGCGCGTCTTCACCGACCGCCGCAAAACTCCAAACGACCTCAAGCGCCGGATGGCCGTCGATTATTATTTCCGTCCTGGATGTCTCCGCCACGCCCGGATGGGTCTGCCTTTCCGACTCGGCCATCTGATCGGCCGTCTTAGTCAGGCTGAATGTTGAATTATTAAACCCGTAAATCCGTATGACGGCGGTTTTGTCCGGCGCGGTCGCCGTTATGCCGTCGCCGTTGGCGCTCTGCACTACGGTCCATTCGGCCGGTTCGTCAACCGCATAGCCGTACCTTGAATTTACGTACGAGGAATCGGCGCCGGCGGTTTCCGTCGTTCCGGTGTCCCGGCTTCTGTCCGCGGTCGCTGAGGCGGTAACCTTGGAGTTATTTTTAGACGATGACTTCGCCGGTGTCTGGTCGTCCAGCCACCCGGCGAAGTATCCGTAAACCGCTACCGCGGATAAGCCGGCGACAGCAATAGTCGTCAGCCAAAAGGCCGCGATTTTCTTTGTCTTCTTCTTCATGGCCGAACGACTCCTTTAATCAGGCTCGCGCTGGTCGTTTGGCCCAACTAATAGCATACCTTATCTATCTGACCTCGTCAAAAACCTATACGGACGATTGTCCCATTAATTGGACTAATTTATTCAATCGGCGGCCAGTCGAAAAGATCATGGATCTCAGACGGTGTAACGACAACTATGTCTTCCCAGCGAAGGCCGTAAGCCGTGAATTTTTGGGCCGAGACGACCGTCCTCTTATACGTGGTGCCGGTGGCCGGATCGTAATCGCTGACAAACACGGTGGGTTCGTCGTCCTTGATGACCGCGCCGGGTCTTGTGTTCAAAACCGGGCCGACCGGATAGCCGTTCATCTCTGTTTGTCCTATAACGATGATTTTGCCCCAGTTCAAAGCGTTAGAAATGAACGCGATAGCCGACGAGATCGGCCGCCTTAAGCCTTTTTCCATGATATAGACGTCCGGGGCGCCGGCGACTTTTATCAGACAGCCCTCAGGCTTCGGCGTCGCGTTGACAAGCGGATCCTCGATCGTATATCCGCTGGCGAGTTCACTGTCGGTCACTAGCAAGATATCCGACCATCCCAAACCGACCTGCGAGAAAACCTGCGCCGAGACAATAGGCCGGGCGATATAATGCAAGTTTACGTAATCGTAATCGGTTACATAGACGTCCGGTTTTGACGGCGTTTTAATCAGAGTGCCGGGACGGCAACCCAGGGCCAGGCCGTCCGGGTAGCTGTTAAGCTCGGACTGCGATATCTCGATAACGCGGTCCCAGCGGAGGCCGAAGGCGTTGAAGGCGGTCGCCGAGCCGATCGGCCGCTTTAAGCCCATTTCCAGGAAATAGACGGCGGGAGCGCCAGCCACCTTTACAAGCATGCCGTTGGGATGGGCGCCGATCAAACCGACCACGACCGTCGCGGTCGCGCTATACCCGGAGGCGCTCGCCGTTAGCAGGAAACTGCCGCGCGTCGAGCCGGCCGTATAGGTCGTGCCGACTCCGGTGGCGGGATTGACCGTCCCGCCCGCCGGGCTCCAATTAAGTATCTGGCCGGAAATGGGATTATTGTAAACGTCATAAGCCGAAGCGGTAAACGCCTGCGTCTGACCAGGCTGAACGGCAACCGACACCGGAGCGATCGACAGATGGTTCAGGGCGGCCGGGTTGATTGTAATCGTTGAGCTGGTTCCCGTCCTGGGTGGGTATCCGTACGAAGCGGTTATCGCGGTCGCGCCGGATTTGGTGATCGTAACGTTGCCGGTCCAAACGCCCGCTGTGAAATTACCTGTTTGAACCGGAGAGATCGTGCCGGAGATATCGGTCAAAGACGCCAAGCCGGCAAAGCCCGTCTTAACCGCGCCGGCGGGGTCTCTGGCGGTAACGGTCACGGAAAACGAGCTGCCGGCCGTTTGAGGGCTGCCGGCTTGGACGGTGAAGTGGTCGACGGCAAAACCGCTGTAATTGAGCGCGGCGTAGGAGTCGATCCGTCCGTAGCCATAGTAATTGTCGGGGCCTGGGGTTCCCAGGTCCACCGCCGTGGTCTCGATGGCCGCCTCCACCTGGTCAAGTGTGGCGCTCGGATACTGCGCCAGAACCAGCGAAGCCAAGCCGGCGACGTGCGGGCTGGCCATCGAGGTGCCGCTGCCCGTCCCGTAGGTGTTTGCGCCGGCTGACCAATAAGTGCTGGCAATACTGACCCCCGGAGCGGCCACGTCAACAAAAGAACCGTAGTTCGAGAAACTTGCTCTATTGTCAGTGCTATCCGTCGCGGCTACCCCAATAACGTTACTGCAAGCCGCGGGATAGGTTATCTCCCCGGTAGGATTATTGCCGGACGCGGCTACAATCGTAACACCGCGGGCATAAGCGTAGTTAACGGCGTTCTGAAGAGTCTGGGGATAGCTGGAGGGTCCGCCCAGACTCATGTTGATAACCTTTGCCCCGTGGTCGGCCGCCCAGGTAATTCCGTTGGCGATGTCCGAATCATAGCCGTTTCCGCTGGCGTCCAGCACACGCATCGGCATGATCCGGCTGTACCAGGACATACCGGCGACCCCGATGCCGTTATTCGTGTTCGCGGCCGCGATGCCGGCTACATGCGTCCCGTGACCGTTTTCGTCGGTCGGATCAGGGTCGCCGGCGACAAAGTCATAACCGGCTACCAGTTTGCCGGCGAAGTCGGGGTGGGTTAAAGAAACGCCGGTATCAACAATCGCGATAACCACGCCGGAGCTGCCTCTTTGGATGTCCCAGGCATAATCCGTCCTGGTCTTAGGCATGTTCCACTGATAAGAGTAGTAATAGGTATCGTTGGGAGAGGTAATGGAAACGCTCCGCCGGTAGTCAGGTTCGGCGTATTCGACGGCGGGGTCAAGCTTTAGCTCCTGAATCTTTAGCTCAAGCGGCATTATGTCCGTTATGTCAACGGCTTGCGCACCTAGCCTGCCGATCGTCGCTTCAGTCTTCAGACCGTGTTTCTTATTAATCGCCTGCGACTGTGCCGGCAGCACCCCGGCTTTGTATTTAACAATTATCGCGTCTGAAGTGCGTTCATGTCCGTAGACGGACGCGACTGGCATAAACGCCAAAATAGTCGCAAAACCGGCAATAGCGGCCGTCATCAGCAGTTTTTCGATTTTTACGGGACGAGCGCACAGACGCTTCATGTTTCCCACCTCATAGTTAATATCGGCGCGCTAGCAGGCCATGTTGAGAGATATCGCGAAAAAAGTAAGTATTTACTTGCACATCTTTGAGGAATTATAAGCGGTGTTACTCCTTTAGATCGGGTCGGAGGTCATGTAGTCGGCGATCTCTCCGCCTGTGAGGACGACCAGGTCCTCCCAGTGCAGGCCGACCGGTACATCATATTAATTTTATCAGAAAAACCCAGGCTAATAGCCCAGCGTCTCCATAAATGCAGGCAGGAAGACGTTAAAGGTAGTGGTAGGACTAGCGTAAACCTGTTCTTCCGTCATCTCCACGGTAATCGCCGGGCTGCCATATGCTTGACCTATCCATCTTGTAGCGTCTCCGGATATGAAAAGCCCTCCGGCGACCGGGAGTCCTGTCTTGGCCGAGTAGAGATACGCCAAGTCTTGCCCATGCTGTCCCCAATAAACGTTCCCCTCCATGTCGTGGATTGAAATCATAGCCCGGAAACTTGTCCCCGCGCAAAGATTGGCGATAGCCGCGGTCTCCGGTTCAGAAAAAGGCTGTGGCCCAGGGTAGTTAAACGTAAACGGCGTTCCGGTAACAATCGCCGACATATCGCTCATCGGAGCAAGGCCCGACATCTCCAGTATGGACAACGAGGTTACGTCATATAAGCCCCAATCATTTGTCCAGTAGTTACGGTTCAAGTTAACGCCGCGCGCGTTCCAACGAGTACCGCTTGCCAATCCATCTGGATTTAAGTAAGGCAGGATCCATACCTCGACGTCCGCCGGGATTACCTCAGGGTGTGCTATCAGATGGTTACGGAAGAGTTCCAGCACCCGGCCGCCTTGCGGTTCGTCGCCGTGATGCACGCCGATAAAGAGATACCGGCGATTTCCGTAGCCTATTCTCGTTGCCATAATAGGACGTCCGAGAACCGAGTACCCGATTACATAGTCGATCGGGCGAGTCATAAAGACGTCGTCGTCGGCTTCGTCGGCCAGTTTTGAGCGGGGGGCCGTGAACCAGCCCGGGTTGCTGGCCCATGAGATAGCCGGGGTGAAATTAGTGCCGTCGCTTTTGAAGGTCCAGATCTTGCTGGTGCCTCCGTCGTAGTCGTAGAGAACAGCCAGATCGCTTCTGGTGTCGCCGTTGAAATCGCCGCTGACTATCTTAGAGCGGGAGGCTGTGAACCAGCCGGGATTGCTCGACCAAGAAATAGCCGGGGTGAAGTTCGTGCCGTCGCTCGTGAAGGTCCAGATCTTACTGGTCCCGCCGCCGTAGTCGTAGAGAACAGCCAGATCGCTTCTAGCGTCGCCGTTGAAGTCACCGCTGACAACCTTGGACCGCTTGGCGTTGAACCACCCCGGATTGCTCGCCCAGGCGATAGCCGGTGTGAAGTTCACACCGTTGCTGGTGAACGTCCAGATCTTACTGGTTCCGCCATCGTAATCGTAGAGCACGGATAAGTCGTCAAAACCGTCGTTGTTGAGATCGCCGGAGACAAGCTTGGAACGGGAGGCAGTGAACCAACCAGGTTCACTAGCCCATGAGATAGCCGGGGTGAAGTTCGTGCCGTCGCTCGTGAAGGTCCAGATCTTACTGGTCCCGCCGCCGTAGTCGTAGAGCACGGCGATGTCGTCCAGGCCGTCGTTGTTGAAGTCGCCGCTGACGACCTTGGACCTCTTGGCGTTGAACCAACCGGGATTACTGGCCCACGAGATTGCCGGGGTGAAATTGGCGCCGTCGCTTGTGAAGGTCCAGATCTTGCTGGTGCCTTCGTCGTAGTCGTAAAGGACTGCTAGGTCGCTTTTAGCGTCGCCGTTGAAGTCGCCGCTGACGACCTTGGACCTCTTGGCGTTGAACCAACCGGGATTACTGGCCCACGAGATTGCCGGGGTGAAATTGGCGCCGTCGCTCGTGAAGGTCCAGAACTTGCTGGTGCCCTGGTCGTAGTCGTAGAGTACGCCCAGGTCGCTTTTGGCGTCGCCGGTGAAATCTTTCTCAAGGGCAATCGCTTCAGGGGACAGTCCCGCGCCCAGGGTGAACATAACAGAGGCAAAGAAAACCGTGAGAAACATTTGTCGCCAAACGCGACCTGACCCCCGGCCCATGATTCTCCCCTCGTTAACGGTTATTCCTTGGTTCTATTTTACATCAGAGCGGAGATATCGTTACATAGGCATCGAGTTCCGGGTCCGAGATGGTTTTGATATCCGACCAGGAGAGCCCGTAGGTCGTGAAGACGGCGCCGGACGAGATCGGGCGCTTGTAGGGCACCGGGCTGTCGCAGTCGATGATAAAGACGCCGCTGCCGGAGCCTTTTACCAGCGTGCCGGTGCGCAGGGTGAGGAACTCAGAGGGTGGGGTATACTGCGTGAGTTCGGTGGCAGATATCTTCAAGACGCGGTCCCAGCGCAGGCCCCATGAGTCAAAGGCAAAGGCGCTACCGATGGGACGGGCGTGCCCGTTCTCGATGAAATAGACGGCGGGGGAAGGGTCGACCTGCACCAACATCCCGTTGGGATGTGTCTGCATATATGATATCGGGGGTCTGTCGTAAAGCGCATCTATCTCGCCCTGGGTGAGGACGATGAGGTCCTCCCAGCGCAGGCCGTAGCTGCTGAAGATGCCGGCGTCCCCTATCGGATGTTTCGTTGTCAAATCGCCGTCGTTGTCGGTCACGTAGCAGGCGGGGTCATTCGGTCCCTTGACGACCATCCCGGGCCTAACCATGACCGGTTCGCCTAGCGGAATGTTGTCAAACACAGGTTGGGTGACGGTCTTGATCTTGTCCCAACTGAAAGCGTTGGAAATGAAGCTCAAGCCGCTGGAGATCGGGCGCTTTTTGCCTCCGTCCACGAAATACACGGCGCTGCTTCCATCCAGTTTTATGACACGCCCGTTGGGGAAGTCAGTGTCGATGGCCGGAATCGTTACCGCGGATGATCCGGGAACCGCGTTCGCCGTCGCGGTGACTTGATATGTCCCCGCCGTCGTCCAGGCCGTATAAGTCATCGAAGGCCCGGTCGCCGAAACGCCGCCGCCGGTCGCGGACCAGATGTATGGGAGTCCGCTGATGGCGTTGTGATAGACATCTTGCCCGCTGGCCGTGAAGTTCGACGTCGCCCCAGACAACAAAATGGCTGAACTAGGCGTAACGTCGATGTGGTTAAGCGGTCCTGGATTAATTGTGATCGGAGCAGGGGTTGAAGACTTGGCGCCCGAACTCGCGGTGATGGTGAAGCCGGAGCCGGGCGTGGTTTGCGCGGTAAAAGTCGTTGAAGATCCCGTGCCGGGTGAAACGCTTCCGCCGGTCGCGGTCCAGGTATACGTCAAACCTGATATCGAGTTGCCGAATATGTCTTCCCCTTGGACCGAGAAAGGTTGCGTCCCGCCGGCGGAGACCGCCGCGGCGGCGGGGGTGATATGCAAACGATCAAGCGGTCCTGGATTAATGGTGATCGGAGCAGGGGTTGAAGACTTGGCGCCCGAACTCGCGGTGATGGTGAAGCCGGAGCCGGGCGTGGTTTGCGCCGTAAACGTTGTCGAGCCGCCGGTGGCGGGAAGAACCGTCCCGCCCGTGGCCGTCCAGTCAAAGAACAATCCGCTGATGACATTGTTGTCGGCATCGTAGCCGACCGCGCTAACGGCCTGGCTGGTTCCCGCCTGCAGCGTCAAGGAACCGGGTGTAAGGACGATATGGTCCAAATAAGTCAAGGTTATGATGGCGTTTTGCGTTTTTACGCCTGAAGTAACGGTAATTGTGCCGCTCGTTCCGGTTGCCGGGGCGGTATATGTCGTTGCCGACCCGGTTGTGGGGGCAACCGATCCGTTGACCGCGCTCCAGTTGTAAGTCAGGCCGGCAATGTCGTTGTGGTAAACGTCCTGGCCCTGGACGGAAAAGTTGAGCGAGGCGCCGTGTAAGACCCTTGCGGACCCGGGGGTGATATCCAGGTGATCCAGAGGCCCGGCATAGATGGTTATGCCTTTTGTGGCCGTCTTCGTCGCGCCCGAAGTCGCGCTGACCGTTATCTGGCAGGGACCGGTCTCGGGCGGAGCCGTAAACACGCCCGTCGGCGCTATGGAACCGACGCTCGCGCTCCAGTTGTACGTCAGTCCGGGAATCTCAATCCCTGCATCGTCGTAGCCCTTAGCACTATAGGTCGCGGTGCCGCCTGCTTGAACAGTATCGGGTCCGGCGATTATCGTAACGTGGTCCAGAGGGGTCTGCATTATCGTTATGGCTGACGAGTCTTGAAAACCGCCCGAAGCTGCCGTTATGGTGAAGAAGTCGCCGAACGTGCTTCCGGCTGTATAAACCGTCGCATCCCCGGGGGTCGGACTAGCCGTGCCCCCCGTGGCAGACCAGCTGAAAGTCGTCACTACCGGGTTGAAGTTAGCGTCATGTCCCTGGGCGTAAAATGCCTGCGTCCCGGCGGCCTTCAAGGTCGCGTCGGCCGGGGTGACCGTGACGCTGCTTAGCGCGCCCGAAGCGGGTGCGCTCCCCTGCATTATGTCCCAACTGTAAGAGCCTGAGTTGAATGCTTGTTCTTCGTAAATGAGATTCTGGTGCATGGAAGGATTGCCGTGGTCCAGCCCATTGGTGGTGGTCACTCGAGTCTCGGCTCCGCCTATCGGCCGCAGGTAGATATCCGTTATGGGATTGCCGTCGTAGCTCCGCGTCTCGAGCCAGGCGATGTTCCGGCCGGACACGGTCGGCCGGGTTTGGTTTGCCGAAGTGGAACTTAGCCTTGTTCCCGCGGTCACCGGATCAAGCGGCAGGCCGGCCTTCAGGTCGTAATAATATATCTGCTGGACCGGACGGTTGTCTATGCCAATAGGACCCGGGTCCCAGTCGATTATGATCCTGCTATCAACCCAAACTGCAACGGTTCCGTAGATGGCGGGAGCAACCTGGTCTTCCGTTGCCGTACACAAGCTGCCCGTAGTTCCAGTCGTGATATTCTTGGCCTTTAGGTTGAACCCTACTCCCCCGTACGGGCTTTCCGTCCAGACGACATAGTCGCCATAGATGACGGGGCTGCCCTGGTTAAAGCCGGCGTCCGGTGCCAGCGGGGTGCCGTTGCCGGAATCCCCCAGGCGTTTGGTGTAGATTTGATTCCGGCCGCTTTCGGTTTGCGCCCAAACGACGCGGTCGCCGAAGATCTGCGGCGACGATTTGCTGGTTGAGGAGGTTGTCGTCAAACGATGGGCGGGCCCGGCTGGAGCGTCCCTGTTGATATCCTTGTAATAGAGGTCTCCGAGTTCATGCCAAACGATAATGCTTCCGTAGATGGCGATGCTGGCCTGAAAATTGCCGCTAGGATAGAGCGCCACGTCCGCGCCCGATGGTAGGTTTCTGTAATAAACTTGCGGGTTGGAGCCGATCCGAAGGTCCGTCCAGGCGACGGTGTTGCCGAACGTCGCGCTGGATCCCGAGACAACGGTATGCCCGCCCCCGTTGACAACGGCAACCGCCGATCCTGAAACGAAAAAGTACAGGACTGCCGCGATTATCAAGGGGAGTAAGAATAGCCGAGTCCGGGTAACTCCCGGGGTTTCTACTGTTCGCATAGGCCTTCCAGGCATACCGTAGTCTAATGGCTCGATTTATTGTTACAGTTGTTACGATTCTATCTCAAAAACCGGTCCGTTGTCAAGTCTGAACAGGAGAAATTGTGTAATTACTAGAAGGTTTGAGGGCTTCAGAGAACTTTGGCCCCCTCACCTTTATCCTCTCCCCGCAGAGGAGAGGAGATTCTTTAGTGGCAGGCGACCGTGCAAGTGAACGGACCGGGCGGGGAACCGCCCATATTCATATCCGGCCGAATCATTCCGGACGTCGTCGCGCTGCCGTGCATGTTATGGCAAGTGGCGCAGTTGACGCCGCGGTTGCTATGCAACCGGTGGTCCTTTTCGCTTTCAATTCTGTTCCACGTATAATTCCCCGCCGGCGTCGCCGCGCCGGGGCCGTAGAATGTCACATTGTGGCACGTATAGCACAACAGATATGAATTGGATGGCGGCAACCCCGCGTACGGTTTCCTTAAGAAATACGCGTTGGCCGAGCCGTGCCGCATCTGCTGCGGCGCCAAAGCGTCTTTGCCGTGACAGTCGCCGCACAAGAGCCGGCTTGTCTGATTCCACGCGCCCACGAACGAACCGGCCGGCATGTCGCTCCGTTTTCCGGCCGCCATGACAGCATGATAGGAGGCGTTGTTCGGGTTCAGTTCTTCGGCTACGTCGCGCGGCCCGACCAGCGGAACCGACGCGCCGGAGTGACATTTATAACAGAGCTGGTAGTCCTTAACGACGTGGGGCACGAGCGTATAGGTGGTTGTCGCGCCGTAAACAGGCTCGTACCCCGTCGAGCCCCAGACGGGAGCGGCTTTCGTCACGGAATGAGGGTCATGACAGCCGGTGCAGACGCCCATAGCTTCAATACGATGTCCGTATGGATGCGCTTTGACTACATCACCGAGCGCAATCGGGCCCGGTTCGTCGGCCAGGCCTACCGTGTTCATGCCGGCCATCGAATATACGGACGGCGCCGCCAGATCGGCCACACCGTGTGAAAAAACGGACACCGCGTTCGCGCTCAACACGACGACATCCGGGCTTCCGTCCGCGTTCACGTCGCCGATGGCGACGCCTTTGCTGTCGGTCGCGCCGGCGTCATAGGCGCGCGCGCTATTGTCGTTCATATTGAAGACGGCTATCCTGCCGTTAACTGTCTGTCCGCTGGGCCACATCGGATGGCCGACGACGACGATCTCTTGGCCCGGCGCGTTATCGATGACATTACCGACGGCCACGTCCCAAGCGGCCGTGGCGTCCCCGTTATCCAGAGTCCCGGCCAAGGTGAGATTTCCGTTCAGGTCGGCGTTGAAAACGGTAATATTGTCCGCCGTATAAGGCGGATTTTCGTTGTAGGCGGTTTGGCCTTCATAGCCGTGATTGGCGACGACCACCTCGGCGGTACCGTCACCGTCAACGTCGCCCAAAGCCAGCCCGTAGGTATACGTGCCGCCGGCGGCAAACGGCCCCACTCTCGTTAAGACGGCGCCTGATTGCTTAAAGACCGTTATGTTATTCGTCCCGTAATTGGTGACCACAACCTCGGGTACGCCGTCTCCCGTAATGTCGCCGATGGCCACCTTTCTAGGTTCGTTGCCCCCTGTAAGGTAGTTAGTCGCGCCGGTCACGGCATCACCGATTATGTTCAGAACGCTGATTACTCCCGGCGAGCCCATCAACGCGACGACGGTTTCGTTGCTTGTGTCAGAATTGACGTCGCCGACGGCAACTCCGTAACCGCCCCGGTTGCTAAACATCTTGGCCGCCGTCAACGAAAAACCGTCGACGGACCTGACCCAGACGCCCAAGGTGCTCGAAGCCCCGCTGGTAATCGTCCCGACGACGGCGTTCCGGCCTACATTGGTCGCGTCACCGACGGCGATACCGCGCAACCTGGGAGGAAACGACAGGGTCGGCGTCCTGTATTCTTTCGGTCCTTTTAGCGCTGCTCCGGAAACTGTGAAAGTGTCTTGCGAGAAGACTCGCGTCCCGGCGTAGAAAGGTTGGCCGAAGACGGTTTCAGGATACCCAACTCCGGTTATGACTTCATTGTCGGCTCGTATGGTATATGGGGATGGTTCCGGATGACAGGCGCCGCAAAGATCCTTATCCGCGTTGACCCTGAGTTTGGCTTGCGTGCCTCCGTGCGGCTCGTGACATATGCTGCACTTGATCTTTGTGCCGGTCGTGGGATCCGGAAATACCGTCGTCTGGCCGGCGTCGGTGTTGTTGTGTCCGTTGTTGGTTTCAAAATAACGGCGGTCGACAATGATCCCGTTTACTCCGTGACAGGCATAGCAGTACGGATTGCCCTGGTAGGATACGCTGCCGTCCGCGGCTTTGCTTCTAAGCAGCGCCGGATAGGAGCGGCCGGCCGTTTCCTGGCTGCCGTGCGGATCGTGGCAATCCGTACAGTTCATGGTATGTTGGGCGTCGCCCGCATAAACGGTGTCCTGAATCGGATGATGGGCGGAACCCGTGTCAAACTCCGTCGCCACGTCGTAGACACTTCCGGTACCGTTATGGCAGGTATAACAAAGTTGCGACTGGAATCGCGTCGCTCCGAAGCGGAGGATGCCGGGCGCGAAAATGCCGGTATGGGTGCCATGGCACAGCGCGCACAGATCGCTGTCAATCTGATAGTTGCCGTGCGGGAGGCCCGGCCTCGTCGTATTGTTAACCGCTACGGAGACGGTCGCGGACGATTGATTTCCCAACGCGTCGAACACCGTTAGCCTGAACGTATACATCTCGTTTTCCAGCCGGTAGGTGTTGAACGTCGCCAGGGTTCCCGCGGTAACCGGAGTCGTGTACGTTCCGTGTTTCAGCCAGGACACCGGCGACGTACCCTTACCGTACTCGAGCACGTAATGGTCGAAAGCCGGCATATCCGCGGACGCCGTGCCGATCAAAGGTAACGGCCCGCTGACTGCCTGGCCCGACAACGGCGACGTAATCTGAGCAGTGGTCGCGGCCAGGTTGAAGATTCCCATGACGAGAGCGAGAATCATGATGATTTTTCTTAAGACGCTCATCCGCCTCATGGTACGTCCTTGGACAATTCGACTAGATCGCCGTAAAGATCCTTAGGGGCACCTCCGGTTGATTGCATCTCCAACATGACGACAACCCCGCCTACTTTGTAGGCCAGCACCGCCAGTTTCTGACTGTCCGTACCGAAAAAAGCGGTTTGGCCGTTGATCTGCGGCGTCCTCTGGTCGGCCGCATAGTAGGTTTTAATCTGAGTGTTGATGAACTCGCCGGCCTCCGCTTCAGACCCGGCTTGGTCAAGCTGAATGGTCAGAAGCGATACCTTCGGATGAACAGCGACGTTCGACTGGTATAAACGGCTGGCGTTAAGGCCGCTGCTACTCGACGAAATCTGAGTATATCCGGCCAGACTGCTGGGGAAAAGGCCGTTTAAGTCCCCGGAGTAACCTGGCGGCTGGTCTTCGGCGGGCGGCGGATTGCTCGGCGTTCCGCCGGGTTGGCTTCCCGGTGAAGATCCGCCCGCCAGCACGCCGACGTCGGCGATTTCCTTGTTCAGGCCAGGAAAAGACGGGTCGGTAACCTTGATAGTCTGTAGGATGCTGGCGGCTTTTTTATAGTCGCCTTTTTTCTTAGCCGCCTTTTCTTTAGCCCACAACCTTTCCAAATATTTATGTTTCTGACAGGTCGATTCCTTGACGTCGACATTATATGAACCGGCATTCCAGCGGAAAACCCATTTCGTATAGGTACCGTCGTCGATCAGGTGTTTATACTTGCAGACCGTCTCCGTACCCGTCTTGACCGGCGTGATAAGCGCGAATACAAGAAGGGGGAGGATAACGACAACAGCGATGATTGCCGTGAGCACGCGTTCGCGCCGCACGAACTTTAAGATTCCGGTAATTAATGTCACCACAGTCTCCAGGCTCGGATAAACCAGGGAGGGTTTTCTTGTAGCAAGTATAACAAGCTTTTGACCATATGTAAATGGTCATATACTGTTCCATCAGCGAATACGGTGATATCGCCGTCCCTTTTACTTGTATCTAAAGGCACGTAAAATAAGCCGCGACGTGGTATAATGGAGCATAATATGAGTCCAAAAGTCACCAAGGCCGTCATCTTGACGGCCTCTGTCATCATCATCGCCGTCATCCTGGGCGCGTCCGCTTGGTTATTTTGGAAACCGTCCAACCGCGCGCAAACCGGTCAACAGGTAGCCTTTGTTTCCCGGCGGGATTTCCCCAAATCCGTCACGCAAGAAGAGTCGGCCATTTATGTAATGAACACCGACGGAACCGGCCAGACCAGGATTACGGACAACTCGCTGGCGAATTCCAGCCCGCAATGGTCGAAGGACGGAAAGGAAATCGTCTTTGTCCAGAAAGAGGACGTCTACGGGATGAAAGGCGACGGCTACGGGCGGATGAAACTGGCGGTCCGGGGCGCTTTCCCCCAGTGGTCGCCCGACGGAAAACGAATTATCTTCACGCGGCAGACCACGACGCAGGATTTCCATTTGTTCATCATGAACAGCGACGGTACTAAGAAACGCGTCCTGGTCACAGGTCACGTTACGCAGTTTCAATGGTCCCCGGACGGGCGGAGCATCGCCTATACGCAAGGACGGTCCGGCCCGACCAGCCAGGCCGCGATTCACGTAATCGATCCGGATTCCAAGGCCGACATAACGCTGCCTTCCCCCGAAGGCGGCGACGCCAACAGCCCTTGCTGGTCGCCCGACGGTAAGCAGATCGTTTTCGGATCGTTCCTGGGTGAACAAAGGGCGGACATTTACGTAATCGACGTCGCCACGAAAGAGACGCGCAAGCTTGACTTACCCGATGACGTCGGTCCCTGGCGCTGGCAACCGGCCTGGTCGAGCAACGGTAGACAGATAGCCTTTCTGTCGTCCGTCAATCCGCCCTGGAGCGCGAAAAAAGAGTCGGTCAACATGGCGGCGGTCATGGCCGACGGAACAGGCGCGAGATTGCTTACAAACCTGAAAGACTGGCGGTTCGCTTCGGACTTCGTGTGGGCGGACGACGCCCTGATCTTCGTACTGGGCGAGATTAAAGAGAAAAACGGCAAGAAAGAAACATCCACCAACATCTGGTCGGTCGGTATAGACGGAAAGACCAAACGGCTTACCACAACGGGCAAAGACTCCGCCCCTAACTGGGCACTCCGATAGTAAGTTCTCGATTCGCTGGCGCTCACTCGAACAATATTAAGTATTCCTCGACCGAGCGTAGCGAGTGGAGAGGTGCGGTTAGTCGATTTTTCTAGTTAGCCCGTAGGCGGTTTCCCACAAACCGATGTTTTTTTCAATCATGCGGGTAGAGGCGAATTCTTTCGCCTTGGCACCGATTCGAATCCGCAGGTCTTCTTCCTCGATTAAGCGGCGAAGATACTTCAGCCAGTCCTTGGCGTTGCCGGCCAGGAAACCGTTTACGCCGTGGATGACGCTTGCCTCATACGAATCAACTTTAGACGCGACCGTCGGGATACCCAAGGCGGCGTACTCCAGAAACTTTAAGTCGCTCTTGCAGTTATTGAAATGTACATCGGCCAGCGGGACTAGGCCGATGTCAAACCCCCGGAGCAGCTTCGCGTAGTCCTCGATCGGCACGGACTCCAATCCTACGGCTCGCTCGTGCTCATTAAGCGGAACTTCACCGGCGCCGGCGATATGGAACTCGATGTCCGGATATTCCTCCAATAAGTGATCGATGACGCCCTGCAGGACCTTTAGATCATCCCAATGCGCCTCGCCGCCGGCCCACCCGATCACCAACCGCTCGCCTTTTTTCTTATTTTTCTTTTCGACCCGCCACTGTTCTTCTGGCAACATATTCGGTAGAATCGCGACACTGGGATTAAAGCGGCCGAGCAGCGTCGCCAGACGGGGCGTGGTCGTCGTTACCACCTTGACCCTCCTGATTGCTTCTTCGGTCATCTTAAGGCTTCCCGGCCGATTCCAAAACTCGTAAGCCGGATTCGTTTTGCTTAAGTTCCACAGATTATCGTCAATCTCGTAAACGGTTGTTTTTCCCATTGAATTAGCAGTCTCGATGGCTTCGATTACACTCGAGCTGCATTGTCTTTGCCAAACGATTACATCTAAGAGGGAGATTTCGTTTGTCTGCAGCGCGCTGTTCAGCATAACGTGGTGCCCGCGCTCGCTAAGCACCAGGCCTGGTACGTGGCAGCGGTACCATCCGCACGCTCTGTAGTCGCCGACGACGTAAAATATCTCTTTGCCTTTTTGGCGTTTCTTACCCACGCTTATCTCCTGTGCGGACGATTCGCCGTAAATGAAATGCTTGCGTACAAGACCGCGGCCGCTATGTAAGCGATTATGAAGCCTACGGCGACGAGCAGCGGGACGTTCGTCATCCCCTTTTCAATCACCTTAACGTACGGCGTGCTTATGCCGTGCTGGATTTCCGCCGGGATACCCGGCAGCCAGGAAACGACCGGCGTATCACCGATAAACGGGACGACTGCCAGAAGAAGGCCGGAAAACACCGCCCACAGAAAGGCCTTGGGGCCCGAGTAGGCGCGCTGGAACAACCGCAGCGCGACAGAGAGATTGACCGAGGCCGCCAGCAAAACCAGCAATCCGAAAAGGCTATTGTAAGCGAACGTCATAAACGTCGTCGTGTAGGGCTGTCCGGAATCCAAAGCGCCGCTCAAGGTAGTCGTACTGACCGGCCAGAAAAGACCCAGAAGAGCCCAGGCGAGGCCGGCGGCGCCCAAAGCCAATAGAATCCTAACGAAAATTCCGGCTGCTGTTTGCTTGTTGGGCCCCCTCACCTTAATCCTCTCCCCCCGGGGGAGAGGATTCTGTGGAGACTTTATCCTTTCCATACGGCCGTCACCCCCGTTACCGAGATAAGACATCCCACGACAATCGGAACCCACAAGAACGGCGTCGGCAAGAAACCCCCGCCGACGGATTGCTCCACGCCGATCAAAAGGGTGATGATGACCGGGCTGAGGAAAATCGCCGACGAAGCCGTCGAGGCGGGCAGCCTCTTCGCAAGCTTTGATAACAGGAAAATGGGCAGCGCCACGCCGATAGCTCCGGTGGCGGCCAGGATGGCATATCCTTCCGGCGTGATGGCTAAGAATCCCCTTACACCATTAAAACCGATAGCGGCGACCAGGAGAACGGGCACGGCCAACCAGACGGTGAGCGTCGTTAGGTCGGCAACCGGGCGGGTCTTGGCCTGACGCCAGAGGAGAACGATGAACCAGGCCACCAGCGCGGCCGATAAAACCAGGATTGTTTCCTCAAAAGGTAACCTGGAGAACGGCGAAAACGAGCTCGGCCGCTCCCAGTTGCCGACGACGGCTATCCCTCCCAGAAGCGCCGCCGCCGAGCCGGCCATCATGCCCAGCGTCGGCTTTTCGGCTTTAGACAGCCAGGCGATCACCACGACGAATATCGGAATAGTCTCCAAAAGGAAAACAACATCGCTGCCGGACGGGGCATAACTGTAGCGTTTGACGACCATCAAAAGGTAGCCGAGGCCGAGCGACAGCGCCATCGCGATGGCGAGCGACGGTTCTTTCCGCCGGCCCTCCTTCCAGTCTTTAATCAGCTCATCGAGGAGGCGGGAGGTGTGCCGGCTGTAAAATAAACCCAGAATCACGGCCGCCGACACGAACTGGACGGCCACGCCGGCAGCCGGCGGTGCGATGTTCCACGTAAGGAAAGTCAAGGTAACGCCCAGCGCCCACGCGACGGCGAACAGCAACCATATAAAGAACGTTTTAAGTCCAGACATGTCTTTAATCATACAGGATTGCCTCTTTATTGTTTTGGGGTCAGGCACGGGGCCAGGCCCCGTGCCTGACCCCAAACGCTGAACGGGGCGGAGAGTTAACTCCGCCCCGTTCAAGCAATGCTTTCAGACGCTTACGAAAGAACCTAGATGGCTTCTTCCGGCGCGCCTGCCAGTTCCAAACGCCTACGGTATAGGGCGTAAATGCCGCCGAACAATAATGTCGGCAGAACTAGCGCCTTGGATACCGGTGCGTTCATCAACCGCCCAAGCATCGGGGAGATGTGATCCTCGATATATGGGTCAGTCGTCGGCGGATTGAAGGGCTTGTTGCTGGCCCAGAACATGTGGCCATCGTTGCTGTCGCCCACTATGTACTTATAACCTGCCTTCTTGGCATTGATTTCAGTCATAGTACCGTAAGAAAGGGCTTTGGCCGGGCATGTCTCTACGCAAGCGGGGCCTCCGGTCCGGCTGTAGCACATGTCACACTTATATGCTTTCAGACCCGGATCGGCTGTTCCCACTTTCGGGTAGCCGCCGCGGTGGCATTTACCGGCACAAGGCCGGCCGGCCGCGACGCACTTCGCATCCGCAGGGTTACAGACCGCTCGGTCCACATAGACAGCGCCGTTTGACGCTTTCTTGATGGCATAGAGCGGGCACGCGGTAGCGCATGTCGGTGCGTTGCAGTGCCAGCAGCTATACCGAACGAACGGAGGACCGTCGTTGGACTTCTGTGCCTTGATGACCGTCGGGTCGTCGAACTGGACCGACTGGGCGTTTCCGGACACATTTCCTAAGCCCTGGGCTCGCTGGCAAGCAACCTGGCAACCGCGGCACTTCATGCACTTATCAATCTCTTGCAGTATCGCGTATGCTGTATTTCCCATTAGGTATCACACCTCCTTTATACTTTAGCTATGCTGCATAAGCAGACTTTGAACTCGGGCATTTTGATGTTCATGTCCATAGCGTCGATGGTTACCAGGTTGGCGCTGGGGCCTGTGCTTAAGCCTTTATTACCCCAATGCCACGGGATAGCCACGACACCTGACTTGACCAGCTGGTTCGCCGCGGTTCCGGTGCCTACGATGGCTTTGAACGGACCCGCGGTTGCCCGCGCCGTGGTGACGTTGACCGAATCGCCGTTGCTGATTCCCTTGGCCGCCGCGTCCAGCGAGTTGATCTCGATGAACGGTTCAGGCACAAGCTCGTTCAGCCACGGAACGTTCCGCGTCGTCGGACCACCTTGGAAGTGCTCCGTAACGCGAATGGTTGTCAAGACGAGAGGGTACGTCCCAACCGTTCCGTCGATGCCCGTCGAAGCGTTGCCGGTCTTGCCGTACTTGGCCAATGCGACCGTGTTCGGCGTTTCGTGATTGTCCCAGTGCTTCGGCATCCTGGCGGGATCCGCGGCCACGCAAGTGGTCCCGTCTCCGCCGTTGACGTCGCTCAACTTACTGTAAGCGCGATAGAACCAGGAGTAAGCTACCGGGACCGGGGCCGCCGTAGTGCCGCTGTGGACGTAGAACCTGCCCACGCTATCCGGCGCTACGAACAAGTCGGCCTGGTCGCCGGCTACTGAACCGTTGTTGTAGAAAATACGACGGTTGTTGAGCCACGCCCATCCCCAGCTCGGGTATATACCCTTGTTTGCGCTGGAGTCTGTCGTGCTCCGGCTCTTGGCCTTGTTGTTCGGACTGCGGCTGTAATCCCAAGGTACAGTGGATCCCCAGTCGGTAACGGCAGTATTGTGCCAGGCACCGCGGTAGATCCAAAGCGAACCCCAATCTCCGGATGTCGTTTGGTCCGAAGCAAGCTGCTTGAAGATGTTCTCAGCAACCGTCGGAGCGTTAAACGACGGGTCGCCCGGCGTCCAACCGTACTGACTGCCGTATAACCCCGCGTAAGTCGCGCCTGGAATATGGGAGAACGCGCTTCCGCCGACGTTGTCGAACAACGCTTTGGCCAAACGGAGCAGAATCTCTGTGTCGTTCTTGCTATTCCCCTTAGGAGGGATAGCTTGATAGCGCCACTGGATCCAGCGACCCGAGTTCGTAACCGAGCCTTCTTCCTCGACAAAGCTGCAAGACGGCAGGAGATAGGTTACCCCATCAGCCTTCCTGTCGCAGCCGGCCGTCTCAGTCACGAACATGTCCGAAACGACCAGTGTGTCCAGATCGCGCAGGCCTGTGGTGATCAAGTTGAGGTTCGGCTCCGTTACGGCCGGGTTCTGTCCGAAGACGAACATGGCCTTGACCCGAGCTGCTTCCGGTGTCGCGGCAGCGGCATTCTGGAACATCTCGCGATGGTTGTAGCCGTTGCCTTTCGGCAAGAGGTCGAAGTTGCTGTTATTGGTCGCATCATATTCCGCGGCCACAGGCGTCGCCCCCTGGCGGAACCAGTGCCAGATCAGGTTCCTGAAGCCAGTCTGCTGTAGACCGGTCCAGTACGGAGGAGCAGCTGCTTTTACGTTACCGAACAGCTTGTCCATGTAGTCGTTGTACACCGAGCCTGAGCCGGTTGCCGGAGGAACGTCCGAATAACCAGGCATGCTGGAGTACAGCACACCCATGTCGGTCGAACCCTGAACGTTGTGAATACCCCGAAGGGCGTTCACGCCGCCGCCGGCCATACCCATGTTGCCCAAGAGAAGCTGCAGCATGGAATAAGCGCGCAGGTCCTGCGCCGCGTGGGAGAACTGAGTTCCGCCCATCGCGTAGAGGATAGTGCCCGCGCCCTGGCTGGCAGGATCGGTCACGTAGGCCGCGAATGCATCAAAAGCCGCGGCTCCGCCGGGGATGTCGCAAATGCTCGCGACCTCGGCCGAGGTGTAGTGCGACGCGCGCTCCTTCATAACGTTGAACACGCTGTCGGGATTGGTTTGCCAATCCGTCAGCACTACGGGCATACCGTAAACCGTGCTACCGTCAGTAAACGTGACGTCAGCGCGCTCGTAGTCCGTACGATCCACCCGTAACTTGAACGTCGCGTCCGTCCATTTCGGCCATCCACCCAACAGCGATCCGTTTTGAGTACCGTCGATCGTTGTTATGAATTTCTGGATATCAACTCCACCGCTGGTTTTACCCCAGAACTTACGCGTCGCAATCTTCTCGCTGATATAGGTGCTAGCGAAGCGATTGTTCGCGATCGCGTAGTTCAACAGGCCCTGCGTGAGGGCGCCGTTCGTACCGGGGCGCATCCTTAAGTGGAAGTCCGCAGCGGATGCGGTGCGGGTTCTCCGCGGGTCGGCAACGACGATCTTCGCTCCGGCGGCTTTCGCCTCCATCACGTATTGCCAGACTACGGGGTGGTTCTCGGCGGGGTTAGCCCCCAACACCATGATCAACTTAGCGTTCTTAACGTCGATCCAGTGGTTGGTCATACTTCCTCTTCCAAACGTGCGGCCAAGACCGGCCACAGTGGAAGAGTGTCATATGCGGGCCTGGTGTTCGGTGTTGTTGGTGCCGAAGTTGCCGATCATCTTACGATACAGCCAGTTCTCCTCGTTGGTCGCGTGCGAACAACCGAGGAAAGCGACGCCCTTCGCCGAACCGGAAACCCTACCGCTGACGTCGACCGGAACAGCTCCACGGGCGGTAACCATCGCCGCGGCGATCTCACTCATCGCGTTATCCCACGGAATGGCTGCCCAGGCTCCATTTCCGGTGCGCTTCATCGGTCCGTTAGTGCGGCTGGCTGTCCAGACGCTATCGGCTGTGCCGACGCGCTGTGTGTTGTTAACCAACTGGATGGCCGCGCTGCCTTTGCTGCAGAGCGCGCCTTTGTTGATTACACAGTCGGTATCACCCTTGATATCAACGACGTTTCCGCCCAGCGTGCCGACTTTCATATTGCAGCCGACCGAGCAGTAAGGACACGTCGATATTACGTTGTAGTTGTTATCTACGGTGATCTCGTACGCTGCCGCCGACATCGGTGTAACGGCCGTATCCAGAAGCGACGTAAATCCGCCCGCCGCGCCTGCCGCCGCAGTTACTTTCAAGAAATCTCGCCGGGTTAAACCGGTCTGCTTCTTGTTTGTTTTGTCTTCCTTTGCCATAAACTATCTCACCTCCTTTTTACTTATTGTGGCAGCGTTCGCAAACGCCGCGGTTGTCCGCGCGCAATAGAGCGCTTGAGTTCGCCGGTGGTACGCCGTCAGCGTTTAGATAAACAGGACTGTCTTGACCGTTGTAGTCCCTGTTGGGCAGCGTATTGCTGCTGCTGTCCGCGTAACCGTCCATGATCGCGTTCGTGCCGTGGGCCCGGTGACAAGTCAGACAACCCATCCAGTCAGACGTCAATCCTACTGTGCCGTCATTGTCGTGAATGGTGTTGGTCTGGTTGGCAGCTCTGTCCAGCGTATTGAACGCGTCGTGCTCCAGCGGTATCCAGGTCTGGTCGCCCCACGGTGTGTTGGCCGCACTAAGATTGTCAACAATCAAGTGGCGGTCGCCGTAGAAAGTACTCAACGCGACATTGACCGGGTGCCGGTGGCGTACAACGTCACCGTAACCGATTGCCGGATCATAACCGTCGGCGTTGTACTCTAACTGGCCGCTCGACGACGTTGTGTTATACGTCGTGTGGCAGGCCGCACACCAACCGCTCAGGCCTTTGGCCGTGCTGTTCGACCGTGCGTACATAGCCTCGGTGTAGTTCGGCTGGTAATCGCCGGCTTCGGTTATGCCGTCGCCGTCCAGGTCGCCGTAGTTCCGGTGAAGCCTGAATCCGGGAGGACCGGTCGGCACCGGGAGAGTATCCGTGTAGATCGGATATCCTACCTCATTCGAGATGACATAAGGATTAGGCGTCGGATCGACAGCGTTAGCCAGATCGGTATAACCGCCAACTGTTACGCCGTTTACCGTGTCCTTCAGAATCCGGTAGTTGCTGGAACCGTGAGGATCGTGGCAAGCCGCGCAGTCCATAACGGAGATCGCAGTACCGGGACCCGCGTTCGGTATCCCGTCCGCGCCACCGCCGTAGGCGATGCCGCCCGCGCCGTCAATCGTGTGCGCCGACGTGACAGAACTGGCAGTGGCTCCCAATGACATGAAACCGCCGCCGTTCAGGATTCCACTTTCGGTGGATTCGGTCGTTCCGTAACCAACGCCCGTAGGACCGCCATTGGTACCCAGCGTGTCAAAAACGCCGGATTGCACGTTCGTCGAAGCGCCTATGCCCGAGTCGGCGTGACAGGTATAGCAGAACTCTTTAAGAGTCGTTGCCGTCGTGCCGATCAAGAGGGCGTTCTTGGTCAGATTGCCGCCCGGGTTGCCTGTTTCCGTCCAGGTGACTTGGCTGACCGCGGTGTGCGCCCGGTGGCAACCGGCGCAAGCGTCGGTGTCCGGATCAACGAGCTCGCCGGTGTCTATTACGCCGTTGCCGTTGGTGTCAGCGCCGATCGTAAAGACTCCGTAGCCGCCGTGCGGACCCCAGTTCGCTAGGGCTGTTCCGCTCATTAAAAAAGTCATAGCCGCTATCGCAACGATAACAACCATGACCCGCGTTGTGCTCAACCCTAACTTACTCGTAGTCTTTTTGCTCATGTTTTAACCCCCTTTCATGTGTGGATTTTTGTTACTCTTTATCTGCTTTACGCAGCTTGTTTTTATTGCCTTTCTTGCTTAAATCGCTCCTTTTCCTTGTTCGACGCGCGCGGCCAAAAAAAATATCCCGGCACCACCTCCTCGAATCAAGAAAGCGCGCGCGCCCTTATGCGCAATTACGCTCTCCTTTCCTAAAACGAGGGAGGCGCCGGGATTACTCCCTTCACCCTGACCCTCCACCTTAAACCGGCGGGGGGATCGCCCTGTGCCTCCCTCAAGGGACACACAGGGTCGGAGATTAAACACTATTAAATTGTCTGTTCCGCTTGACTCTTTTGTTTCAACGCCTCCCGACATCCTATGCCGGTCGACTTCTGCTTTTTCATAATGTTTGATACTTTTGTTACGTGCTTATAAAAGACAGAAATCCTTAACCCTTTGTCTTCGGGGAAGTTTAACGTCTCTTTTGTTTGGTCTTTAATATAAGTTACAGCGCCTGTCTAGGTTCTCTTAACTTAGTAACAATTTGTTACTATTGTGTCATCTGTTACATATTTATGGGGATAATCTATTACAATTCGATTTAAATGTCAATACTTTATGCAACAAAACTTACACTCTTTCTTTACAAGCGCTTCATTACTTCTTCACCTTCAAAGGAAGGTTGTTGAATTCCGCAAACAGATCGTGGTCCATGCTCTCCATGTTCAATTCCAGGGCTGCCTTGTGGGCGGCTTCGGTTTCCGCCAGAATCCGAGGCCTGGTAATGCCCCGTTGCGCGCCGGCGAAAATAACCGCCGTTTCCTCGTCAAGCTGGTGTGTCTTTTGATTTAACTTGATCGCGGTTTCGTCCGGATTCACCCGTACCATAAGATCCGCCGCTTTGACGTCTCCTTCCTGGTAGCCCTTGAAGTATTCGTAGGTCTCCGGAGCCACGAAGACCTTCTTGACGTTGTTCTGTAGGTCCGACAGGTGGTTGTAGCGCACGATATTCGACATGAATTGCCGGTCGGCGAAGAAACGGCGGCGGCGTCCGACGATGGCGCCCAAAAGGAGGCCGAGAGGTATCAGCAGTCCGGCCAAGGGGATGGCTTTTTTCGCCGGCTCCAGAAGCGACACTTCGCTTTCCGGCCACTCGAATACGTCCACGCGATTGTTTTCGCGGTCGGCGACGAATATCCGCCGTTGGTTTCCGCTGAGTCGTAGCCCGTTCGGATATAGCATCTGGCCCAGCTGGACGCCCTGTCCGCCAAAGACCGTCAGAACCGGTCCGTTCTTGGTGCCCTTTTTGAACACGCTGACGTCATGGCCCAGCGCGTCCACAACGTATAGACGATTCTTGGCGTCTACGGCGATGCCGCGGGGCAAACCGGTGGTCTCAACGATCCGCTCGAACTTACCGGTGGACGAGAATACCTGCACCCGGCGATTGTTGCTGTCGGCCACGAAGATTTTGCCGTCGCGATCGACCAAAACGCCGTTCGGGAAATAGAACCTGCCCGGGAACTGACCTTTCTTGGTCGCCATGGCCATCGTGCCGATCTCCCGCTCCAGTTTGCCGGACTTACTGAAGACGAGCACCCGGTGGATTAAGCCGACATCGGTCACGTACAATTTGCCTTTCGAGTCAAACGTCATCGCCATCGGAACCCAGGCGAAATCACTGTTGTTGTCCGGCACGAACCGCTTCTTGAACGTTCCGTTGGCGCCGAATATGAAGATTGTCTTAAGGCGTTTGTCGGAAACATAGACGTCGCCCGACGGACTGGCCGCTATGTAGTTGGGCGCTTTGAGTTTCTGGTCTTTGTCGATCGTGTCGAACGAGAACATGTAGGTGCCGTTCGGCTGAAAGACCTCTATTCTGCCGACCCCGAATTTCTGTGTCGACGTGGTTACGTATATGTTGCCGTTGGGATGGATCGCGACGTCGAGCGGTTTTTTAAGCGCCAGATCGCCCGGCCCGCCGGTAATGGCGAACAGAAAACCGGGCGGCGGCAGAGTCTGCCCTTTGGCCGCCTGTTCTATCTTCGGCAAGGGCTCGGCCCGGACGCTCACGTAAGCGCCGAATATGGAGATCAGCGACAATAACGCAATGGTCATCAAGGCGATAGCTATTAGCTTGTTGCGTCTTTTCCGGGCGTAATACCTCGGCAAGGCCATCGTCGGCAAAACGACCGATTTAGGCGTATTGGCTATGTTTGGCAGTTCTTGTTCCATGTGTTGCTCCTTGTTGTTGCTCTTTGGGTTTGGACCCCTCACCTCAATCCTCTCCCCGTTGGGGAGAGGGACAATCTTATCGGACCCCTCACCTTAATCCTCTCCCCGTGGGGGAGAGGGAGTCTCTTATGTCTTCTTGTCCGTTTTTTGTATCCGGGCGACGGCGTCCTTCGCCGGCTGAAAATCGGGCTTTGCTTTCAGCGCCGCCTTATAGTTCTCCAGCGCTTTCGCTTTATCTCCCTTGGCCTCGTAAGCCAGACCCATCCCGTACAGAGCGTCGGGATAGGCGGGGTCCAAGCGCAAAGCCTGTTGGAAGGCCGTAATCGCTTCGTCATTTTGCTTCTTATCCATATAGATGCGGCCGGCCAGCAGGTGAGAATCTGAATTCGATGCCTTGATCTGCAGAGCCTTGATTACATAGTCAAGAGCATGATCGTAATCCTTCAGTTTCCAGTAAGCGACGGCGCCGTAATAATAAGACTGCTCAAGGGACGGGTTTGTGCCCGCCAAAGCCGTATTTCTGTAGTATTTGATCAGCTTGTTGAAATACGTCAGCGCCTTCTCGTATTGCTCCTTATTCATATAAGCGATACCGGCGTACAGCAAGGCTTCCTGGTCGTCGCGGGCGATCTTCAAGGCCTCGTCGAACTGGTCGATCGCGTCGTCCACCTGCCCGGCCTGCATATATAGAACACCCAGCCGGACGCGCGCGCTAGAATTGCGGGGGTTGTCCCGGATATCCTTGGTCGCCTTGGCGATCTCTTTTTGTTCGGGAGTCTCCTGGCGTTGGACATATTTCGTATACGAATAGTAGCCGACGAAAAGCATCGCGAGAATGATGAAAGTGAAAGCTAGAACTCCCAGAACCATGTTCAGCCGCCGGGCGATTTTTCTATTTCGCTCCAGTTCGATATAGGCTACTTCGTTCTGTGGCACCGATAGCACAGTTCTTGGCCTCCCCATTTGGCGATCATCGAGCCGCCGCGCAATTTGCCGTGACATGTGTAGCATAGCTCGAAGCTGAAGCACCCCTTCGCGCTCTCGAAGCCGCGATCGTGGCATTCATTGCACTCAAATGGGTCGGTTTTTGTCATCTCAAAGTGAGCTTTATGAATGATTATGCCTTTACTACGCAGACGCACCGGCTCCGCCCAGGTTAGGGTGGATAACGGCGCCTTATAGTCGTCGTGGCACGGGGTACAATTGGATTCTACTAGTAACGTATTACCCTTGAACTGGTGGTGACACGAAGAACATTCCTTCTCCGTATCGGCGTGACAAACCTTACAGTCGCTCTTCATAGCCTTCGCCGTCGATTTATGCTCGCCTTCCCAGCGGGCCGGATGGGGCATCGGCGTCACGTGGCACTCGTTGCAGAAATCCTTTGTATGACAGATTTCACAGTTGGCGTCGTCGCGCTTGGTGCCGTGCGCCTTAAGCCACTTGAAGACGTTCTTGTGGTCATCCGGCTTAACCGCCTTGGCGGTGTGACAGCCGGCGCACATGTCGCTAATGTGACACGTCAAACAAGGGAAGGTGTCTGTCTTGGCTTCGTCCTTGTGTCGGCCGCCCTTGAATTCCACCGTGTGCGACGCGGGAGGATCGCCGTAGCCTTGAGGGTGGCAGTAGGCACAGGCTCCCGAGGCGACCAGGCCTTCGTCGCCGTGGCCGACATTATGGCAATTATAACAGACCGTCATGCTAGGTTTGACCGTTCCCCCGGGCTCGTGCGGGAAGCTCGTGTGGCAGACGCCGCACCTGATGCCCCGGGTAAGATGAGGGTCGTGCTTGAAGTAAAGGATCGGGTTGCTGAAATTATCCAGGTTGCTGCCGTGGCAGAACGCACATTGCGATGGGCTGACAAACGGAGACAGACTGACCGTGATCGGTACCGCCACCACCGGACCTGCCGCGGCCGCGGCCGCGGCCGCCGGCAAGCCGACAACCAGGACTATCGCCGCGACGACGACCAGAAGAAATGAATATGACGGTTTCCAGAGTCTTTGATGCATTATTTTGCCAGCCTATTTCTTCCCGGACTTGCCGCCGTTTTTCTCCGCGGCGTTGGCGCTTACCTTTCCGGATACCTTGTCGCTGAACCACGTGACAAGCATGTCTTTATACTTAATGACGATATTCTTCTTCATAAGCTTAGGCCGGCCGTGAATCATGTCGGCGAAAGCAACAAAGGGTTCGTGCGAATCGGCGTGACAACTGCCGCAAGTCTTGGCCAGGTTGCGGTCCGCCACTTTCGACGTAGAGTCCTTGGCGGGCAATATCTCATGCGAGCCGTGACAGTCCCAACACGCCGGGGCGTCCGGGGCGTCCGTCTTGTAAGCGGCTCCGTGGTAATAATCGTTGTAGGCTTCGTAGTAATCCTGATGGCATTGACCGCAGACCTGCGCGGCCGTCGCGTGAAACTCCTGCTTGTAGGCCGCGTTCTTCTTGAAGCTCTTAATGCCGTGGGCACCGTGGCAGTCGGCGCACGTCGGCGCCTTAGAGTCCCCGCCGAGAGTCAGCCGGCCATGAATACTCTTGTCATAGATCTTCAGCTGCTTGGAATGCTCGTGGCAATTCTTGCACGCCAGTCCGGCGATTGTGCGGGAGTCGGTGGTCAGCCCCTGATGAGACTGGGCAGCCGAAGCCGGATTGAAATCCGTATGGCATTTAACGCAGGCAAGTTCCTTGTGAACGGAGGACATCAGTTCGATGTCGCTGATATACAACGAGCGCTTGGCTTTGACCTGCGTCAGCTTCGGGTCACCGTGACATACAAGACAGCCTGTCTTACCGGGAATGCCGATTGTAAAATCGGATGGCGCGGCCAGAGCCGGAGTTTGTGTCGCCGTCAGGCCGGCCAGCAAACCGATTAAGACAAGCGGGCGCAGATACCAACCGGCCGTTCTTGCTTTAGTGCGTTTCAATGCTTGGAACATTTCCCGTATGCCCATGGCCCTTGCGCTCCTTGTTGTCTTTTTCTTTGTTTTCTTCGTGTTCTTCATGGCCGTGATCGCCCTTGGATAAACCAAAGAAGATCAGCAGCGCCGGATAGTCCTCAATAAACGACAGACAAAGGTGAATCATCGTGAACATCAAAAGAATCGCGGCGCATAAGAAGTGAATGACGCGCCCCCACGCCGCCGCGGCCGCCGCGCCTCCCGTGAAGTTGGCGGCCCAGCCGTAAACCGACGTCGGCCACATCAAACCGAAACCGGTTATCGCCATTATGGTCAGAAACACCGGGAACAGATAACCGTACGTCATTTTTTGCAGCGGGTTGTACTTCATCAAATGCGGGTAGGACTTGCCTAGGAACATGTAGTACATCAAGACTCTGGGGAAGTTCTTAACGTCTTTGAGTGTTATGACGAATTCCCTGCCGTCGCGGGTAAAAGCGTACCAGAGTCGCATTACGAAAATGATTATGACGGCGTACATGGCCACAAAGTGGATGTACTTCATGATGTCGCGTCCGCCCGAGAAGAACGGGAACCGGATGTATAAGCCCGACACCCAGAGGGAAATCATGCTAACGACGTGAACGCCGTGCATGATTTTCGGCATCGGCGGGACGATCGCGTCATGGTGCGGCCATTCTCCCCCGACGAATTTCCTTTTAAACCTGCCTGTAACAATATTGCCTACGATCTGAAAGACCCAGAAAAAGAGGGCTATTCCGACCAATGCCGTAGCAATAATATCGGCCCAGACGTTCACTTCAGCAAGCATTTGCTACCTCGTTTCAAGTATTCTGCCAGGTCGCGCCATTGCGAGATTGTTACAATCATTACATTGTCAGATGGCAATAATTTATCATAATGAAACAGGTATTACAAGGGACTTTGCTTAAAATACCGGCTAGCGAGCGCCCCGGCGTGCAAAAACGGTAAGGGGGGTCTTACCAAGTATCAAAAGGTCGTAACAAAAAGAGCGTTTATCAACGTATTCCAGGTCTTTAGCAATAACGTCTTTCAGCTGCAGTTCCCCGCGACCAGAAATCTGAGCCAGTCCGGTTATACCGGGTTTTACGGACAGGCGCCGTTTCATTTCCCCAGTGTAGTGCTCGACCACTTCGGGCTCTTCCGGACGCGGCCCGACCAGGCTCATGCTGCCACCCAGGACGTTGAGGAGGTTCGGCAGCTCATCCAGGCTGGTCCGGCGCAAAAAACGGCCGACGCCGGTAATCCTGGCGTCGTCCTCCTTTTGAAAAACGAACTCGTCGATTCTTTTCGGATCGAAATGTTCCATCCAGTCCTTCTCCCCGCCGGTCCGCATGCTGCGGAATTTATACATGGTAAACGGCCGGCCGTTCAAGCCGACGCGAACAGGTTTGAAAAAGGCCGGCCCGGGCGACGACAGCTTGACCAGGACGGCGAGGAGAAGCATAACCGGCCAAAAAAGGAGAATTAGTAAAACCGATATCGTAATGTCCATTAGTCTTTTAATCATGTGCGCCTCCGGCGCTATTTCGATGGTTCTTGTGACATGGGACTTCTCGACTCACTCCGTTCGCTCGAAGAGCAATTTTGCCTTGTTCGCTCGAAGAGCAATTCAATGCGTTCGCTCGAAGAGCAATATTGCCTTGTTCGCTCGAAGAGCAATATTCTATCCACTCACATGAAAAACACTTCTGTTTTTGCTGTTCGAGCGAGACCGCCGAAGGCGGACGAGTCGAGAACTGACTTATTGCGGACCCCATTCTCCGTTAATCAACTTCATCTTTTTCTCTCTAGACCAATCCTTAATCTGAATTTCCCTATGTCTGGCAGTATCGTAATCTTCGAATTCTTCCATATATGCCAACCGTCTAACACCATGTCGTGAAGTATATTTGCTCCCTAGTCTTGATACATGTTGATCGAATCTTGTATCCGGATTCCAGGTCATCCCTGTGTAGAAAGAACCGTCCTGACATTCTAAAATGTAAACGTACCACTTCCATGGTTCTTGTGACATGGGACTTCTCGACTCACTCCGTTCGCTCGAAGAGCAATTTTGCCTTGTTTGCTCGAAGAGCAATTCTTGTTTCTTTTATATTGGGGGCGGGCTTGTCCGCACTGTTATTTTGGGGCGGGCTTGTCCGCACTGTTTTATGGTTTTGTGTGTTTCTGTAAAATGTCCAAGACGGCGGCGATGACGTCTTTGACGTCGTCGTCTGTCATCCTGGGATAAATCGGTAAGGAAACCAGCCGGTCATACGCGTCCTCGGCCACCGGGTAGTCGCCCCGCTTAAAGCCGAAGGCGTCCCGGTAATAGGGATGGAGGTGGACCGGGATAAAATGCACGCTGGTCCCGATGTTCCTGGCCTTCATCTCCGAAATGAACGCGGCCCGATCCAGCGTCAGGTTCTCGAGGCGCAGCCGCACCGGATAGAGATGCCAGACGTGCCGGACGTGATCCCGCGCGACCGGCACGATAAGCGCCTGATGGCCGGCGAAAGCCGCGTGGTATGCCGCCGCTATCTCGTCCCGTCTGGCCTGGAGCCTTTCATACTTGTCGAGTTGCGCCAAACCCATAGCCGCCTGGACGTCGAACATGTTGTATTTAAAGCCCGGGTATATGACCTCGTAGTACCAGGAACCTGTCTCCGAATACCGGTCCCAAGCATCTTCGGACAAACCATGCAACGATAAGGCCGAGGCTTTTTGGTAAAGAGCCTGGTTGTTCGTTGTGAGCATGCCGCCCTCCGCTGTTGTCAGGTTCTTGGTGGCATAGAAACTAAAGCAGGTCGCGTCCCCTATCCCACCCAAAACAGTGCCTTTATACTCGGCAAACGGCGCATGGGCGGCGTCTTCGACGACTTTCAATCCATGCTCGCCGGCGATTTCCATAATCGAATCGAGCGCGGCCGGATGGCCCGCGTAATGCACGGGGATGATGGCCTTGGTCTTAGAGGTAACGCGCTTCTTTATCTCGGCCGGGTCGATGTTCAGCGTCTCCGGGTCGATGTCGGCGAAGACAGGCGTCGCGCCGACATGCACGATTACATTGGCCGTCGAACAGAAGGTCATCGGCGACGTAATCACCTCGTCGCCCGGGCTTATATCCAGCGCCGCCAGCGAAAGATGCATGGCGGCCGTGCAAGAATTAACAGGTACGGCATATTTGGCGCCGCACGCTTTCGCGAATCGCCTAGAGAATTCCGCGGTCTTCGGCCCCGTGGTGATCCAGCCGGATTCCAGGGAGTCCGTTACCTCGGCTATCTCGGCTTTGTCTATCGACGGTAAAGCAAACGGCAGAAAGTTGTCTCTCAACATTCGCTCCTTGTGCCTAGCCAGTGATCCACACGTGCTACTCTTACTGGCTATGACCTGTACTTTTCCTCTCCCCCCACGGGGAGAGGGTAGGGTGAGGGGGTCAGCCGCAATTATTGAAGATCGAGTCGACCGCGCCCTCGATATTTCCCAGTACATCATTATTCCATATTCTGACTACCTTGTATCCATTCTCGGCAAGCCACGCGTCGCGGACGACATCCTGCTTATTCTCGTTATGCTGACCCCCATCAAGCTCGACGACAACACGTTTTTCAAGACAGACAAAATCCGCAATATAGTTGCCGACCGGATATTGGCGTCTGAATTTGAGACCGTTGATTGCCCGCCCGCGGATATGCTTCCACAACAGACGCTCGGCATCCGTTGAGTTTGAACGAAGGTTCCGGGCTAGAGAAACGTTCTTGCGTTTGATGTTCGGCCCCCTCACCTTAATCCTCTCCCCGCAGGGGAGAGGATATTAATAATTTCGAGCTCGTCGATAGCAGCTAGGTCTGAATCTGTTTAAGCGGGCTCGTCATTTGTAAATAGAACAGAGCCCCCTCACCTTAATCCTCTCCCCGCAGGGGAGAGGATATTAATAATTTCGAGGCCGCTGATAGAAACTAGAAATAGATGTTCACACAGCTCGTCACTTTTTTATTTAGACGATGTCTTCGTATACTTTCGCCAGGACTTTGCCGGCCG